>JAJRWS010000566.1 GCA_024276705.1 Planctomycetota bacterium | reverse complement strand
TGGCTAGAAGGGGCCTACACCACTTACCAGGGAGTTGGCGGCGTTGTTCCTGATCTCACGGGTGCTACGACCACGGAGCCAGGAGTGGTGTCGAGCGCAGCAGGCGTCACGGTTAATATTTCGTCGGCTGGCGATCTTCCCAACAACGGTTTTTTTGCGTGGACGTTGCTACGTCGTCCAGCTCAGATATCAGATGGACTAAGCAATAGCTTTGCCATTGGAGAATTTGTTCACTGTAATGGACCTGGCGCATTTTGCGACGAGCCACCTGGCAATGTTCGTCCCTGGATTTTAGGAGGAACTGGCGACATTGATAACAATCCCGGCAGCTACGCTTTCAAAATTGCCGAACATCCCCTTAACAGTAACGTAGATCGTGGCGTTGGCGTTGGGTTCAACCATTTGCCGATGGGTAGCTTTCATCCAGGAATCGCCCAATTTGTGTTTGCCGATGGGAGTGTCAATTCGATCACCGACAATATTAACATCGAAGTTTACCAAGCCTTAGCAACCATTGATGGTGGAGAAGTAAATGCCAGCTATTAGGACTAACTGCAAGGTGTTGGTGACTGCGGCCCTAGCTGCTGCGATACTGATGACGGCGGGCTGCGATTCGGGCCCTGAGATGGTGCCGGTTCGTGGCCAGGTGTTTTACCGAGACAAGCCGCTCACTTTTGGTGCCGTGATGTTGCAGTCCCCCCAAGGGCAACCAGCCACTGCCATCATTCAACCAGACGGAACTTTTGTGCTAACTACCCATGATTCGGAAGATGGGGTGGTCTTGGGTAAGCAGAAGGTGCGTATCACCTGTTATGAGTCGCAGCAGCCTGATTCCCAGAAAACCCCTTCTTCACAACGCGCTGAGCCAATGGGACTAGGGGCTTCCCTGATTCCAAAAAAATACACGAGCTATGCCTCGAGCGGCTTGGTTGTCGACATTGAACCTGGGCGCACTGAGCCGCTGTTATTTCACCTGGAAGACAAGTAGTAATTTTGTAGCTCAAACCGAATTATTTCATGAGATAAACATGTTCACCAATTTTACAAAACTGTTTGTAAAGAAGAAGGGGCCTAACCGAACTGCCAACTCGCAGCCAGCGAGAAAGGAGACCTCGCGACGGTTGTCAATGGAAGTATTAGAGGATCGCATGCTGCTGAGTGGTGATTCTTGGTGGGTCGATGGGAATGTAACGTCCAGTGGAAATGGAACTAGCTTGGGCACCCCCTTCAAAACGATTCAGGAGGCGGCTAACGTTGCTCAAGCGGGAAGCACAGTCAACATTCGGGGCGGAACTTACCGCGAAACCGTCATCCCCATCAATAGTGGTACGTCAAGTAACCCCATTACGTTTCAAGCCTATAACAACGAGACGGTTACAGTCAGTGGAACGGAGCTGGTTACAGCCTGGACTCAACAATCGGGCAATATCTACCAGGCGAGCATGCTCGATTCGATGGGCGTTGGCAACGACCAAATCTTTGTCAACAGCCAAATGATGTTCTGGGCCCGTTTCCCGAACACAACAACACTTGATGTATCCCGTCCCGTTTGGGACACCAGCAGCACCGTGACTAGCAGTTTTGTCAGCGGACAATGGGAAGTCTCTTTGACCGACGCCGATCTTCCCGGAGATGCGTCGGAATGGGTCGGTGGCTATGTGCGTATGAGTTCTGGCTCTGGGTGGGTCCAAGATACAGGACAAATTCAGGCTAGTAGCGCTGGCAACACGCTCGATTTTAATCTTGCCGGATTGCGAGTTGGTGCCACTTATCAGCCGGTAGATAACGACCGTTACTATATCACCGGAGCATTTAAAGCACTTGACAGCGCGGGCGAGTGGTATCGTGATCCCAATACCGACACGCTTTATCTCTGGCAACCCGGCGGGGGCGATCCAGACAATGCCGTCGTGGAATACAAAGCTCGGGAACTTGCTTTTAACTTATCAGGGAAAGATTATATCGTTCTCGATGGGGTCGATGTCTTTGGAGCCTCGATTCGGACGAGTGAAAGCAGTGAATACATCACAATCCAGAACATGGATGCAAAGTATGTGAGCCATTTTGAACTCATCGGTTCGGATGCTTGGCAAAGAGGAAAAGAAGACACGGGAATCATCCTGAAAGGGAAAGGTAATACGTTAAAGGACAGCACCATCGCCTATAGCGCGGGAAATGGAGTCTTGGTCGTCGGAGAAGGGAATTCGGTAGTCAATAATGTCATCCGCGATGTGGGGTATTCAGCTACAGATACCGCTGCGGTGCAGGCGTTAAAAACCGCGTCGATGCCGATCAATCGCAACCTCAAAATTGCTTTTAACACCATGTACAACTCGGGGCGAAGCTTAATCGTCCATGGATATGTTGAATCGAGCAGCATCATTAACAACGAGCTATACAACGCAATGCTTCAGACCAGCGATGGAGGAGCATTATCCACGTACGGCGTCGACCCCGTCAACGACAGCAAAGGAACGGTAATCGCTTACAACCGTATTTACGATATCTATGCATTTGGCGATCCTGCTAATTCAAAACTCGCTGTAGGAATTTACCCCGATAACGGAAGTTCAAACTATGTTATTCACAACAATGTCGTTTGGAACGCGGGTAAGGCCTTGCAAATCAATACCTATTCCAATCCGCAAGGCATCCTCGTTTATAACAACACTTTGATTGGAAGAGATTTGGCGATCGACGCATGGGGGCCGGACCCCGGGACACGGAACATGGCGGGGACGGTGATTCGCAACAACATTCTTGTCGGTGGTGTTTCGATTTATAACACAGGGTCCCCCATTTTTGCTGCTAGTAATTTTTCTGTTGGCACAGTTGGTGCTGTCGGTTTTGTCGATGCGGCGAACGGGGACTTGCGGCTGACCAGTGGTTCTTCCGCGAGAGACTATGGGGAAATTGTTGACCCTTACACCGCAGGATTTAATGGGACGGCTCCCGATGCGGGGGCCACCGAATTTGGAGATCTCCAGTTCCTCGCAGGTACTGGGCAGGATGATTCTCTTGATTTTCGTGCCTATCCTATTAGCGACACAGGATCGACCCTGATTAAGGCCATCTGGTATGACACGTTGGGTTCCGGAGTTTCCTACAAAGATGTCGACGCAGAAAACCTTTTTGGCGCTGCTAGCGATCGCCCTGCAGAGGGGGTGGACGCGGGTTTTCAATCGGTTGGCTGGACTCGATTTGGCGAATGGCTGGAGTACACCATCGACGTGCAGTCTGCCGGAACCTACGACTGGCAACTGACTGCGTCTGAACTTGGAGTCTACGATTCTGTTAGTGTCCAGGTAAGCGATGGCCAAAATTGGAACACCTTGGGCCGAGTCCATGGCGATGGGACTCCTCAACTAAAGGCCTATTCCTTGGAGGGAACTTTTCTGAATGCTGGTCTGCAAACGGTGCGTTTGGTGATCAACGGAGACGGAGGTTTTGCTATTGAATCGTTTGCCTTAGAGAGAGTGGGGGCACTAGGAGCTGCCACTTCTGCTGCGGCTGGTCCGGGAAGCACAATCCCAGTTGAAACCACAAGCTCTGTTGAAACCACAAGCAACATAGCTACTGTTCAAAACCTGACACCCGTTGGCGAAGACTTCTCCGCAAACCACTTCCTAAATACAATCGCCTCGGTAGTAAACATGCAAGCCGCAGTCGATGATCTCCGTGTAGGACAGCCAGACAATGGCAGCCAGGCTGAACTGAGAATTCTTGGTCGTGCTAGGTACAACAACCCACTTGTTGAGCGTCTTCTAGAAGCCGACAGAGATTTTGACTTTTATCCGGAAATCGAAGAGATCGACCTGCTAGCCATTGAGTTACACAAGTCTGACCGCCTGGGCCACCGAGATTTGATCGACTTGACTGAGGGACTCTCAGGCTTCGAGAGCGATCTTTTTAGCAAACTTCAAGAAGAACACGGAGAAGCAATTGAAAGGTAATCCCTCGCGCGACATGGCGAGACTCACTTGGAGAAACTGCTGTGGCCAGGCGTTAGGGCAGCAGCCGGTTTGAGATAGGCAACGGATGTTTTACGAACTTCAGATTTTCACTTTTAACTAGGAGAAAGAAGCTCATGGGAAGCACCTTTTTAGAGACATCGCTTTGGAAGTCGTTGTCGGCAGCGGTTTTGACGTTCGGATTACTAGGCATGTTTTCTGTCGCGCAGGCTGACGTGCTCGTGCTGAATCCGATTTCAGATGGTTATGTCCAATCAGGAGGTTCGGGCAACACAAATTTCGATACCGCCACAGAGGCCTCTGTCTGGGGTAGTTCCTTTCAGTACGGCCTTATGCGATTTGACATTCCAGCATCCCTTCAAACCGGCCTAGTAACAATCAGCAGTGTTACGCTAGACATCGAAGTCACAACCACAAATCCTTCTGTCTTTTACACTGCCGTACAGGCACAAGTCGACTGGGTTGCCGATGAAGTGACCTACAACAATCCATCCAGTGCGGCTAACGGTTGGGACGGGGCAGGTGGAGACATCACTAGCGTTCTTGATATTGCAGGCAATCTCCAAGCGGACGCTTTGGCAGGAGGAAGGCAAATAACTACAACTGGCGAGTTCCCCACTCCTTACGTTTTCTTCGAGCCGTCTGTGATCAATGATTGGGCAGATGGTACTAAAGCAAGTGCTGTCGTCATCGGTCGAAATTTGGCTGGCGGCGGTGCCGGCTACGGCACATTAGAAACAGGGGGGGGGGTAAGCCCGCCAACCCTAACGATTGTATACCACGTACCTGTGGTTGGCGATTTTGATAGCGATGCCGATGTTGATGGGGCCGACTTTCTCAGTTGGCAGCGTGGTGAGTCGCCGACCCCCTTGAGCGCATCTGATCTGGCAGACTGGGAATTAAACTTTGGCACCATACATCCTGGCCCACTGCCTACCGTCACAGCCGCAATACCTGAACCATCGACATTCGCGTTGATTGCGATGGCAGCCGGTATTGCTTGTAGCAGCATGAGAAGGAGCTATCGGGGATAGAAAAGTGTCGTACCTTGTCTTCACGAGCCTTGCATCACGCGTTTTCGTGAACAGTGGGCCGGGTTTAGTAACACTCCAACTTTGTTAGCGTTTTCTTGCGAACTCTGGGAAGGAAACAAGTGATAAGTCACAGAAGAAAATTATCGTGTCGGATACGATTGCCTGTCGTATCGATTGCAATATTGCTCTGTGGACTCCTGTCAACGACCGATTTAAGGGCCGAACTTCTCGTGCTTAATCCGGTATCCGATGGGTATGTAGATAGTTTTAATTTGGGCAATAATGTAAACTTTGACACGGCGACGGAAGCGATTCTTTTGGGTGGCAATTCCCGTATCGGACTGATGAAGTTTGACATTCCAGCATCGCTCAAAACGGGGTTTGCAACGATTCTCAGTGCAACTTTAACCGTAAAAGTGGCCTCGCCTTCCAGTTCGTTCTTCAACCTAGCCCAGCCAACCGAGGACTGGATTGCTGATGAAGTGACCTACAACAATCCGAACCTCGGGGCTAACGGTTGGGATGGCGCGGGCGGAAATATTGCCACAGCCATCGGAGCCGTTTTGAATGACTCTGGACAAACAATGGATGGAGCAACAACCTCGTGGAATTTTCTCAACCCGTCCATCATTAATAGCTGGGCAGATGGTAGTGAAGTCAGCGGCCTCTTTGTTCACCGAGCCTTCGGTGGTGGTTCAGCCGGTTATGATACACTGGAATCGGGTAGCTTAGACAC
>JAJRWS010000565.1 GCA_024276705.1 Planctomycetota bacterium | reverse complement strand
TCTGGGCGTTCCGTGAGTTTACTCCAGCGCCAGCGAGCAAGACGATTCGATCATGGCTTCGATCGCAAAGCTGCCGAATCAAAGACACGCCTTCCTCGGCGCTGGCTGTCTGGCCCGAGGTGAGTAAACGATCGAATCTACGCAGATTTCAAGCAGAATACTCATGGCGTCGCAAATAAACCGACTTTGCTTCGATTTTGTTTTGGCCGGCTTTTTCGATCGATCCCCTTGGAGTCGCGAAGGCTTCTCGCGTCACTCCTTTGCAATTGTCAGATAGTCGTCAAGGTCTGGCACGAGTGAGTCGGTCAAATAGTTGATGGCACTGGCAATCGTTCCATCCAGTTCTCCACCTTGAGCATGAACAAAGTTGCAAGCTAGGAAGGAGGGCTCCAACGCATACTGGCGGGTGTTCTCCACAAGCAAATCGAGCAAATGTGGCAACTCCCTGAAGCATTGACCATAAATATAGAATGTTCCTGGATTGAAGATGTTGACGACGCAAGCCACTCCGAGCGCTAAATAATCGCACATTTGATTGATTTCTCTCAGCACCGGCTCGTTCCCGGATTTGGCCAACACCAGTATTTCGTCGATTTTCACCGGACGCTCCAAGGCAGTAGAGACTTTGGCTTCCAATGCCCATTCACTGGCAACGGTTTCCAGGCAGCCCTTTTTCCCGCAATTGCAAACATCTCCATCCGAGACAATGGGAATATGCCCAAGTTCCCCCGCAAAGCCCTTGTTTCCCGTTAAGAACTGATTATTGACCATCATTCCCAAGCCAATACCCTCGGAGTGGTCGAGCATGGCTACATTTGAATCCGTCTCGCCCTTTTCGTGTAGCAGTCGTTCCGATAAGGAAAACGCATGCGCATCTCGCAAGATTAAGCATTCGACACCAAGTACTGCTTGAAGATCTCTGCCGATGTATTTTCCATTGACAATGGGCAGGTTTGCCGAAAGTACCGCGCGCTGCTCCTGATAATCGACAATTCCGGGAATACTAACCCCCAGACAAAGAGTTGTCTTATCATCCCGCCGCATGAGTTCCTTAGTAAGGCTGGTTATCTTTGCAAGAAGCGAGTCGTAATTTGCTGGCGTAGGGAAGCTTTTGGTGTTTCCGGCAACGATGACTCCATCCAAGCCGGCTGATGCGACGATGCACTCCGTGTCACTCAGGGTAACACCAACGACTTGAGTATCTTCACTCGCTAAACGCAATCGTTTCGCCGGTCGCCCTGGGCCCGATTGCGATACTTCTACCTCTTCCAGGAGCTTCGACTCCAGTAACGACGAAACCGCTTTGATGACCGTCGGAAAAGTGATGCCTATGGATTTTGACATTTCCGCCCGTGTTAACGGGCCTCGGTCTCGAACCATCCTCATGACGAGGCGTTCATTGATTCTGCTGAGTAGCTTGGGCTGTATGGGGGAAAGGTTCTTCATGGAATATTTGTGCTCTTTGCTGTCTTGGCATCGGCTGCAAAGTAGTATACTGGGGTAAAATTAGTGGACGAGTTGACAAACGTCAACTGGCCGAGTTAGCAGGTTTCGAGGTAGCCGAGCCGTTGGGTTTTGGAAACATAGAAATCCGACTTGCACGAAGGAGCTTCTCTTTATCATAACAACTCGGGCAGCCCTGCTTGCAACTAGAGGGCTTCGTTTTGAGCATGATGAGACACCTGGCGAAAAGGAGCGAACCGGTGGTAACGAGACGCCATTTTTTGGGAGCCACTGCGGCAATGACGGTACAAGCATCTCACTTGGTCAGCCAAACCCTGGAAAACACGGCCCCTCTTCGCCCCGTGGTACTTTCCACCTGGCGGCACGGCCTGGCAGCGAATGCCGAGGCTTGGAAAATTCTGTCCTCGGGTGGGCGCGCCCTGGATGCCGTCGAACAAGGTGTACGCATCTGCGAATCGGACCCCAACAACCTGAGTGTAGGGTACGGAGGACTTCCCGATCGTGAGGGCAACGTCACGCTCGACGCATGCATCATGGACGAAACGGGAGACTGTGGTTCTGTCGCCTTCCTGCAGCATATCGAGCACCCTGTATCGGTCGCGCGACGGGTTATGGAAGCGACGCCACACGTCATGCTCGTTGGCGAGGGGGCGCTGAAGTTTGCCGTGGTGAATGGTTTCAAAAAGAAAGACTTGCTCACCAACAAGGCAAAAAAAGAATGGGAAAAGTGGCAGGCCGATCATCCGGATGCCATCAAAGATCGGCAAGTCAACATTGAGAACCACGATACCATTGGCCTGGTGGCGATCGACAATAAGGGAAACATGTCTGGAGCATGCACCACCAGTGGCATGGCCTGGAAGCTGAATGGTAGGGTAGGGGACTCGCCCATCATCGGCGCCGGACTCTATGTCGACAATGAAATTGGCGCCGCCTCCGCGACGGGCGTAGGCGAAGCGGTGATCCGGGCGGTCGGTAGCTTTCTGGTTGTCGAACTCATGCGTCAGGGCCATTCGCCGCAAAATGCATGCCGGTTAGCGACAGAGCGTGTCATTAGAAAAAACCCAGGTTGGCAGAAGCTGCAAGTCGGGTTCATTGCGCTCGACAAAATGGGACGCGTTGGTGGCTACTCCATTCAGCCTGGCTTTGATTATGCTGTTTACGACCACGCAGGCCGGAACCGCATGGTGCAAGCCAAGAGCCGCCTTTAGCCATGAAGGGGTAATTCTGCTCTCGGCACTTTTTTCTGAAAAAGGGGCAAATTTACTTGCAAGGGGCTCGGGGAGGGATTAGAATCCGTGGTAGCCAAATACTTAAGGCCCTTTAGTAAATTTATAGGCGGCTCTTCACTCTTTTCTGGCTTTACTTATCTGGAAGCGTATTTTGCTGCAGGAAGGCGATCTCTCAGATGCCAATATTCGCTCACTATCGAAGACGCGAACCGGTCGGTTTCACTCTGGTAGAGCTGCTCGTGGTGATAGCGATTATCGGTATTCTGATTGCGTTGCTCTTACCCGCTATCCAGGCGGCCCGAGAAGCGGCCCGACGTACGCAGTGTATGAACCAATTAAAGCAAATAACCCTGGCGGCGATCAATCACGAGTCGTCGCAAAGATTTCTGCCCTCGGGTGGATGGGGTTACAAGTGGACCGGTGATCCCGACCGGGGCTTCGGCAAGACTCAACCTGGCGGATGGACTTTCTCGCTGTTGCCCTACATCGAACAGGGGGGAGTGCAGGCGATCGGCACGGGGTTGCCGTCGGCCGCCAAGCGGGCAGCCCTCTTGCGACAGAAGACTACGCCGGTGGGGATTTTCTATTGCCCTAGTCGCCACGCACCCGGGTTGGGCTATGGCCCCGAGTCGTCCCACAATTCCGACCAACCGGTCGACAGTTTGGTAGCGAAGACTGATTACGCAGCCAACGGTGGCAGCTTGTTGCCTGGAAGGGGGGGAACCAGGATGGGAGGGGGGCCGGCACTTTCCTGTCAAGTCGACTACCCGAATTGCCCCAGTCTCTACTCTCAACAAGAGGCGTTCAAGAGCAATGGCACCGTCGTGCCACGTTTCGGTGTGAGGCTGCGACAGATCACGGATGGGACCTCTAAAACAATGCTGTTTGCCGAGCGTTGGCTGCATGTCACGTTGCACGAGTTGGACCACGGCATTTTCGTCAATTATGACAACAATTCGATGTATCAGGGTTACGACTGGGACACGATCCGCTGGGCTAGCGCTCATCAAGAATCCAACGGCTCAATGCTTGGCACTCCCTGGCGAGACAGCGAAGGTGACAAAGGGAGGCGGGGCCCACTCCCAAGTGAATCTTTCCGTTTCGGTTCGACCCATACGGGAGGGCTAAATTCCGCTAACGTAGACGGCTCAGTGCATTTCGTTGCATTTGACATCGATCCGGCTGCTTGGAACCAGTTGGGTGGGCGGGACGATGGTGGTCTATCCCCTTAGATACTCTCAGGGTTCACAAACCCCATGGCGAGATTATTAGCGAGTTTTTTGATTTTTAATGTGAGATTTTGATCCGCGGTGACCGTGGAGACTTGTGTCGGGTCAAGCCTTACTTTTAGGGTAGCTGTATTTACAAGTATCGACAGGGTAAGTATCGACAGGGTAAGTATCGACAGGGTAAGTATCGACAGGGCAAGAGTTGACGTGTGCGACAACCCGAAAAAATAAGTTTGACAAAGGACTAGTTTTCGTCTCGGTATGCTACTGCCATGACAGATCCCCCAGGCCGGAAGATTGGCGTTCTATTGCGAGGTTGCCGCTAGAAGATTAAGCGTTGTAGGCATATGCTTGTTTACCTTTTTCCATGTTCCCTTTTTCCCTCGGTTTCTTTTTTACTAGGAGTTGCAACTATGAACAGATCGGTTTTTACTCGCGCAAGCTTGATGGCCTGCTGCTTCCTTTGCCTTGGCCCAGTGGCGGCTGCCGATTACGAGGCGGCCGTGCTGGCGCTTAACCCAACTCACTACTGGCGTCTGAATGAGACGACCGTGGACACGAGTACGGCCACCGTCGTCGATTCGGTTGGCGGTCTGAACGGCTTGCACGCAGGGGGTTTCGATCCGGGCGAAGGCGAAGTCGGAGTGGACGGTCCTCCCGTGCCGGGCCTTAGTGACGACAACGTGGCGTTCGGTGCGAACAATTGGGCCTCGGTCGACCTCGGCCCCGGGGCCGACCTTGCCGCCTCGACCATGACCTTCGCGGGGTGGTTCACCGAGAATGGTAGCGAAGGTGGCGACCGTCTCTGGACGAACAATCAGTCCGACGGCAATGTCAGTTTTCAGATTTTCTTCGGCGGCGGCTTCGGCGAGACGGCGGCCAGCCTTGGCATTGGCTTGAATCCGGCGGTCAACGGCTTTCCTGAGTCGGGTCTCCCTTCCGGCTCCGGTGTCGGTAACTTCCACATTTCCGACGCGACCGTGCCTACGAAGGACGGAGAGTGGCACCACATTGTCGCTTCCCGTAACGGCAACAATATCGAAGATGTGATCGTTGTAATCGACGGCGTGAACTACGGCCCCGAGACCTGGGCGGATTCGACCGACACGTGGGGTACCACGGGTACCAATGCTCAGATTGCGACCCGCACGCCTGGCGATGGCGGTGGGGCCCAGCAGGCGCTCAATGGCTCCGTCGATGAAGTCGCGATTTGGCTTGACCGGCAGTTGACCGTGGAAGAGTCGATTGCGTTGTACAATGCGGCTCTCCAGGTTGGCATCCCTGGCGACTACGACGCGGACAGCGACGTGGATGGAAATGACTTCATTGTGTGGCAAAAAGGCGATTCACCCAATGGGGCTACCTCAGGCGACCTGGACATCTGGGAGGCGAATTTCCCCACGCCTCCCGCAGTTGTAGCCACCGCCAGCGTACCGGAGCCGGCGACCTTGGCGCAGCTTGTGATACTCGCCGCCGGTCTCGTAACCATGCGTCGCCGCCGCAGCTAATGGCCAGGCATTGAGCACTGTGTTGTCGAGCTGCATGAGCCTCAGCCAACATACGCTCGGCGTCTTGAGTTCCGTGCCACCTTTTGCGGAACGTTGCAAGGGCCATCCTGTTACTAAGGGGCCGTGGAACGAGCGTCCTTCGGACGGTCCATGGCCGTCACTTCCCCGGGGCAGCGGGAAGTGGCGGCCTTTTTTTGGGCTCGAACTCAGCAAAGCAATCCGTCCGCCGAAGTCTCGCGTGGGACCTCCCAGGCTATGCCGGGATGATGCCAATGCAGACCATGGGGACTGGCGGATAACGGCTAGGCCAGCATGTCCATGATGCCGCGGATGTAACCCACCGATTCGGCCAGGCCGGGGAGGGGGTTGTCAGGGTCTTCTTCGTATTCAAACGACAGGTAGCCCGGATAGTTGATCTCAACAAACGTTTGGATCAGCGCCGGCAGATCGATCACGCCGCGTCCGCAGGGGGTGGCGTGCCCCTCCTTGGTCGGTTCGGTCACATCCTTGAGGTGCACATCGAGTATGCGGTCGGCGCATTGCCGCGTGATCGCGGCGGGATCCTTGCCGGCCCGGGTGGTGTGGCCGACATCGTGGCAGAGCCCAACCCGAGGATCCAGGTTTTTGATCCGCTCGTAAGCCACGTCCGGCGTGGGATAGGTGGCATCGCCCGGTCCATGGTTGTGAATGCAAACGGCGATATCGTATTGCTGGACTTTGTCGTTCACCAGGGGAAGCATGTTGGGGGCTGGCACGCCGATGATCCGAGTCATGCCGGCTGCTTTGGCATACTCAAACGCTCGCTCGACCTGCTCTTCGTTCTGCATGGTAATCACGCCGCCGCCATAAAGGACAATTCCCGCCGCTTTCACTTTTGCCACGGCGGCCGCAATCTCCTCATCGCTGGATTCCAACGGCAAGTGCATCGACTTCAAGCAGATCGCTTCCAGGCCGACGGTCGCGGTGATTTTCAGGGCATCGTCAAGATTGAATTTACGCAAGCTGTACGAGGCCATGGCCAGGCGTAGCGGCCGTTGTTTTTTCGCCGCGACAAGAGTGGCCTGCGCCGCGAAACAGGGTAGTGAGCCCAAGGCGAAACCGGCCAGCGATGCGGCCGCTCCGGTTCCAGCCGAATTAAAAAACTGACGTCGATTCGATTTCCTGGAGTTCGTCATGGGTTGCTCGTCTCCTTGCTGCGAAATAGTATGTTGAGAAAGAGTCTGTTGGTTTGTGGGAAGATTTTCCGCAGGCTGCATGCGGCCTCGGGCGTGGTAGGCAATTCCTAATCTTAATCATTATCTTAAGCTCTTGCCAGCTTGGAACGGATCGCAATTTGTGTAACACTTTAGCCGGCTGAAGAAAAAGCGTGAATCGCCGGGGTCTGAAACCTTTTTTCGTGGCTGTTGTATGTTTGCCCCGGGGAAAGCGGTTTGGCCGCGAAAAAAGGTTCCCAGACCTAAAAGTGTTCGGCACGATATTTGTTATTGGATCATATGTCTTGACAGGATCGGAGAACTTCCACGCATCCCCCCGACGTTGAGTAGGACTCAGATAGCCGCGAAGCGGCGGAATCGTCTAGCCGTGGGTGCTAACCCACGGGCTCCGTGTGCCAAAGAGTCTGAACCGCGTAGCGGTGGCATCATTTTTTTCATGGGCTTTCAGCATTTCGTGGTCGAATTGTTGCATGAGTGATCATGGTCAGTAGCCCTGGAAACTCCATGGACAATGCGCGGTCGGGGATTAAGATTAAGAGCGGAAATGAACGGTCATATGCCGTTAACGCTCACAACTATTTTTCCTAGCAGCCGTTATCTCGGTCAGAGAGACTGCCACGGTGGAATGATCGGAAGAGGAAGGTCCGCATGAAAACCAATCGACGACGTTTCTTCACCACTTCGGCCGGGGCACTCGCCGCGGGTGCCGTGGTGCCGTATTTCTTCACCGCCGGCAGCCGGGCGAAGGCGTCCATAAAGAGCAAGAATGACCGCCCCGGCATCGGCGCCATTGGTCTGCGTTACCAGGGGTCCGTAATCGCCTTGAAGGCCCAGGACCACGGCGACATCGTGGCGATCGCCGATGTCGATCGAAACGTGCGCGAGCAGGCCAGGGCCGGTTTCGGCAGCACGCCGAGGATTTTCGAGGACTATCGCAAGTTGTTGGAACGCAAGGATGTCGATGTTGTCACCATTGGCACACCCGACCACTGGCATGCCAAGATGGTGATCGACGCCTGCCGGGCGGGAAAAGACGTGTACGTCGAGAAGCCGCTAACGCTCACGATCGACGAAGGCAAACAGCTCACCAAGGTGGTTGCGGAGACGGGGCGGGTGGTGCAGGTCGGCTCCTGGCAGCGGAGCGATCACCGTTTCCGCCTGGCCGTGGAAATGGTCCGGGCAGGGCGGATTGGCAAGCTTCAGCGCGTCGACGTGGTTCTTGGCAAGAACAAGACCGGAGGTCCATTTGCCAGACGGCTTGTCCCCGGGCACATCGATTGGAATCTCTGGCAGGGACAGACACCCGCAGTACCTTATCTCGAAGAGCGCAGCCATTACACGTTCCGCTGGTGGTACGAGTATTCGGGCGGGCAGATGACCGACTGGGGCGCCCATCATCTGGACATCGCCCAGTGGGGGATCGACTCCGAACCGATTGAGATCCACACAACGGCCCGTTTTCCAGACGTCCAAGACGGTTACAACGTGGCGGTCGATTTTTCCGCCCGGTACAAGTACGCCAATGGGGTCGAGTTGACCATGGCCGACACGGGCCGCAACGGCATCCTATTCACGGGCTCCAAGGGCCGAATTTTCGTCAACCGGGGTACGCTCGAAGGCAAGCCGGTAGAATCGTTGGCAGACAACCCGCTGCCTCGCGACCAGTTCCAGGCCTACGGCTTCGACAATCTCGATCGGCCCGAACGGGTGGGCAAGCTCGAGGCGATTGTCAATCACATGGGCAACTTCTTCGACTGCATCGAGACACGCAAAAAACCGATTTCCGACGTGGCCAGCCAGCATCGGAGCGTCACCACCTGCCACCTGGGTAACATCTCCATGCGGCTTGGACGGTCCCTGCGTTGGGATCCAGTAACAGAACAGTTTATCGGTGATGAAGAAGCCAACGCCTGGCTTCGTCGCGAGCAGCGCAAGGGCTTCGAGGTCGCCTAGCAATAGCTGTGCGTCCCAGTGCTTTCACTTTTCGGTCGTGGTGGATTCGTCGGTGAGGATGAGCCGTTCGGGCGCCGGCAGGGTGGGGAACCGGTTGTGCGGTTCCAGTTGGTACCAGTAGGCGACCGACGCGAGATCGTCCTGCAGTGGCAGGTAACGCCCCTCGCTCTGCCACCCCAGACTCTGAATCGTCACCCGCAGGTCGCGTTCAAAGCGAATCGGATCGGTGATGTGCCAGCGATACTGGCCGAATCGGCGCTGCGTTCCCGGGTAAGGCACATGGTAAAAACCGGTGTAAGGGCTGCTGAAGTTTTCAAAAACGGTCTTGCCATCGACAACCCGCTCGGCATAGCCGTAGGAACCACAGAAATAGTCCTCTTCGCCCGTGCCACAGATGGTGGGAAATTCTCCATCGCCGTCCAGGTAGAATTTGATCTCCCCCTCGCCCCACCAGCCGGGACTGTTTGAACCGTGGACCAGGTAGGTCCCCACGTAGTGGCCACGCCCTTGGATCCCATCGACGATGGTGTAAACTTCCTTCGCGGGCAGAGGATTGGTCCGGCGAAACTGAGCGTGGAAATAAGGCGTTTTCTCCGGGACCGATTCGAGCGAGTAATCGACCTGGTAGTAGACCGTGGCCCGCCCTTTCCCAGATTTGCCGTCGCTCAGGTTTTCCATGGTGATCTTGCAGCTTTTGCGGAAGGGCATCTGCCAGTAGGAATTGAAACCGCTGCGCGGGTTCACGCACATGGCCAGCGACGAAATTCTTGGTTCCTTGCCCATGCCCCAACCCGCGGCGAAAAAATCGCCCACGGGAACCTCCACCGAAGCTTCGGTTTCGCCGTCCCAGTAAAACCGCAAAATCATGAGCCGGTAGTCGCCCACCGGCGTCATCCAGATATGATTGACTACTCCGGAGCCCTTGATGTTTGCCAAGGTAATCGTGGCACCCGCCTCAATGTGGAGATAGGGATTGACCTTCCAGCCCTGGCCCAGCTCCCGCGCTGCATGGGCCGCACTTCCCTCTTTCAACGTGGCCATGCCCCCTTTGCCCTTTTCGCCGCTGATATTTTCCGGGCTGATCGATCGGGTCTTGGCGTCCTTGAGCCGGGTGAGGTGAGCGAGGTTGGCCGATTGGGCGTGCACGACCGAGACTCCCAGGACGAAAAAGGCAACAGTGAGGGCAATGCGTTTCATGATTCTATTCTTACCTGCCATTGGATTAAACATATCTGTCGACAAGAGTGTAAAAGTAAGGATCGATTATAAACTATCATGGCCGTTTCTGTTGCAACAGCCACTGGTAGACTTCGGGGTTGGCGTAAGTTTCAGACCACGCGTCGTGGTTCGCTTCGGGGTAGATGGTGAACTTGACCGTGCCCTCAGCTTTTTTGAGCGCATCGACCATGACCTGCGATTGCCCGATGGGGACCACTGAATCTTTCGCCCCATGGAAGACCCATGCCGGAACCGATTTGAACAATTTGGCGAGATGCGGATTGCCGCCGCCGCAGACTGGCAGGATGGCGGCCAGGCGGTGCGGTTGGTAAGCGGCCAGCGACCAGGTGCCGAACCCGCCCATGCTCAAGCCTGTCACGTAGATTCGGTCTGGGTCGACATGGTATTTTTCTTCAATTTCGTCCAGCAGAGCGGCCAATTCGAATGCCTGCCACCAGCGGTCCTGGCGGCATTGGGGCGAAACCACAAGGAAGGGAAATTCCTTGCCTGCCGCGATCATCTTGGGAGGTCCGTGTGCCTTGACCAAATCGAGATTCTCGCCCCGTTCCCCCGCGCCATGCAGGAACAGCAGTAACGGCCAGGCTGGTTTTTCCTCATACTCTTTGGGCAGATAGAGGAGGTAGTCGAGTTTGGCCCGTACCGTTCGGTCCAGTTTGTGTGCCTGCAGGGCGTCCGGCCTGGCCGTGGCCTTTCGTGACGCTGGGTCCTGCGACGCTGAATCCTCGGCCTTTGCGGATTGGCCGGAAAGGTCGAGCGTCATGAAACCAAACAGACTACAAAGAGCCAGCGTTTGCCAAAAAGTCATCGGTGGTATCCTTCCGCGGCATTCTCTTAGGGCAAGGTCAAATCAAAGTCGGCCTGACCGGTACCTTCTGCGGGGACCGTGTAGGTCAATTTGCTGCGGTAGTTATAGCGCTGCGGTACGCGTTCCACGACAGGTCCGGAGTCGGTATCTTCCACGCTTGGCGATTCTGGGCTGTACGAATAGATTCGCACCCGGTGCCGGCCGACTACGGCGCCCGTTTCATCCTGAATCGTCTTGAGTTCGAAGTGGCCTGCCGCATCGGTGCGCCCGTTCGAGCCGGGGCCCACGTTGGTGTTGCCGCTGGCAATCGGTTGGAAATTGACCACCGCGCCGCCCAGTGGCTCGCCTGCGAGCGTGACGGTACCTGAGACGGGCGCCAGGTCGTAGGGGCTGGAACCACAGCCAAGAGTTGCCAGGAGGAAGCAGCCACAGGTCGCAAAGCTAAAAAGGTTCGTATTCATCGCATCAATTGCCTGGTAGCGTTTCCAGCTCCTCGTTCCCAATGGTTGCGGTGGCCACAAATAGATTCATGTCGACGCCCGGCTGGATGGGA
>JAJRWS010000564.1 GCA_024276705.1 Planctomycetota bacterium | reverse complement strand
TTTTCGTCAATCTCAACTTGAAATGTTTCATCAAAAACCAACCGGCCAAGACGTTCCACCCTTTCCTTGAGTGGTGCCACGTACGCTTGCCGGGCCTTGTCACGCTCCTGGCACATAATGTCATGGAGGAGTTTTGCCGCCGCAGCCCGCCGGAACAGCGAATCCTTCTTGGCTGCGACCGTTTCGAGATTGGTTTTTGCGGTCTGCAGTTTCTCGTGCAGCCCTTCCTCGCCATGGATTTTCAACCGTGTTTCCACCTGGGTCCGTTCGGTCCGCGCCGCCTCGCGCCGCCGGTGGATCGTTTTCAGAGAACTTTCGGCCGTTTCCGCCAAAGCTTTAATCTGGTCTGGATTTTTGGCTTTCAAAGCGGCTTCCGCCTGGTTCATGTTTTTCTGTTCCGAAGCGGCCGCCTGCTCCGCGTCGAGCGAGGCCTTCTCGAGCGCCTCGTCCGCAGCGATTTTCCGCGCGGCTTCCAATCGCATTTGCTGCTGTTTCCGATCGTTTTCAAGACTGCGCAGTTCAATCCTCTCCGATTCATGCTCTTGACTCAGTTGATCGCGCACACTCCGGGCCGCATCGACAGCCGTTTGCGCGGACTCCCACACGGATTGAGCCTCTTGCCCGGCCGCTTCCGCTTTTTCCCTTGCCGTTTCCGCCAATTCCAGATCGGCCGCGATGGGCGGATCGCTGGTCCGATTGGCAAGGTATTCGGGAACGGTTTGCTCGAGCCGGAGTAGCTTCTCCACAAGATCGCCGTACGAAAGATCGCGCAGGTTATCCTGTTCGATTCGCTCCTTTGCGCTGATTTCCCGCATTGCCTCCCGTCGCGCATCAAACGCGTTGCGGGCGGCGTCCGGGTCGTCCACACCCGCCGCCCGGCAAGCGGTGTCGAGCGCCCGCCGCGCTTCGACAACTTTTTGGGTCAGCTCTTCAGCGCTCGATCCGGCAGCGATTTCAATCTCGACTCGGTCCGGGATGACGATTCGCAATCGATCCGCAACGGTCAACTTGCGAATTTCTTCGCTTGCGATCGTTGCACGCTCGTCGCCGATCTGGATAGCGCCCGGCGCCAATCCGCCTGGCGCCAATCCGCGCAGCGTGACACTCGGCGCGGCGGTCTCCAGGATGGCATTGACTTTCAACAAGCCACGTTCCGCCCGTTCGATTTTTTTGAGCGTCTTTGGATCCACCTGGGTGCTATCAAGGATTTCCTCGGCATGGGCCGCAGCCTTGCGAGCCCCATCGATCCGCTCCCTGCGTTCGCCCAGTTGCTCCAGGAACAACACATTATTGTAATAATCGAAGTCGGCCCGTCGCAGGGCCGCCAGACGGTCCGCCAGTTTCTTCTTTTCATCCGCTTGCTGGAAGAACGTTTGTGCGGTCTTGAATTGACTTTCGGCCCGGTCGAAACCGGCCACCGACTCGGAGCTCGATTTGAGCAACTTTTGATATTGCAGATCCGAGAGGTCGACCGACTCCATCAGCGTTTGCCGCTGCTTCTTGTCGCGATTTTTCAATTCGGCCGTTTTGGCAGCCGACTCCCATTTCAACCGCGCCTCGGAGACTCGTTTTTCGAGCAAGTCGATCTCGCGCAACGCCCCAGTCTGCTTATCCACCTCCCTGGCGAGGTTCGTTTCGCGCTCCGTCAGTTGGAGCAATTCTTTTTGCAGTCGCTCCGCACTTTCGATATCGTGATCGAGATTATGAAGTTTCTCCACGACCTGGGCAACGGTTGATTCGGCCTGTTCGAGCCGCTCGCGAGCCTCCGACAGCTCCGACTTCTCTCTGCCGGTCGCCGTGTAGAATCGCCCATATGCTTCCGCAATTTTTTCAAAAAGGCCCTCCTCCGCCTGATCGGTCGGCACGCCCCCGGCAGCCTTGTCCAAAGCCGCGGACAGCGACTGCTGCTTCGTCAGGTTGGGCTGGTGGATGGCGTCTCCCTGCTGAATCGTCAGCGCCTTCCACAAATCGATATCGAGCGTTCCGGCAAGGATTTCCATGGCCCGATCATGGGCCTCGCGACCCGTATGGTTCTCCGGTTGGGGCGCGGTGATCGTCAGGCACGTTTCCGGTTTCTTGGAAAATCGTTTGGAGTAGGTGAACTGGTAAGGTCCGCTTTCCGCTTCCAGCTCGATTTCCGGACCGGCGTCTCGATGCACGGGCCGAATCGCCTTGATGGTGCTATGTTTGCTGGAGTCGGGGTATTCGAACAAAATACCGATGGCCTCTCCCAGGCTCGTCTTACCCGCTTCGTTAGGCCCCTGGACCAGTGTCAGGCCACACGATTGGAATTCGATTTCCGCCGCCTCGACACCCCGATAGTTGGCAATTCTCAGTCGTTTGTATTTCATGCCGCCCCCCGGGCCAGTCGCAGCAACAGCAGCAGCGCGTCGCGCGCTTCCCCCGCCTCGGGCCCACCTGCCTCGATTTGTTCTCGTAATCTGGCAACCGTCTTGTCGGCAAACCCTGTAAATCCAAGATCGGCAAAATCGGCGTCTTCCGGCACCATCACCAAATGGTCATCGCGGACATCAAAACCGGCGAACAGATCGCCTGCGGCCTCAAGATGCTTCTGAAGTTCCACCCGTAGCGAAAGGGGCAGACCGCCGTACAATCGCAGCCGCATGACCGTTCGCTCCTTGTTCCCCAGTGCCTGCAGCGTCTGGCGAAGACTGGACACGTCGTCGGCATGGTTCAGGTCGACCTGTTGCATCTCGATAAAATCCCACTTCCCAACGCGAACTTCGCGGGCCGCAACCCGCTCATTCTCCAGCTCGACAACCAGCGCATACCCCGATTTGTCTTCCCGGAAATCGGTCGACTCGGGCGTGCCCGAATACCAGATGCGATTGCTGGGACTCAGTTTTGTCACCGAGTGACGATCTCCCAGAGCGATGAAATCCGCTTTACCTTCACGCAGCGCCAGTTCGAGCTTGTCAAGCGGAAGGACCCCCGGCGCATCCTTGTCCGGTGTGAATCGATCCACAATTCCATGGCCCGCAACGAGGCGAATCTTGCCCGTAGCTGGCGGCAACCTGTCGAGCAATGCTTCCAGCGGATTGAGCACGGACTTTTTAGCCATCCATGGCGCGGCAACGATTTCCACTCCCGCGGCAACTTCTCGCGGCCCTGAATCATCGAGAACGGTTACGTGGTCCGGCTTTTGGGCAGCAAACGTGCTCGACTGATAAACCGAAGCCGCGTTGAACGGGTCATGGTTCGCGGGCAGGATGTAAACGGGCACCGGCACATCTTTGAGCGCCTCGCACGCGCGCGACACGGTCCGCCGGTCGACCTGATTCGACTCGAACGCATCGCCGCACACGAGCATGAACGCGCAATCCTCCTCCACGGCTATTCGGCCCAGGTTGCGGACGGCATCGAACCGGGCCTGGCTATACCTTTCCTGGACTCCGGCCGAGAAAAAGTGCCGCGTCATGCCGAGTTGCCAGTCGGCCGTATGCAAAAATCGAATCATGTTTTCACTCTCTTCAACTTTCCAAGTTGTCTTCACCAGGTTGAGCCTGGCATGCCACTTTCACGATCTTGTCCAAGATGGCAGTCACTTCACGATCAAGCTCTCCAGGTTCCACATATTGAACGAGTTCCCAATATCGGTTCTTGCGAAGCACAAGTGGCAAATCGAGCCCTTTTGAATACGCCTTCATGATTGGCGCCAAGACTTCATCCGAGGCTTTGATGTCCACGGACCATGGCGACGGCTTGTCAAAGGTGATCAGGGCCTGCTTCACTTCGGCGATCGCCGCATTCATGGCGTCGATTCGCTGCTTGCATTCCACTGCGGCAAACAAATCGGCCGGTCCGTCGCCCTCCGCATAACGAAGCAAAACGTTTTCCGTACAGAAATAATTCTCTATCTCGCGGCATTGCCACATGGCTTCCAGCAGCACATCGGCATCATCCAATTCCTGGTCAAGACGGTCAAAAACCGCAATTCCAACCAGTGCGGGCATTGCCTCTCTCAAACCGTAGAAGTGGTCTCTTGCCTTTTTAGGCAGGTTACCCACATAGCATACAAACGGTTTATCAAGATGCGAGGAGGCAGCGTGGCCTAGTTTCTTGGCAAATGCCTGCAAAATAGCCAGATCGGTTGCGTCCTCAACATAGAGGACCCAACCCTTTTGCTGAGCCTGATAATACTGCTCATATCCAAGATCCTTAAGCGACTTCAACAACTGCGACCCTCGGTCGATCAGAGGGTGCGGAGCACCCACAAATGCGACGATGCTATGGCGACCAACGGCTTCGTTCAGCACAACTTCCGAATGGCTGGCCGAGATAATCTGCGAATCCAGCTTTTGAGCCACATTGGACAGCAGATTGTATATCTGCCTTTGGCGCAGCACTTCCAAATGAGCGTCCGGTTCATCCAGTAATAAAATGGAACCCGGATTCACGTACAGATGTGCAAGCAGGAGCATGACTTGCTGCATGCCCCTGCCCGAACAAGAAAGGTCGAACGTGTTGCCACGATCCTCGTAGGCGAGGGTGATCTCACTTGTCTCCGGAATGAAGACAGGGGCTTGTAATTTCACCCCAAAAAGTTCTTCGATATGCTTTGCAAATTCAGCCCATGAATTCCGGGCTTCGTTGCTGGTAATTCGATAGCACAAGTTTCTTAGGATTTCCGCAGTTTGCCCCTGACCGAGAAGGACGCCGATCTCTCCGGGTTGTTTGATGAATTCGCGGTCCGCCAGACCCGACATGGGCGGGAGAAAAGCCAATGACAGTGGTCGGGGAAGTTCGGGAATCTTCATGCGAGGAGAACTCTTCCCTGGAGCCGTTCGCATGGGACGGCAATGGAAAGACTCCTCGTTTGCGTAATCGAATTCGAGTCCACATTTCCATGCCTTGCCTTGTGATATCCCTTCAATCAGAATATCGATACGGATATTGCTGGTTTTTTGCTTACCACCTTCACGGGAACCGAATCGGACATGCAGGTTGCGCCATAGCAGCTTGGCGGACGGCACGGGCAGAGCAACCAGGTCGCGCCGGTTGATCGCGACACCGGATCGTTTCAAATCCGATGCTTTGGCTCCACGCTTGGCAACCCACTGTTTGTATCCTATATCCCACAGGGCAATCGCTTGAAGAGCCGTGGTTTTGCCTGAATTATTAGGGCCGATGAAGACCACATTTTCCGCAAGGTCGATTGCCACATCGTCGAACTGCTTGAAATTGTGTAGGGTCAGTTTCGTTATCATCCGATTATCTCCTGAATGAGCGAGGGCCCGTGCTGCAATTTTTCGCCAAATAAAAAACAGCGCATGGCACTCTCTATCTTTTCTTGCAGGACAATGGTTCTGGCATTTTCATCATTCCCAGCCGTCACGCAGCTTGTATCGCTACATGTCATGCGGGTACTGGAACCCTTCCAGCTTGCACATGGCCTCGGATAGCATGGCAGCGTTGAACTCGGAGTTGATAACCGGGTTCCGCATAGCCAACGTCAGGCTCAATCAACTCATCCGCTCTTCTCAAGAGGTTGTCGCGGACCGATTTCACATCTTCGGACGGGGCAACATGTTGAAAACCATTCAAGAGCAAATCCAGGTCAGCGATAACAGGCACTCGGACATCAAATCGTTGAAAAAAGTCTCTGTAGCGCCGGATATTTCCCTTGCCGGTAATCCTCGCAAAGCGAACAGGCACCTTCGCCACATCCCAAGCTGGGTTCAAGGTTCTAGCAACATGCGGGAACAGCAGATAATCGCTGTCGCCCTCGACAAGGACGACCGTATCGGCAAAGAAGGCCGCGTTATTGCTCTCGAAGCAGATGATCTGAAATTGATCTTTAGATGTCATCTCCGATAGATCGACGGGCTGGACCTGAGTGAACGGTTTGTCCGAAATACCCGGGCACGTTGTTTTGTACAATTTGACAAAGGTCTCTGTGGCGTTCGGGCCAAAAAACATGGGGGAGTGGGTTGTCACGAGAACATGGTGTTCCTTGGCAAACACTCTCAGCGCATCGAATAAAACATGTTGCCCTTTGGGATGCAGGAACAATTCAGGCTCTTCGAAAAGCAGCAGGTAGGAGGGTGATGCGATTTCTTCTTGCTCGCCTTCCTCTGTGATTTCAGAGGGCGCATACTTTGTCTTTAATTCAACATATGAACGGAGTATAGAGAAAACGACAGCACACCGCAGGCCATCGCCCTTTGTATTGATCAATCCGTCAACCCCATCGTTGGCATAAATCCGAGCTGAGGAGAACACGGTCTTCAGTTCCGGTGGCGGGATCGTCAAACGAAGCGCCACATCGGCAAAGCTCTCTCGGACGTACTTCTCTACTGTTGATTCGATGATCTTTACATCATCCAGTCGATTGTCGACTTCGGTTCCGTCCGCCTGCTGAACTCGATTAAGTTTTGAATTCAGCTCTTCAAATGATTTCTTCGCATCCGGGAGTTTGTCTTCCACCGCTCGCAATAGGATTGACAGTATCTTTCCAAACGGGGTGCTTTCGGTCGTCTTGATGTCGTCTGCCAAGTCCTTGACCGCTGGGATGTATATGGGCTCCGGAAGCATTGGAATGATGCTCTTGTCAATACCGGTTGGAAAGGGAACATCTCTGGCGATCTTCTGATTGTCTGGCAAAGAATCCGCAAGTTCCTGAATCTTCTCTCTCATAGATGCCAGATTCATACTCGTATCCAAAGTATCTTGGAGTTCTGGAAAAACTTTCGTAATTTTCGCAACAAATGCTTGTCCCGCACGTCCTCCTTTCGTGAGAGTCTTGATCTTGTCGGAATTAAATCGTTCATCAGTTGGCATAAGTACATTGTAAAGCAGAGAGCTTTTCCCATCGGCTCCATAAGAACGGATTAGGACAAGACGGCCATCCTTAAGGACTCCACTGACTTTCGTTCGGTGTTCCTCGGCAAGACGTGCCAGGTCTGCATTTCTAATATTCTCGAAGACTACCTCGATGCGAATTGGATTTGATTCATTGAAGTAATGTGGTGGCGAAAGTTTTGAGCCAGAGAAGAACAGGGCCAATGCCTGGAGGAAGGAGGACTTTCCAGCGTTGTTCTCGCCAATCAGGCACCCGAAATGCGACAGCGGAATGGATACCTCTCTGAGTGCCCGGTAGTTTGAGATGGTTAGCTTTGTCATTCTCATATCGTGTCCCTTCAGGCAAGTTTCCACCGAACACAAAGCAGCCATTGCATGCCCCGTCGTTGCCTCAACTGTTTCTCTATGTTCCCGATCAGTTCCTCGGATTGCGTAACGATGACATCCAGGGATTCAAACAGCGTTCGGCGTATAAGTTTATTCATCACTCAGCAATCATCCTCACCCTCCACCTCAGTCCGCCCCTTTCTAACCAGACGGTATTTTTGCAAACGGCTGTTGGGTTTATCGGGAATGGTGTATTCCACCTGCCCTGATCGAAGCAGCCTGGCCACTAAGTCGTTCAGATAACGTGTGGGTTTGACCTTGCCCAAACGCTTTGCGATTTCCGACTTGGATAGCGGCTTGTCTTTCAGATAGGAGAGAATTCGTGATGCCATTTCTGACTCTACCCCTGACTCTACCCCTGACTCTACCCCTGACTCTACCCCTGACTCAAGCCCATTGTGAACTTCGACCTCCCCAGCAACTTTTTGGGTATCCGGTAATTCTGCCGGCAGAAAGGTCACGTAGACCGAACCGGCCTGCTCCCGCCAGGTGGGGGTCGGATTGGCGTTTTCGGCACACCAATCAATGATGTTCAGCGTGCCCGCGCCCCAGCGCTCGATGATGCCAGCCCGGTAGAACACGTTGGCAATGATCGGATTCCAGGGCTGGGATTCGTGCGGGCGGGTCAGTTTCTCCGGCGTGATTCCGAAGTGAAAATCTCCGGGGTTCACAATCTCCAGGTGATCGTCGTACATGGCCACGGCCACGGCGCCGCCGGGAATGATATAGTCGCGATGGCACAGGGCATTGGCCAGCGCTTCACGCATGGCGCGTGGCGGGTAAGGACGTCCGTCGTAGGTATAGGGACCGCCACCGCCGGATACCGACAAGACGATTACCGACGCCCTCTGCTTGATGCTCAGGGTGTCCATATCGGGAAACGCAGGCGGTTCGATTTTTCGTAGTACCGCAGCCACATCTTCCATCGTTTTCGCTGCAACCTGTTGCCCCGCGATCTGGCCCGAATCGCTCACGCCGAACAGCACAAAACCGCCAAGACCGTTGAGCATACCGCAGACCGATTTTGCCGCCTCGGTTCGCTGGCCCGTCGAGCGTTTGAATTCGACACGTTCCGACTCGCCCTCGGCAACCAATTCTTTCAGTTCGAGGACATTCATCCGCTCTCAATATTTATTGGCATGGCGTATTTTCACTCCTGCTTCGTGCCACGGTGCGAATGCGACATGAACTCTTCGCGCAGATCACTCCCTTGGTCGCCAAGGTCGGTAACCAACTTCTCGATCTGCTTCATTGCCAACGGTGATGGCTTGGCCCGACCATTCTCCCACCGATTCACGGACGTAAACGTGACACCCAGCTTCGCTGCGAACCGTTCCTGGGTCAGCTCGAGCCGCTCGCGAAGAGCCCGGACCAGCCTTCCTAAGTCTTTGCTGTTCGACCCTTTCATGCGTCCACCACGGTTGAGGGAAGTATATAGTCTGCTATAAAGCCTGCACTAAACCTAGCGAAATGGCCAACTGCCGTCAATCAGCAACTGGGATTAAAATTTGGCATGGGGAATCGGAAGCATAACGGCTTATCCCTGTAACCACTGCTGGAAAATTTCTACCAAAATGTCAAGAATCGTCCGGCGGTGACGAATAGACTCTCATGGTTCGTTGCAGGACATCGGGCGTAATCCCCTGGTGGATGACCCTGACGAAACTCCGCCCTATCGAGGCCAGCCCCGCAATTGCGCGTGCAGGCCATGCTTGTGGCCCCCCATGCACTCCATCCAAAACCGTCCAAGGACAAACCCAATGTGCGCGCAAGGCAATATCCAGGAATCTGGTAGCTGGGTTCGCAAGAATTCATATTTTCGAGAAGGCGGCCGAATTCTTGCGAACCCGGCTACCGGTCGGAAAACACTGCCGCCAAGCCCTCGACGATGTTTCTCGAAAAGGCGGTTGCGCCTGCAAATCATTATGGCGGCGGCTCTCGTGATAGCGGCCTTGATCGGTCCGATCTGCCAGCAGGCCAAAGCGGCAGGGCCACTGCCACCGGCCAACCAGACGATCCCGCAGGAGGCACTGGTCACCCTTGAGGTAACCCAACCCCAAGTGCTCTTGAACTTGATTTTGGATCCACGCGTCACGGAAAAAATCGCCTCGCTGCCGGTCTACAAAAAACAAGCGAAAACCGCCAGCTTCCGGCAGTTCCAGGAAGTGGTCCACTCGGACGAATACCGGGGTGTCACCGGCTGGAGCCTGGGCAAGGACCAGATCCACGCAGTGGTCGGCAACCGGCTGATCTTCACCAACAAATCGAAGATGCTGAAAAGAGTGATCGACTTGATGCAATCGTCAAGCGGAGCCAGTCTGGCCGCGCTGCCCGCCTACCAGGAAGCCCGGAAAGCGGCTGGCAAGAAGACGGTGGTGGCCTTCGTCAACGTGGGCGTTCTCAAAGAGCATCCGCCGTTCCGAGAGGCTCTCCAGCAGAACATGATCGAGGAGGGCAACAGCCAGGAAGAGGCAGAAACCCAGATCGACGTGTTGCTGACTTTGATCCAATCGCTCGGTCGCGTTTCCTTCCATCTGGGCAATCAGGATGGCCACCCGCAAGCAAAGCTCCAAGCCCGATTATCCATTCGCTGAGATTGAATAAGGGATGTGATCCCGTCATGTTTGCCGAACCTGCAATCGCCAGCGAAACAACCGATCCCCGTTGGGCCTGGGCACCCTATCGGCCGAACGATAAACGGCCCTGGAACCTCATGCAGGCCGGGCATTTGTACCGCCGGGCCGCTTTTGGAGCTACCTGGCCCGAACTCGAACAAGCGCTGGCCGAAGGTCCCCAACGGACCATCGACAAACTACTGGCACCGACGGCCGACACCGATACTTTCAACCTCGAATACGACGAGAGCGTGACGATGTCATTCGGATCGTCCTCCAGCAACCGGCCACGCCTAGGTGGATTGTGGGCAAGCTCTACCGCTGGCTGATATCCGAGACCGAGATGCCCTCAGAAAAACTGCTGGCCCCCCTGGCCGAATCGTTAGCTGCGGATTATGACATCAGCCGGTTGGCAGGCATCCTGTTGCGGTCGAACCTGTTTTTTTCTCCCACCGCCTATCGCCAACGCGTGAAGAGTCCGGTTGATTTCGCCCTCGGCATCATCCGCCCGCTGGCTGGAACCGTCTCCACGGTACACCTCGCAGAGGACCTGGCCGCCATGGGGCAAAACCTCTACCATCCCCCCACGGTCAAGGGCTGGCCCGATAGCCGCCACTGGATCACTCGCTACCCCAGCCTCACCAGGCTGGAAAACGGCGGCCCAGCCCACCATACCGATTTCCGCTGCGTCTATGCTGCCCTGCTCGACCGCTGGTTGGGATTCGATAGCCGCGGGGTGCTGGGCGAAAAACACCAACCGGCAAACGTGCTGAGGGTGTAGCTGGTGAGGGTCCGCAAGAAGGCACTTACCGGCGCGACGCCGTAACGATTCTCCGCCCGCCTTCGGAGCACTGATGGGACGGTCATTCCCACCGTCTGGAATGCGGCAACCCAAACCTATCCATCCAGGGCACTTTCGCAACGTCATGTGGATTGAGACCGTCGGCTATCCCATGCGTGCCCGGCGGTATTCGGCCGGCCAGGGTCTGCCGCGTGCAGGATTTCGAAGTGCTCACCATGATCCGCCCGCCCAGACTATCGCCGACAGGTACCGCAAGTCAATCTTCCAAATTCTTGCCTAATACACGAATCCGGTCCACACATTCGCGAAAAGCCCAATTTTTTTGTCTCATTCCGCCCAATTTGTGCCTAATCTGACCAGACGGCAGTTCCTGTTTGCTGCTTTCACCCAGAAAAAACAAGCCTGCCAAGGGCCTAGTGCGGTTTTCAGGAATCATGACAGGTGATTTTGTAATGGGCAATTTCGTATTTCCATGAATGGCACCGAGCGAACAGCACAATTCGTACGATTGCTGGCGGCCGGCGAACGGCGGCTGGCCGGGTACGTCCTGGCGCTGGTTCCCAACTTCGCGGACGCGGATGAAATTTTACAGGAAACAAAGCTTCGCCTGTGGGAGCAATTCGACCAATACGATCCGGAGAAAGATTTCTGTGCCTGGGCGAGGACAGTGGCTTATTACCAGGTGTTGACGTTTCGAAAGAACAAGGGCCGCGAAAAAATTGTTTTCTCGACCGACACGGTCTCGCTGCTGGCGGATGCGTTGTCCCAGCAAGACGAGGAAATCAGCGACCGGTCCAGTGCGATGCTATTCTGCCTGAAACGTCTCAACGACAAGTATCAAACATTGCTGCGTGAATTTTATGGGCACCCTTCGACCATCGAGCGGGTCGCGGGAAAGGTCGGGATGACGGTTGCGGCAGCGCGCAAGGCATTGCTCCGCAGCCGCCAGGCGCTCCATCAGTGCATCGAGCGCCGTTTAAGCCAGGAAGAGGCATAGTCGACATGTTGACCTCATCCCCCGAGAAGCGTTCGCCCTTCGCCGAGATTCACGATCTGGTGACGGCCAGTCTGCTGGGTCATGCTTCACCGGATGATCTGATTCGTATGGAAACAATCGTGCGCGAGAGCGACCAGGCTCGCGACATCTACCTCGCTTACATTGCCGAAACGGACGTCTTGCGCACCTGGTCCAACCAGGTGGCCGAGGAAGACCTGGCCGGCGAAATCGACCCGACCGCGATTCTTGAGCTCCTGGACGAAGTCGAAGCGGCGTCGGAACGCGATGCCGTAAAAAGGGCGGCGGAACGGACTAAAAAAGAACTCGAAGAAGCCGCCCGACATCGCCAGGTGAACAAGTTCCAGCGACAACGGGCCAACCGACGGCCCGAACCGATTGTTATCCCATGGAGCGCTGTTTACGCCACGATCGGTGCGGCAGCTGCGGCGTTGGTGCTGCTTGTCCATTCGTATTGGCCACAGTCCGAGCGTCGACCGTTGGCGCCAGCCGAAAACGTGCTGGTCCAGGTCGCTACCGTCACCGGTTCGGTGAGGGCGCAGTGGGGCGACCAGCAATTGCCCGCCACCCCCGGCACTCGACTGACCACGGGTTCGCTTGACCTCGTTCGTGGCACGATCGAGGTCCGGTTGGATGATGGTCCTGAAATCGTGCTTGAATCACCCGCGACATTAGAGTTGCTTTCCGCCAACAGCGTGCGTCTCGTTCGAGGCAAATTGGTCGGCCGGGTGGAAGGTTCCCCGACTGGCTTCGTCGTCAAAACACCGTTCGCCACTTTCGTCGACCTGGGCACCGAGTTCGGCATCGCGATTGACGGGCGGCAAGCAACCGATGTGCAAGTGTTTGAAGGAAAAATTGAGGCGCAAATTCGAGATTCCGGCCATCCTGTTTCGTTGGCTAAGGGCCGATCGGTCCGAGTGGTTCACTCCGAGGGACGAGTTCGGATGATCGATGTACCGATCAACCCGAACCAGTTTATCAGGAATTTGTCCGACATTCCGACCTACGATGAGGCAGTATGCGAGGCAAAGCCGATCCTCTATTGGCGTTTCGAGGAAGCGGTTAACGGATTGGTTCGGAACGAGATGGGCGATTCCCTTCATGGCGTTATTCAAACGAGCGCTGCCTCCGACGGCCCAAAAAGTGGCCAAAGCTCGAGTATCAACGAAGAGAACGGCCAAGGCAATCGAGCGGTTCCATTCGATCCAAGCATCCCGGGTCTTGTCGTCGTCTGTGACGAACCTGGCGTTGTGCCAATTCCGGGTAACTACTCCATCGAGTTCTGGATGAATCCAGTTCAACAACACCGGGGAGTGCTTGCTTCCCTTGGGGTACAAGTCATTGGAAACAAGAATGCGAGTACCCCGCACGGCATTGTCATTGAAGTATGCGGCCCAGTGACTCTCGCCAGCGGCTCTCCTGATAGCACGAATCGCGAGGGGCATCTTCGATTTCTTCACCAGAGCCCGCCTGAATCGGATCAGCGAACAGGAACATCCTGTTTCTCCAGACAGGCTTACGAGGTGCGAACATGGCAGCATGTTGTGGCCATCAAGGACGGCCCAGAGATGCGTCTTTACATGAACGGAAAACTCTCGGGCCGAGCGCGCGATTCGAGTGCTACTCCTAGCAATCTTACGCTGCACGTTGGCCAGCTTCACCGATACCACCAGGGCCGGCCTTTCCAAGGCCAAATCGACGAGTTTGCAATTTACGATCGGGCATTGACCGAAAAGGAAATCCACACGCATTTCGAGCTTGGCCGTCCCTTCCCTCGCTTCGAGAGTGAAAACCAACCATGAACTTTTTTTCACCCCCTATCTCTTTTTTTGAAGGTAAAAGCACCATGAGATTGAGTAACCCGATTTCACACCATTTCAAGCTTGCCGCGAGCACGCCCATCACGGCGTTATTGCTGGGGCTATTCGCCGTGGGTACGCCCATGGCGTGGGCCGGCAAGACGATTATGCAGGACGATTTCCTGGGGGAAGACGACAATGGGCAACACTACCTGACCTGGGAAGCGGAAGATTACGATTCCATCGTGAACCTCAACGGCTACATCGATCCCGGTACCGGCGAGTTGATCCAATGGAATGTCGAAAGCGACCCGGATGCATCCGGTAACAAGACGCTTCGCGCGGGTGGCGGGCCGGGATACAACGTCAACCCTGCTCCCGGAGCTGCCGAAGCGGTCTACAAGTTGCAGTTCACAACCGCTGACTATTACGCGTTTTTTGTCCGCTACAAGAACCAAGGGTTTCCGGGAGAAAGAGATTCATTTTATTATTCTGGTGACCCGTGGGCTGGGCCCAATCAATTTTTCACCACGCCAACCGCTCCCAACGCCACCCAGACCAACTGGGCGAGCGGCGAGCCCGATGACCTTGCCGATCCCGGCCCACCACCGGTAGCGGAGTATTTTTATGGCAACCGTTCACGGGTCGGTGTGTGGATATTAAGGTTTGTGTGAGCAAGAAACTGATCTGGACTCAAAAAGGCGAATCGGTAATGACCTAGGGCATGTCGTCGCCAAAGCCTTCTAGCCGACCGGTCATTCCGCCTGAGA
>JAJRWS010000563.1 GCA_024276705.1 Planctomycetota bacterium | reverse complement strand
TGTCGGGTGTCGGGTGTCGGGTGTCGGGTGTCGGGTGTCGGGTGTCAGGTGTCGGGTGTCAGGTGTCAGGTGTCAGGGAAAAAAGGGGTCAGGGTTCAGGGTTCAGGAAAGGAATAGACTAAAACGCTGCTAGACATGCGGTAAGTAACAATAAGTAGTTTGCAGTTCAAGTTGGTATTCGCTTTCATACTGAACCCTAAACCCTGAACCCTATTCCCCTCCCCATGCCGCGACCGCCGCGACCGCCGCACCGATGGCCGGGGCGGCGCGCAGCGTGGAGCCCTGGACAAAATCCGGCTTGAGGCTTTCGTTGTCCAACGCGTGCGTGATCAGCGCGCGATCGCCGGTTTGTCCGATCATCGCGGCCAGGCACCCGCGGAGTGGTTCGGCGAAGATTGCCTGGTAGCGATCATCGGCATAGACGGCCCCAAGACGTTGCCCCAGGATCAGTCGTTCGAGCATCGTGCCGGAATAGGGATGTTTTTCTTTTAGTTCCAGGTAGGCCTTGCCGCGATGGGCCAATGCTGCCCTGCCCCGGGCAATCGTCCAAAGTCGCTCGAACAGCAGTTCCGCCAGAACGCTTGCGGCCATCTGCATCGTTGCCACCGCGACCGGGTGCTCTGAAGCCGCATCCGACTCCGGGAAAGCATCCGTGCGGTTTGGGGCCAGCCCATGATAAATGGTATTGAGCGACCTGGCCGAGATCAGCTTTTCGAAAGTTGGGCCGATAGCGGAGGGAAACTGCCACGCTTTCTGAATCCATGTTTTGGCCGCATCGAACGGAACCAGTTGGCCGGCCAGCACCATCGCATCGGCCACGCCGGTACCAGCGCCTGCATAATAGGCATGCTCAACATCACCGAGCAAACCTGACTCCGCATGCATTTCGCCCAGGCCGCAATAGTCAGCATCACTGCCGAGTGCCGCGACCGGACCGGCCAGCTCAATTTCGCCTGCTGCAAGGCGTGCTTCGAACTGCTGCAGAAAGTCAGGGATGCGCGGGCCATTATTGATCACCTCGATGCCGCGCCCGCCGACCGTTTTCAATCCGGGCATCCCGATGCCGATCAGCACGCGCCGCCTGCCTGCCTGCGTGCAAACTTTGGCAACCGCGCCGGCCGCCGCATCGACCCACTGGCATCCCTGCTGGCGTTCGTTGTCGGTCAGATCGATGCGGCCCGCCTCGCGTTGGGCAAACTGATCGGCGACCGGAACGGGCGCGAAACCGGGCAACGTATCGTACTTGCAGCTTGCCGTGGCCGTACCCAAGCGAAACTGGCCCAACGGGTCTTCGGCCGTGTCGGACCAGTCGACCTGGTGTGCCTTGACTTCCGTGGCGCCCCCGTCGACGCCGACCAGGAGAATGTCGTCGAGTGATTGGGTCATCGGAATAGTGTTCAGGGTTCAGTGTTCAGGGTTCAGGAAAAAAAGAAGGGCAAAGAAAAAAGCGTGTTTAGGGTTCAGAGGAATTGTCTGGCCATTGTTGTTGTGATGTGGGAAGTTGTTTTTCGAGGCTGCGTTCCAGGCCGTTCAGCATTCGCACGCATTCCTGGTAACGTTGGCGATATGCTTCGTAGGTATTTGCATCGATATAATCCTTGAGCTTTGCCATATAGAGGTGATGAATCGTTTCGGCGGCCTCACCTCGGCTACGATTCACTCCTTCAATCTTGTTTCGAATGTGTCGGTCATCGTGTTTCTCAGCAAGTTGCGCTGGTGCGCTATTGGATGAGCGTCGTACTTGTGAGCCCAGTTCATACTTTTCCTCTCGCGGCCAGTCATTGGACAGGTCGCACACTTCGATATGTAATTGGCAAAGGCGCTGATAGACCTGCAAATCCTCCAGCCTCAAATAGGAACTCAAACTTGCACCTCCACAGTATTGACCAACGAACTCTCAATTCATACCTCCTGAACCCTGAACACTGAACACTGAACCCTGAACACTCATAATGCCTTCCTTCTCCGCAGCGCTGCCCGACGCATGTGATCCTTGGCGTTGTCGTTCCGGTCGATGACGGCCTGGTTGATGCTATGGTCGGTTCCGCCCGCGTGACGGATGACCTCGTAGACCGGGTCCCAGACCCGGCCGATTCGGTATCGTTCCGACATTCTCAGGACCAGATCATAATCTTCTCCATAGTTGCGGCAGTCCGGGTCGTCGTTCACGCCAAACCAACCCGCATCGGCGATTGCCCGGATATGGGCCGAGCGGGGCGCGCCGGCACCATTGATCCGCAGCAGGTTGTTGCGGCCATTCCCATCGGTCCACTCGTCATGGGTGACGACCGGGATATCCTGGTTGCGGGTGAGTTGGCCCGATTCAGCAGCCAGATCCCAGACTTCGTAGGAGCCGATGACCATGCCGATCGCCGGGTCGGAATCGAACACGTCGCGCAGCTTTTCCACCGCATCCGGCTTGAGCCGATCGTCCGAGTCGAGTTGCACATAGTACTTGCCCCGGGCGGCGGCGATGCCGGTGTTCAGGCAGAGCCCCAGGTTGTTGATGTCGACAACGATCAGACGCACTGGCGGGGCGGTCGGCTGGTACCTGACACCACCTTCCATATATTCGCGGACGGCTGGGATCGTCGGGTCGCCCGGGCCCCCATTGACCACCACGATCGCCTCGACGGCCTGGATCGTCTGCTGGAGGACCGACTCCAGAGCGCGGCCGATGAATTCGGGTCGGTTATTGACGGGGATGACGACGCTGGCCAGGCATTCGGCAAAGGAGGAATCCTCCTCGGATGTGTAAGTGACCTGCCGGAAGTGGGCACCCGGTTCCAGGCAGGCTCCGATGCGTTTGAGGTGTTCCGCCAGTGCCTTTTCCATTTCAAGCTGGCCCGCTTTGTCGGACAGTAAATAGTCGAAAACGTTATGTTTCGAACCACTCGCATGAATCGTATAGAGGGAGCCCGCGTACCGATTGGCGATGTGGATCAGCGGCCCCACTTCGCCGAGACGAAGCCGCAGGTCATAAAGGTCGGCTGCCTGGTAAGAAGTATTGATTCCGCCGGCCCTCTTGAGTGCATCGGCGGATAGAAACCAGACTCTGCCGAAATCGGTGTTGTCGCGCAGACGGCCTTCGTGCCAGTCGAGCAAGTGGTGTTCGGAGGATGCGTCCCCCTCGACCAGGCTGTAGTCGGCGTAAAACATACCGGCGTGTTGGTGGCGGATTGCCGAGATGACGAGAGTGCTGACGGCGGACCGTCGCAAGAGGACCGGGGCCCCATCGCACAGCACCAGCAACAGGTACTGGCCAGACGCCTGCTTGCAAGCCGCATGGAGCATCTCCGCGCGGGATGCAAACGGGCCGGCGACCAGCTTGACCCCGTCGCTCCCTGCCGGCAACCTGGCCGCTTCGCCTCGCCCATCGGCAAGAATCACTTCGCAGTTCGGGTGGTCTTGCTCAAGGGCACTCCGAAGGGCTGCTTTCAATCCACTCGCCTCGTACGGAAGATCCTTGGGACGGAGCAGGATGATCGAAACCGGGATCTGGTGAAATGGTTGAAGCATGGAGTGTAGTTTCCTGGAAATAGCTTGCCGGACTCAAGACACGAAACAAACGAAAACATAAGTATCGCAAACCGAAACTGCGAGCCTGAACTGAAAGCCATGAATGGAGCCAAAAGGCACATTTTTTCGTGTCCTTTCGTGTATTTCGTGGTTCAAATTGTTTTCTGTTTAAGTTATAAGCTCCGTCAACGGGCATTGCCATGCCTGAAAGTTGTTCATTCTGCCGCGGCAGTTTATGCTGGACAGTAGTGTTGGGGGAATCTTCCCTGACGCAGGTTTTGCCCGCAAATTGGAAGGGTTTACCACATTCGGTGAACAGAAACAGAAGAAGGAAGAGGTGAGTGTGTTGATATTTGGAATGCCGAGAGTCCGTGAACTGGCCCCCAGCTTGTTGAAAGCTACACTGATGTCGCTCCTTGCCTGGGGCGCCTTGCTGGGAATGGGAGGGGTTGCCATGGCCCAGCAGCGTGTGTTGGGGCTCGACGTTTCGGCCTGGCAGGGCAACATGTCCCAGACCACCTGGAACAATCTCCACAGCGTGAACGATCGCGATTTCGTTTTCATCCGCTCCAGTCGTGGGGGCACCACTGGCTATTACAACCAGAGCGATCCGAACAACAACAACGGCCAAAATACGCTCTCGCAGCGGTACGACGATCCCTACTTCGTGCAGAACATCACCCGGGCAACGAATGCCGGGATGTTTGCCGGGCCGTATCATTTTTCCCGGCCCGATATTGTTGCCAGCACGCAAAATTCCGGTGGCATCTCCAATACGGGCACGGACGAGGCGGACCACTTTATCGAGATGGCCGGTGCCTGGATGCGTCCCGGCTACTTGCTGCCGGTGCACGATCTGGAGGCAGGAGACGGGGTGCGAACGGACAATCAGATGGCCCAGTTTACCATCGATTTTTCCGACCGTATCTTCGAGGTGATGGGGATCCGTCCCGCCATCTACACCAACGGCAATTACGCCAACTACGTCCTGGGGGGCGCTTCGGCCTCGTTGCGCAATCAGGTGGTCGCAACCAACCCGACGCTTTGGAGTGCCCGCTGGCCGAACCAGGACGATCCCGATTCGATCCCCATTCAGACCGGGCATCCGAAAGATAGCTATACGCCTATCTACGGTCCGTGGGACGATCCGCCCAATCCAACACACCCATGGACCTTTTGGCAATATACGAGCAGAGGCCGTTTGAGTAGTTTCAACAATGGTAACAGCAACCTGGATCTCGACGTTGCCCAAGGCGGAACGGAATTTCTCAAGGATCACCTGGTCCCCGCCCTCTGGACCTCGGCCAGCGACGGCCAGTGGACCACACTCTCTAACTGGAACAGCGGCCAAACACCCGTCGCGCCGGTACAGGGTCCGGGGCAAGTGCCCCGAGTCGGGCCGTTGACTTTGCCGGCCGTGCGTTTGCCGGGCATCGACGACACCGTCATCCTCGACCGGGTCGATGCCGACATTACGATTACACTCGCTTCCGGAATACACAATATCCGCAAGCTCGAAGTTCACGAGGAGTTGAATATTACCGGCGGGTCGCTGGCGATCCACTACGTTCCCTCGGCCGATTCCACACCCCTTTCGGCCCGGTTTTCGGCGCCCGTTGCACTTGCTGGCGGCAGCTTGAGCGTGCATACGCTGCAAGTCGATGCGACGCAGATTTTCTCGCTTCGTGGTGCCCTCTCCTTCAATACCCTCGATTTGATGCCACACAGTTCCGCCCCGGCGAAAGTCAGCCTGATCGGCGATGTGAGTTTCAGCCCGCTTGCGGGAGCCGCGGCCAGAATCGTCAATGGCGCAGGAGTGGGAAGCTCCGGCCTGGTCGATTTGGGTGGCGCCAATCGGACCTGGCTGGTTGAAGACGGCACGGCGGCCGTGGACTTGTCGATCGAAGTGCCTGTTACGGGTGGCGCATTGACCAAGAGTGGCGCCGGTACGCTCGCGCTGGGCGGGGCGAATTCCTACACTGGCGACACCACCGTCTTGGCGGGGATTTTGAGCATGGACCAGGCATTCCTTGAGGATGCCGCAGATGTGTACCTGTCGTCTGGCGTGGGACTCGATTTGAATTTCAGCGGCAGTCCGGACGTCATCGACGCGCTCTTTATCGACGGTGTTTCGCAGGTGACTGGCATCTGGGGGGCACCCGGTTCCGGTGCCCCATTCACCAGTCCTCTGCTCACCGGTACCGGGCTGCTTCAGGTTTCAACCTACGTTGCACCGATACCTGGCGACTTCAACTCCGACGGCATCGTGGATGGCGCCGATCTGGCCATTTGGCAGGCAGGCTTCGGCACAGACAGCGGCGCGGGAGTGGCCATTGGCGACGCCGACGGCGATAAGGATGTCGATGGGCTTGATTTCCTCATCTGGGAGCGGAACCTGACCGGCACAGCCGGCGCTACGACCCTGGCCACCGCGGTGCCCGAGCCGACCACGTGGCTGCTTGTGGGTTTGGCTGTATTCTGTTTTTCCGGACACGGGTGGCGGCTGGAGCCGTCTCGTACATCGTTGCTTTTGAAAATTGCCTCGTTGGTGTCGTCCAAATCCTGCGAGGCATAGATATGGTATGAGACAAAATCCAATAGCTGGCAAGAGCGTGGCTTGGCCGTCACACAGCTGACCAACGCTTCGCGCCGGTGCCCGACTTGTGAAATATCAGGCTAGCCAGATGCGTAAAAAAGCCGCCCCGATATGTGCCATCGGGGCGGCCTTACTCATAGAACCAAACAGTTCCGAAATTGTTACGAACGACGCCGACGACTGGCCAGTAACATTCCTAAACCACCAAGACCTAGCAAGGCCATGGATGTCGGTTCAGGAATTGCTTCCCACATGATGGCATGGCTGCGCATCGACACGAAAGAATTTGCATTCGCGTCTTGTGAAACCGAGTAGGTGGTGCCCGCAGTCAGACGGACCGTACCCAATTTGAACCAGGCGTTGTTGGCACCACCAACGAACGGATCGCCTGGATCGAGATCTGGACCGGTGCCGCCGTTGTTGGTGTCGACATTGAGGATGTCGAGCTGTGCATCATCGTTGGTGATTCGGAAGTTCGAACCCAGGGCATTAACGTTGGTCGACGCGGGAACGGTGAGATAAACATTGTACATTCCGGTGCCGCCACCCGTCAGGCCACTGGCGCGCTCGGTGCCGAAGCCGGTAACAGAACCGAGCAGATCGCCCGCATTGAATGTGGCATTGTCGGCATCTACACCTGGTGTGTAGCTGTAGACATAAGTGTCGCCCAAGTTTACGCCGTCGCCGCCAAAGCGGCTTTTACCTGTCAAACCGCCGACTGCGGCACTGGCGATACTCGTCGATGCCGTGGTGGTGTCCCCACCGAAAGAGAAATTCGCGGTTGCTAGCCCGGGAGTGTCTCCGTTGTCTGCAGCCTCAACGATAAAGGCCGCATTGGCCTGTGCCATACAGAGCACCATCATGCTCAATGCAGCTAGTAACAGATACTGTTTCTTCATTAGTCATACCTCCTGGAAGTTGAAACAATGCCGTACAATACATACGTTCACACGGCGACAATCAAGATAAGAAAAACTCCCTACAAGGGTGATGCCGATTCTCTTGCATTCCTGCAGATCAGATAACTCCACAATAACAGCATGCCTGGGCCAACACAACAATATGTGCGCAAATGATTGTCTTTTTTGCGCAGTCACAGATGACAGGCAGGCACCAGTTCCAAAAACATCATTTCAGCTCGAAATTGATGCTCAGGATATCATCCTGAGGGCCAACCGATGCGGTCAGTCCAGAGGTTTGGAAGTGGCCATATTGGTAGGGTACCTGCCGGGGTCCCATTTTAGGCGGTGGATCACCCTCCTTCCACCCTTGTGGGAGTGCCGGGGGGGTATCGATTCGCACCTTGTATTCACCGGGTGGAAGCCGAAATTCGTAAGTGCCGTCTGGTCGGATACCCCCACCCAAAGGACGACCAGTCGAGGGCATGAAATTGATCAACCCATTGGTTACCGGCTTGCCCTGGTAGGTGATTTTGCCTGAAACGGTGGCTGTACCGGAACCGTTGCCACAGCCAGATACTGGCAGCAAGAGACAGGCCATCACGACTACCAGTGGGGAAGATTTGGCCACCGGCAGGCAGAAGCGGAAGGTGTGAGACAACGGACTATCTTCTCCAATCAACTCAATATATTCTTTTCGGCTTGTTGCGCGTTCAATTTTGCCTCTCCATCACCCGTTGGTACGGCAAGCTACCCGTTGGTACGACAAGCCGAAAAGTAAGGCTTGGCCCGACACCAGCTTTTTACTGTTGAATGACCTCTTCGCCATTTCGTGATCCGAGTGCCAGGTAAGCGCCCATATCGATGTTGTCATCGAGGAAGTGCACACTCCCATCCGCGTAGACAAAATTGGCCCCACCTGGATGGAAGCTGCCATAGGGAAAATTGTTGAACAACATTCCCGTGGGAGCCCCTGGAGTTTTAGTAGGTCTGTCCGTGCTGTTATCATGGGAAATATAGTATCCAACCACGTCGAGATTGGCATTGAGTGGATACTGTTCATCCAGGTTCTTCGCAGCACTGCTACAAGCTTTCTGTGGTGTGAAGCCAGTGGGGGGATATTGGGCTGTGGTGCCTCGTGGTGGTGGAGAATTATGAAACACGCCAGCGGTCCAGATTCGCAATTGATACCATCGTTCTCCCAGAAGCATTGTATTACTCGTACCGTCGGTAACCTGGCCCATTGACACTTCACTGCCCGGAAACATCATTCCATCAATGTTGATGGCATCGCATTGCCCTCCTCGGGGACCCACGCAATCTTCTCCCGAATTGCAATTCGGCTGAGTGCCTGTTCCAACGCGGATTCGACCGATATAGGAGCCGGCTACTGCCGCGTAACTGGAGGAACTGCCTCCATCCCTGAACTTAGCCTTCACGTCGGTATCACTGGGACAGAGGAACAGGTCCATCCGTAAGTCATTGATATCTCCCAATGCATAACCTCCAGCTTGCCCGCCGTTCTGCTCGATTTGTTTGATCTTCTGGGCAATATTCTGATCCAGGGATCCCTGCTCCACATAGGGCAAGACGAGAACATTCCAGCTCATTCCATTGTACGATGCCTTGGACATAACCTGTCCGCTGGGAGGCATGACCCTGCGGGCCGACTCGTAATTGAGACATGCCAACCCCAGATTTTTCATGTTATTCTGGCAGCTCATTCGCCGTGCCGCTTCGCGGGCCGCCTGGATGGCAGGCAGTAATAAGGCGACCAAGATGCCAATGATGGCAATCACCACGAGCAGCTCGACCAGTGTAAAGCCTTGCATGGCAAATTTCCGCAGTTTACTTCCGCGATTCGGTGACACCATGACGAAACCCTCCGATGGGATACTGATTGGCCGGCATTGCAGGTGCACAACGCGCCTCTCGCACACTCGTACATCCATTATTAGAGCAGCGGCCAAAGAGGACAAGTGAATTATGCGTAGTTATTTCACGGTATTGCGCAGACCATGAAATGAAGCGACTGTCAATATGTTTTGTGTGGAAAAGTCTTGAAGCTGCGACCTGAAAGCGATGTTGAGAAATCTAATTTCTATGGCATGAAGGCGTCTACCTTCTGTCGGCGAACATCCATGCGCACATCGAGGCGGCCAAAAGAGACAACCACACCGTTGCGGGCTCCGGCACGCTTGCTGCCGTAATGGTCATTGAGGTGGCGCCGAAGTTCTGCTGCCAAACTAAAAAATCGATCCCATCGACATCGGCATCGTCGTCGGCGTCGCCATGGGGGATGCCCGCTCCGGCGGCCGTGCCGAGTCCTAGCTGCCAGATTGCCAGGTCGTCGGCATCGACAATCTGGTTGCCATCGAAGTCGCCAGGGATTGCAGCCATGTACGTTGCTCGCGGATCCCAAAAAACGTCGTCCAGATAGATCTGAGCATCGCTGGAGCCAAGGAACTGGATCGAATCGATCGTGACGTTCTCTCCGTCTATCTGCCCGTCTCCGGCGGCAATCCAGGCTTCCCATTCGCTCTCTTCTGCAAGAAACCACTGGTATTTGTGCCACTGATTGTCGGCCAGCACATTTTTCAATCTGCCCCGATCACCCGTGTCCGGGTCGTCGATTGCCATGGAAACTTGCAGTCCGGCGTCGTCCGTCTTGAGCCAGAAGCCAACCGCGCCGATTGACTCGAACTGCAGGTTGGCCACGCGGGCGGCCGCATTCGAACTGCCACCATAATCGCTGTACCGGGCTCCCGACACGTGCCGGACCAGAAAATCGGTTCCCGACGATTCGTCGTAGGTAATGTCCAGCAACTGCGAATAGTCGCCGCTGTGCGACTCGTTCGCCGAACGTTCGGCGGTGGAACCTGCCACATTTTCCGTCGTACTCCCGGAGAATGTCGGGCTGCGATGCAAAGTGCCTTCATGCCCGGCAAACGTGTGCCCGGCCAGGTCGCCGTAGTCGTCGAAGTCGACCAGCGTTTTGATGCCATACTGGGCGCCGGTACCGACCGTCCTGGCCGTGCGGAGCTGAATGTCGGCGCCATAATAGTATTTTAGAATGTCGAGGTACGAGACACTGTTGTCCGACAGGTAGTCGGCCCCGTTCTGGCTCTTCGCGCCCCGGTTGGGCCAGTTGGGATTGGCCGGATTACCCGACTGCCAGCCGAGCGGCGTCCCCTGATTGAAGCCACCCACCAGGCCTTCCGCATAGGGGTAGGTAACCCACTTCTCAGTATCGGTAGGGTCGGAGTCGCCCGCTTCGACGATGATGCCCGGGCTGTTGATATCAAACGGTCCGTCAGGGATAGCTCCCGCCACGTAGAACGATGCGATCAGCACATCATGTTGCGTGCCGATGTTGTCCCGGACCCAAAGGATTTCCCCTTCGGTCGCCAGGGCGGCCTGTTCATGGATCGGCTTCGCAGTACCCCGGCTGGGGCAACTGTAAACCTGGTCGCCCGTGCCGTCGTTGATAAAACCCTGCAAGTCCATTTTGTAGTAGGCAAAGGTTCGGGCAGCGACCGCTTGGGCCTTGAGCGCTTCGAAACTGGCATTGCCATTTTCGCAGTGGACCACATTGGGTACATAATCGGCTTCCGTCGGCACCAGACCCGAACCGGTAACGTTGATATTGGGCAATGCAGCAAACTGGGCACTGGCCATCCGCAGTGGAAACAACAGACAGCACGCGATCAACGTGTACCAAAGATGATATAAGGACAAGAAACGACCGATTTGCATCGCGACTTCTTTCTGTATTGAATCGAGTCTCCGTAGTTTCGATAGGAGATTTTGAGTTACCACCCGCCGTCGCCGGGTTCGCAAGAATTCAGCGAATCACCGGAAAATCTGAATAGTTAGCGGGGAATCCAACTACCATCTGAAAAAACCCGCGCCCCGGCCTCTGTTGGAGCCGAGCCGCGGGTCGGAACAACTTTTCGTTGTGAGCCGCCCGGCCCCTAGCGTTTTCGTACCATCGCCAGGCCCGCCATGGCCAGCAGTACGAGTCCGATCGAAGCAGGCTCGGGGACCGCGCTGACCGCGCTGACCGTAGCGGCGGAGCCAAACTGACCCTGCCAGATCCCCAGGTCGGCCGCATCCACATTGCCATCCGCATTGGCATCTCCGTCGCCTAACTGAGCCGTGCCGTCATCGATGCCGTTACCCCGTTGCCAGGTCAGAAAATCGTTCCCGTCGATATCGCCGTCGCCATCGAAGTCAGCGTTTTCTCCTGAGGCGACGTCGATCAGCTCCAGCAGGATGTTGTCGACGACCGATTCACGGTTACCGGAAATTCCCGAAGCGCCTCCGAACCGAAGACTGGTAAAAGGATCAAACGGATTGGGCTCAGTCGCGTTGTTTGCAGGCGCAATGTCCCATGTGACGGATGCATCGACTCCATCAGGTCCCACGCCTTCGGTGGCTTCGGTGTTTGCTTTGCCATCACGGAACAAGTCGAGAGTGAATGTAATCGAGGTGGGAGTAATGATCGTTGAGTAACGGTGCCAGCCCTGGCCAATGTCCAGGGGAGTTACCAGTCCATCTGGTATGGGATCCTCACCCTCTCCCTCAGCGCCCTTGATATCTAGTACCGGGTCCAACTGAAAGTATTGCCAGTTGGGTTCATGCACGAGCCCATCACCCCGTGCCCCATACAGGGCCATACGGTATGCATACCCGGTAGATGGAATGTCACTAGGAGGCGTGGGCGCGGGATCAAACGGATCGAACGTATCGGCATTATAGAATCCCATTTCTATGATGTTCGAGGCCCACACCCCAAAGGAGAGAGGTACGGTGTCGTTTCGCAAGCCAATCGTGGTCCGCTTGTTGCCTGCAATGTCATCGAAGATATCGCCGGTCAGCCGTATTGATTCTGAGTCGGTTGGGACCAGGTTGGCCATCGCTCCCACATTGGGGCCGTTGTATTCGTTGATGTTGTCCAGGATGTTAACCCCTTTGCCTTGGATTCCTGGCGGGTCGTCATTTGGCGGGGCCAGGCCCATGTCAAACTCGGGGACAAGAATGCCTTTGGGGCCGTCCGTGGGAGACGTTCCGTTGCCCAAGTCAGGGGACCAAACAGCCTCGAATGCGTCTTGATCCGCATACGAATCAAAATTCTCATCCACGATCGTCGTGTCGGCCCAGGCCAGACTGGTCATGGCAATGGCAACCATCGTTGCTGATAAAAAACGTACCTTCATGATGCTCTGTCCTCCCTCATCGGTAGTAATGGTCTGTTGTTCGTAGGGTGGCTGAAAAACCGTGAATTTCAGCGCTGTTTCACTTCGGCAACAGCCGCTAGAAACCCTACCCGCTATCCATGATAACATTGCCGCCACGAAAGGAGAAACAAACGGTGCGCATTTTTTTATCCATTACGCGCAGGGGGCGTTCAATCGAGCCACCACCGTGCTGGCAAGAAGTCGTGGGCGAACCTGGTGAAAAATGCATCCAACCCTTGCCTGTGATTGGTGGGTTTCACGCCTTCCCGCTCAGGCCGATCCTGATGGGGCCCATACGAGCGGTGCGATTGGACCGTGGAATTGGTCCAGGCGGGCAAAGGATGCCCTGCAGGCCGAATTCTGTCATGATCCATTGGGGCGACCATTCGGCTCAGCTCAACGTTGAATAGGGGGCCGTGGAAAAAGGGACACGTGTGATGGACCCCGAGGCCGGCCCGGCGAGGAAAGCCAGACTGGCCATTTCCGCATTCGCCGGCACCGCTTCTTGATCGTTTACGACCAGGGGAGCGAGCACTTCGGCCGCACTGGCGGATGTCTCAAGATTGCCGAATTGGAACTGCCAATTCTGAAGATCGACCGAATCGACCATGCCATCGCCGTTGCTGTCGCCATCCAGACGGGAGGCGCCGCTGTCGATCCCGAAACCGCGCTGCCAGGAAAGAAAATCACCACCGTCGATGTCCCCATCCGTGTCGAAATCGGCCGTAGGCTCCAGGGAAGGAAAAACCCGGATGCGAACCGCATCGGCAATGACGATCGATCCCCCCGTGCTTGCCAGGGCATCGACCAGGACCGTGTGGCTGCCGGCGGTAAAGTCGAAAGTTCCCAGCGACACCCACTCGAGGTTATTGACGCTCTGGTCGATCGTGACCGTTTCGATCCCCTGGCCGGTATCGACCTCGTACGCGGCACTCGAAGCCCGGTTGGAACCGGCCCGATACTGAACAAAGACTTCACGCTGGCCGCCCGCAGGTGTTGAAAAGGTCCAGCGGGCTCTCGCATTGCTGCCAACCGGGGCAAACCGGTAGCTGGTGCCGTCGTAGCCTGTCCCCGAAGAGGTGGACCAACTGCCCGTTTCAAAGTAGATCGAGATGTCGTCGCCGTTGTCAAGAATCAGATCGTAGGGGATGGGGGTCACGTCAAAGCCGAAGTAGGTGAGTGCTCGCTCCAGGACAGTGGTCCGCAAGGCCATGTCGGTGATTGTTTCGAACGGAAAGGCGAGCATCACGACCTGGGTCCCATCCTGGCCGCCGTCGAACTGGATGGCCGCGCCTCCTCCTGTGTCGTATTCCAACGCGGTGATTGCGCCAGTAACTGGCAAGATCACGTCGGCCGCTTCGGTGTCGTAAAATTGCGAGCCATCGTCGAAGGAAAAGTTGAGACCGTCGAAAATTGACCCCGCCACGCCGTTAACTCGGTAGGTGCCGGCATCGTCCGAGAGATAGTCGGCATGAAGCCAGTTGTTGTAAAACGGGCGGCCGTTGTTCAGCAGATCCAGATCCCAACCCAGGTCGGAACCCGAAACAAACAGTTTGCCTCCCTCCGCCAGGTAGGCAGTCACGTGAGCTTGTTCGACCAGATCGAAGGTATCGTCCGCGGCCGATTCCTCACCGGCGATCCAGAGTACCGCCCGGTAGTCGGACAGGGAAATGTCACCCGACTGAATCGCCTCGTTCGCGGCCGTATCGACCACCAGATCGGTCGAGAGCCTCTCGATGGCGGCCGCCACCTGCACGGCATAGTCCCGTGAATTGCTTTGCCGCGGACGGACGCGCTCGACAACGCCGATGGGGGTCGTCTGCAAGGGGTTCTGGGCCCGTTCCAATCGGTCGAAACCGTTGACAATCAGGATGTCTTTCGAGCTGGTCTCAGGACCGGACCCCGGAATGGTCGCCACGACTTCCGACCCGGGCGACTCCCCACCGGCATTGACGGCGACCACCTTGAAGTAATAGGCCCCTTCCTGCGCGTCGAGGCCGGTGAAGGTGGTCGAGGTACTGCTGCCGCCGGAGACATAGGTTCCCCCATCAAAGCCATAACCGTTCGTGGAACCGTAGACGCGATAACCGGTCGCTGGATCCCCCGAGGCGTTGCCCGTAGCGGGTGGAAGCCAGGAAATCGTCACGCTGCCACTGCCCGCCGATTCGGCCCGTACGCCCGAGACCGCCGCGGGCGCCATGATGGTTGGCGTTGCCCCACCGTCAACGGCATGAAAATACTTGACCAGGCCTTGGTAGGTGGCCCGAGCCAGTGCGTCGCGAACGTTCGGGTCGCGCATCAATTGGGCATCGAGGAAATTGTCGTGAAAGGCCGTTTCGATGATCGTGGCATCGAATTCGCCGCCGGTGGATTGGTTGTTGATTTCGCTGAATTCGATATCCGCCCGGTCGAGCGTGACGACGGTGCGATCCTGCCAGAAGTGTTCGAACTGGCCATCCTGGGCCACCATGTCATCGTTCACCTCCTGGGCAAGCGTCTGGGCGAGTAGTTCCTGATTGGGGGTGGCGGTGGTGGGATCGTTGTTGCCGTTGAATAGCCCCAACACGCCACGGGCAACCCCTGCCCCTGCGTTGGAGTGAAAACTGACCTGCACGCGGTCGGACAGAAGCCCGTCTGCTTCTCGATTCATGTACTCGGAATACATCGGTACGGCCGGGCGGCTGGCGGCCAGGTCGCCATTGGCCACGCGGTACTCCGTTTCGGCAATACCCTGAGAGCGATCGACGTGCCACTGGATCCAATAGAGGCCCGCCTCATCCTCTCGGTTGAGGCCTGAAATGCCGCCGCCGCGATCGATGTCGCCGACCCCGTTGCCGAATCGGATCATATCGGCGACCACCACTTTTCCCCCGTCGCCCGAGCGGTTGCTGATATCCACGTAGCTGCCGTTGCCCGCTTCCAGGTAGTAGGTGCCCAGATAAACGGGGCCACTCCCGACCCGGCGATGGTTGATCGTCACCTCGGTGGTGCCGCCGGAGTGGTGGATCCGATAGAGCTGGTCGCTGGCCCGATCCGCCCCATGTTCGGTCCAGGCGTACACGGGATAAAAGCCTGTTTTCGGGATATTGGGCCGATAACGGGCATAGGCGGTTTCCGTGGGCGAGGTGGCGGCAATAAGCGATGGCACATCCCCCACGTCGCCAAAGTAAACCGATGCGCCACTGTCGGCCCAGTTGCCCGTGAAGGTAACTTCGGTGTCGTCGTTGTCCAGGACCACCTCGGCCGGCTGATGGCCCACGGGTCGCAAGGGTACGATCGTGGCCCCGGCGCGAAACAAATAATCGACGAAAAAAGACATTTGATCCTGATTGCCCAGGTCTTCAATCATGTTGTTGGTCACACCACGCTGAAAGAACCAGTTGTCACTGCCCGTGTTGTCGGCCGTGATACCATGGCCGCCGTGGGTGTAGACGATTTTACCCGCCAGCGCGCCGTCAGGCTGAGCCCCCACGTCGACCAGGCCGGTGGCTGACAACGGCAGTCGTGGTTCCAGCGTTTCCAACGTGATCCGCATGGAAAAATTACGTTGGGGAGAAGGGGACTTCCGAGATTGCATTGCCATGGTCGGGTCTGTTCCGTGGAAGCTGAGAGTAGGAGATTCCAGGTCCCCAGTGGTGAAAATCGTGGTCGGCCGAGTTACTGGGTTGCTGGATGCTTCGATTATACACCACGGTTTGGCTGCTTTGAAAGCAATTGACCGCATCCGTGCAGCCCGCATCCGAGAGCGAGACCCATCGATGCGCGAATGCAGGAAAACCCTGCGCGTTGGTGCCCGACCTATGGAATAGGCTTATGGAATATTGGAGCTAGCCCTGAACCACCTGCTTGCGATAGGCCAATGGAGTCTGCTCAAATCGTTTACGGAATGCGACGCCGAACCGGGTTGCGTTGGCGAAGCCGCAGGCACTGGCAATTTCACTGATCGACATGACCGTTTGCGCTAGCAGGTCGCGGCCTTTTTCCAGCCGCACCCGGCGGATCTCTTCGGCCGGAGAACGCCCCAGGTAGTGGCGGAATTGGATCTCCAGGCTGCGGCGCGAAATGGGTACTTCGCGGAGAATGTCCTTCACGACGATGTCCTGAAAGGCGTGGGTTTGAATGAAACGGAGCGCGCGGACCACCGTGTCGTCGTCAATCGACAGGATATCGGTCGACTGCCGGCTGATGACGCTTTGGGGAGGGATCATGATCGGTTCGGTGGGCAATGGCCGGCCACTGATCGTCTGGTCGAGCACGGCAGCCGCTTCGTAGCCGATCCGTCTACCCGCGACGGCGACACTGGAGAGAGGAGGCGTCGAGACGTCACAGAGCAGCTCGTCCGTGTCGCCCGCCAGGATCGCCACTTCGTCGGGTACGCGAATGTCGCTGAGATTGCATATCTCAGCCAATTGGCGCCCTCGATGGGCATTGACGGCCAGCACGGCTACCGGCCGGGGGAGCGACACGAGCCAACGATTCACCCGCTTTTGTTGTTCACCCCAGCCGATTTTTCGACCAGCCCGATAGCCCGGCTTGTAGATTCGGCATGGATAACCCAGTCTTTCCACCGCGGTAACAAATGCATCTTCCAGAGCGGCTGAATACTCACGGCTAGGCGGGGCAAAGTAACCGAACTGCTCGAATCCCCGATCGCGCAAATGGCCCAGTGCCAGTTGGGCTCGCTGGTGGTCGTCGGTCACCACATCGCAAATGCCAGACTGCCCTTTGAAGTTGGTGTCGACATTGATGGTCGGCAGCGACCGCCCACGAATCTGCTCCAATTGCATGCGACTGCTAATCCGCGCGATGACCCCATCGCCATTCCACAAGTCGGGTAGGGCCGAACGATGCTGATGGTCGCGGGGATCAATCAGCAGGTTCCAGTGCCCCTGGTTCTGGGAGTAGTCGGCAATGCCGCGAATGACACTACAGCCCCAGCTATCCTCGGTTTCCACCAGCACAGCGACTTCGCGGATGCGTTTTTTAAAATCCATGGTAGCGAGTGACAGGTTGGATACGGGATTGTCGGTTTGGCTCTGCTGTTCATTCTAATCCACAATGGCCGTTCTTGTGCGCGTTTTCGAGAAAAAAAGGTGTATTATTCTTTGTCTTGTCTTGCCACGGGCCGTCCCAGGGTGTTGAATATGGAGTAGGCAGTGGGCGGTGGGCAGCAGGACGGGGTCTGGTCGAATTTTCGGCCAATCCCATGTCACAAGCCGATGGATGCACAAGCCGAAAATTTGGACCAGACCCCTTCAGCAGGCTTGATACCATGACAACGACGGTAGCGGGTTTAATGAGTGGCACCTCGGGAGATGGGGTCGATGTGGCGGTACTCAATACCGACGGTCTCGACCAGATCGAGCTGCTTGGAGGCATGACGCACCCTTACCCCGAGGAGCTGAGGCTGCGACTGCTCGAAGCCTCTCAGCATGATGTACCGACCTTGGAGATGCTGCGGCTGGAAAAAGAGCTTTCCCTGCACCATGTCGAAACGGTACAGTTGCTATTCGCCCAGTTGGGCAAAACGGCCCAGCGGGTCAAATTGATCGGTTTCCATGGCCACACGGTTCGGCATGTGCCGAGCGAAGGATTGACCATGCAAATCGGCAATCCCTGGTTGCTGGCCCATGCCCTGGATTTGCCCGTGGTTGCCGATTTTCGCCGTTCGGACATGGCGGACGGTGGCCAGGGAGCCCCCCTGGTCTCCCTGTTCCACCAGGCATTGTTCGCCAAGGAGCAGCGCCCGACCTCGGTACTCAATTTGGGCGGGGTTGCCAACGTAACCTGGCTGGGTAGCCGGAATGAAATCATTGGTGGAGATACCGGCCCCGGTTGCGGTTTGATTGACGAATGGGCCCAGACGATGGCCGATTTGCCCCATGATCGAGACGGGCAACTCGCCTTGGCAGGCAAGGTGGACTGGAAAACGGTCGAAGCGGCCCTGGAGTCGCCATTTTTTTCACTTCCGCTGCCCAAGTCGGCGGACCGTTATGATTTCGACCACGTCGATGTTTCGGGACTGAGCGTGGAAGATGGCGCGGCGACACTCTGCGCGGTGACGACGGAAGCCGTTTTTCAAGCGGTGCGGAGGCTGCCTGAGATGCCGGGCCATTTGTGGGTGACCGGAGGCGGGGTCCATCATCCGGTCCTGATGAAAATGCTGGCCGAGCGTTTTGGAGAGATTAAGGATGTCTGTGAGTTGGGATTGAACCCCGATACGCTGGAAGCGGAATGTTTCGCCTGGCTGGCGGTACGGCACAAAAAGAAGTTGCCCCTGACGATTCCCGAAACGACCGGCTGCCAAAAGCCTCTGAGCGGAGGGGTCCTGGTTCAGAAGCAGCGTCATGGC
>JAJRWS010000562.1 GCA_024276705.1 Planctomycetota bacterium | reverse complement strand
TGTGGCGCCTGCCAGATTCCTCGAAGCCGTTGCGGAACATCAGCCGCAACTGGTCGGCTTGTCATCGTTGCTGACCACGACCATGCCGGCGATGAAAGCGACCATCCGCGAGTTGAAAGGAGCCGGCTTGGATGGGTTCAAGACGATCGTGGGCGGGGCGCCCATTTCGGAGCAGTTTGCCCTCGATATTGGCGCCGACGGCTATGCAGGGGATGCCGTATCCGCCGTGAGCGTGGCCCGCGATTTGGTGGCCAGTTAGGGGTGACCGATTAATAGCTTACTGATTTCACGCATAGATACCGGTCGCGGTTTTGGAATGTTGGAATAATGGAATGCTGGAAGTACTATTCATTCCATCTTTCCAATATTCCATCTTTCCAGTGTCCCATGGTCAGGACGCTGTTCCATTTAAAACCGGGAAGTAAATTTCGGCTGCCCCTTAATTCCCGTTAAACCGCAACTCGCAACTTTAAAAAGTCGACTTGCGGATGAACCATGCAACAACCAACAAAACCGAGTTCGGCTATGACTGAGACGCAGCGCCGTTATGCCGAGAGGCTGAATCGTTACATCACCGCGATGCGCAATGAGCAACCGGACATGGTGCCGATTCGTCCTTTTGCGGCGGAGTTTACCGGAGTCTACGCGGGCTACACCTGCCAGGAGCTTGTTCACGATTACGAGTTAGCATTCGCCGCGGTGCGGAAGTGTGCCGCCGATTTCGATTGGGATGCCGTCGTCGCCAATATGGTCTATGTCTGGACGGGTCTTACGCAGGCGGTGGGACTGAAGTATTGGGGGATCCCGGGAATCGATGCACCCGCCGACATGGGATTTCAGTACCTGGAGCCGCCACCCGATCAAGCGTTCATGCGGGCCGACGAATACGATCAGCTCATCGAAGATCCGACCGGTTTTCTTTACAACGTCTGGTTGCCCCGCGTGAGCACGCCGGTGGTTCGACCAGGGCAACCAGCCACCTACGAGAACAATCTGTCGTTTGTCAAAGGCGGCATGGCCATGCTGCAATATTTTACCGCGTTCGGCACGCAGAACGCCCGCTTGCGGACCGAATCGGGAACCGTCTCCGCCATCGCCGGCATTTTGAAGGCACCCATGGATATACTGGCCGATAAGCTGCGCGGTTACATCGGGCTACTGGAGGATCTCCGCGCCCAGCCGGAGAAAGTGCTGGCTGCCTGCGAAGCGTTGGCACCCCATCTATTGCATGTCGCCCTGACGACCGCCGATCCAGACAAGCAGGTTCCGGTATCGATTTGGATGCACCGCGGTTGTGTCCCCTTTGTCACTCCTGGCGACTTTGACAGTATCTATTGGCCTACCCTGAAGCCGATCATTCAGGAACTGTGGGCCCAAGGCCATCAAACCTTATTTTATGCCGAAGGGGATTGGAATCACCATTTACAGGCCTTTGCCGAGTTGCCCGCCGGTAGCATCATCTACCATGTCGACCAGGGCGATCTGTTCGAGGCCCACGCGGTGCTGGGTGAAAAATTTTGTTTCAGTGGGGGGATCCCCAATGTCTTACTGGCATTCGGATCGGCCGCCGAAGTGCGTGCCCACGTGAAGCAGGTGATTGACCGGGTGGCGCGGGATGGAGGTTACATTCTTGATGCCAGCGCCATCCTGCAGAACGATGCTACCGTGGAAAATATCCGGGCCATGACCGATTTCGTACGCGAGTACGGTGTCTACTCACGCTCCTCGGGGAGTCCGGATTCCAGCACGCGTCAGGCCGACCCGATCCTGCCACCGGGAAGTTTCATGCCTGCTAACGACTCGCGGACTGTGGGGTCCTGCACGGCATGGGATACGAAACGAGCCGAGTTGCCTGAGGTGAGCGGGGATGAGGATTTAGTGCGACGGATTTGGGAAGGCACCGATGGCCTGGCGAATATGTACATCTGGCAATTATTGTTGTCGTTTTAGGCGAGTGGCAGAAGAGATTTTACCTGTCGTAGGTTCACAAGCTTTATTGGGTCTTCCGAAGTAAATAGTCCAAATCGCTATCGGGATCGAAACAACATGACACCGAGATATGAGCAATTGGATATGTGCGAAGGCGCGGAATTCGATAGCGATCCCGATCCCGATTTCGATTTCGATAGCGATGAAACAGGCAGTTTCTTAGTAAGTTCTCACCTGCCGTTCGTTTTAATGCAATTTCAAATAAGGGGATATCAGCATGAATACCGATTCCACCCACCTATCCAGGAAAACTTCTCCTCCCATGGGCCGGCGCGCCTTTCTCCGCAAGTCGGCTTCGACGGCCGCGATCTCCTTGCCTTATCTGATTCCCTCGGGAGTCCTGGCCCGGCCGGGACGACCTGGAGCGAATGATCGAGTCCATGTCGGGATCATCGGCCTGGGCGGGAGGGCGCGTGATATTGCCAAGACTTGCGTGGATGTGCCGTCCGTCCGTATTGTTTCGGTATGCGACTGCTTCAAGCCTCGCTGCGGAGAGTTTGTGCAGAGTGTGGGGCAGGGGCAGAAGTGGAAGTCGTACGAAGACTTTCGCCAAATGATCGAACAAGAAAACCTCGATGGCGTGATGGTCGAGACCACCACGCACGCTCGCGCCTGGATCGCCATCCAGGCAATGCAAGCGGGGATGGATGCTTACATCGAAAAGCCGATGTGCCTGACGATTGCCGAGGGACGGCAGATGGTCCTTGCCGCCCGCAAGCTGAATCGTGTGACTCAAGTCGGAACCCAGCAGCGTTCGATGCCCATCAATAACTGGGCCAGCGACCTGGTCAAGAATGGAGCGATTGGCAAGGTGCAAACGGTATTGGCGCCCAATTTCGTCGGTCCCGATATCTGGAAGCCTTCGCCTGCCGATAAGATGCCCCCAGGGGGCAGCAGCCAGTGGTGGGATATCTGGACGAATCAGGCCGAAATGCGTCCATACCACACGAATATCCACCGTGGTTGGACACGCTGGTCGGACTACGACGGCGGCGGACTTTGCTACGGAGTGACCGGTTGGGGCACGCATTCCTACGACCAGATCCAGCGGGCGCTAGGGACCGACGAGACGGGGCCGGTTGAAGTCTGGCTGGAGGAACCGGTGGTGCAGGAGCCTTGCGGGAAATTTACGAATGTGAGAAAGGATGAAACCAGCCTCGAATACCTGGTCAAATTGGCCAAACCGGTGGTGGGTCCCCGGGCCAAGGTGCGAATGAAGTACGCCAGTGGCACGGAGTTGCGGCTGGAGCTGGATGGCGATTGGGGACCTGGCCTGGGCGCAATTTTCATTGGCGAGACTGGAAAAATTGAAATCAATCGGGATAAAATCGCCAGCAACCCCAAGGAGCTAGTCCAGTCTCCCGAAAATCCGGGGCCGAATCGGCGCCCCGAAACGGCGTACCATATCGAGAACTGGGTCGATTGCATCAAGACCCGCAAGCGGGCCAATGCTGACATCGAGTACGGCCAGCGATCTTCCACGCTGTGCTACCTGGTGAATATCGTTCGCACGTTGGGTCAGGTTGGTAAAAAATTGCGTTGGGACCCCGAGCAGGAATTATTCCCGGCGGTTGATGTTGCCAACCGACTCCTGTCGCGAGAGCGGCGAAAGGGCTATGAGCTGCCGGAAGTTTAGATGGTTAATCAGCCGCGCAGGTATTGGGCCAAGCCCTGCCGTTTGAACCAGTCCGCGTCCCATACCTCGGCCGATAAAACTTTTCGGTTTGCCGCGGGAATGACGTATGCCTGGCATTCCAAGGGTTCGGAATCGAAACTCCGAGCATGGACGATGCTGCGTTGGTACAAGTCGGATTCATAGACATCCAGCTCTTCGAGGGTGGTCTCATCCAGGCCGTGGTATACGACTCCCTGGACCTGGTCCTCCGGACCAGTACGGATGATGCCAGGAATCAACGCCCCACGAATGCGATATATGGCATATCCGGGCAAGATGGCTGGTTGTGAATCGCATTGCTGGATGCCGATGCGCTTCCACACTTCGGCGAACATCAACGTACCATAGGCGAACAATGACATGATGAAACAGGCCGTTCTCAATTCAGGCTGGCACGAATATTGAGCAAAGACTAAAAGGATTTCTTGCTGCCCTGGCATTTTCCATCAGTCTCGCTATCCCACACCCTTGGTAGCATAAGCGATTTCGTCTGTTTATGGAATCATGGGATGTCGGATTTTCGTCACCAGTCGATCTCCCAATTCGATGCCGGGTATATTTGGAATCTTTAAGAGTTCCGGGACTCCATAACTTTGGGATCGCGGACGACTTTGTTCGAGTGAGCCAAATTTGGTTGCTTGGAGAGCTCGCCATGAACAGGTATATTCATGGAGTGCCAAAGAGGTGGCTGGATTTGGGGGTATGTATGTTTGTTAACGAAATTTCGCCTGGCGGAGTGGCGGTCTAAGATGGGGAGGTTAGGGTACTATGCGTTGGAAAGGGAGACGTGGTAGCGAGAATGTGGAAGACCGCCGGTCGGTGCGCGGTCCGGTCATGGCAGGAGGGGGCCTGCTGGGCTTGTTGTTGGTACTGGCAATCACGTTTCTGGGGGGCGATCCGCGTCCCGTGATGCAGGAGATGCAAAAGCTCCAGCCTGCACCGCAGGCGAAGCAAGGTCAAGTCGATCCGGCCCAGGAGGAAAAGGCTAAGATGGTCTCGGTCATCCTGGCGGATACTGAGGATGTGTGGAAACAATTGTTCCAAGCGAAGGGCCAAGTCTACCGGGAACCAAAGCTGATTATGTTTCACGGCCAGGTTCAATCGGCCTGTGGATTTCAAAGTGCGGCCACCGGGCCGTTTTACTGCCCGCTGGACGAGCACGTTTATCTCGATTTAAGTTTTTTTGAAGAGATGAGCCAGCGGCTGGGCGCCCCAGGCGATTTCGCCCAGGCGTACGTGATTGCTCATGAGATTGGGCATCATGTCCAGAAATTGCTGGGTATTAGCGACCAGGTGCAAAATTTACGGCAACGGGCTGGTAAGGCCGAGGCCAATGAGTTGTCGGTTCGCCTGGAGCTGCAGGCCGATTTTCTGGCGGGGGTCTGGGCGCACCATGCCCAGAGAAACTGGAAGATTCTGGAGGAGGGCGACATCGAGGAGGCGCTCAACGCGGCGACCGCCATCGGCGACGACCGCCTGCAGAAGCAGTCGCGTGGCTTCGTGGTGCCCGAATCGTTCACGCATGGCAGCTCGAAGCAGCGGGTGGAGTGGTTTTACCGCGGCTTGAAGACGGGCGACATGGATCAGGGCGACACGTTTTCCATCCGCTACGACCAGCTTTGATGGTCTGGTAAATGCCCGTTTCGTTCACCAGGTCTCACGGAAGAGCCCGGAATATCGTTTTGCAATCCAGCCGGATTTGGCAGTGTGGATGAAGCTGGAAATCAAAGATGGATGAATCGGGTAGCCGGACATATTGGCCATCGGCCAGGTGAAGCACGTCGAGTTGCTTTGCTTTGGGATCGGCCAGTAAATAGTAGTGCACGCCTTGCTGCCGGTAGAGGTCAAGTTTGTAGACGCGATCTTTTTGAGCAGTTGCGGAAGATAGGATTTCGACAATCAAAGCCGGCGGGCTTTCCAAATGCCGTTCGGGGAGACCATCGCAGACAATCATAATGTCAGGACGCACGACGGTGTGATCGTCAACGACCCAATCCAACTCTGGCAGTACTTGGCAACTGCAAGATTGGCGCTCAATTTCATTGCCGAATACTCGAATCAGGCTTGCCATCAACGACTGGTGCTCCCCGAATGGTGAAGGTGTCATCGCGACGGCAACTCCTTGAAACAATTCCCAGTCGCCTTCCCATTGCTGGTAGTCGGAAGCTGTGTAGTGCGGAACGTATTGGAGGGCTGAAGACATTTTGAGGGCTTCTCGTTATCGAAATCTCAGCGACACCTGGCTACGTCACACAATTATACCATCCTCACACTGAAAACGGAACATTGCACGAATCACAGTGGAATTCCGCTCAATCCAGCAAAACCTTTTCGCCCAGCTGAACGATCCCACCAGAAGCCACGGATTCTAGCCGTGGTCAATTACTCCTGCCGGGCTGACGGCAGGCGGTTGGCTTTGGCATCCACGGCGCTTTGCGGCGTGGTCCCAGCGAAGGTGAAAGGCGTCCTGACGTTAGCCAGATCGTTACCCACCACCAGAATGCGATCGCTCGTTCCGGCGAGCCGCAGGAAAACTTTCGTGGTGGGTGGCCGGCAGCCGCGGAGCAGCGCCCCTCGGGTATCTTTCAGGTAGATCTGGGCTGTGGTTTCGGGTTGAACTTGCGCATTGAGGTGATCCACAACCAGGTCGTGGACATCGTCGCAAACGAGGGCGGGGCGGGCATCCGCCTGCGCATACGTCAGGTCGATGTCGCGCAGCACGAGTCCTTCCACATGCCGTACATAGAAACCGTATGCGGGCAGTGTGCCGAACATCGTGCAGTCGGGATATTTATCTGGCTGTTCCGGCACATCCGCCGGAGCCACTTGAGCCGTCTCGCCACCGGCAAAGTCGATGCGGACATTGGCAATTGAAACGTGCTCCACTCGATGCCCTGGCAAGCCGGTGATCGAACAGCCGACCTTTCCCACTCCGGTTGCCACCACGTTGTTGATGGCCACGTTGCGCAACGTGCCGGCCGGTGGCCTGGGCACCCCTTTGCGGTACGATCGGCCTCGGTCGCCCAGGCGTAGAAAGATGGGTACGGTCTGACCCGTCATGGTGATGTTGGAAATCGTGACGCCGTCGAGCGTTCCACCGTCCACCATTTCCAAGGCGATTCCCGCGAACCCTTCGTTTTGGCCGGCCATCGCATCACGATCCCGCGACGGTCGAATCACGCAGTTGCTGATCGCAATATTTCGGAACCCGCCGTGCGACTCCGTCCCCATTTTGATCGTGTTGACGTGAGAGCTCAGGACGCAGTTCGTGACGACAACATTTTCCGTCAAGCGGTCAGTCGTGCTTTTGAAGGTTAGCGCATCGTCGTCCGTATCGCCGTAGCAATCCGAAATCACCACGTCGTGGCAGCCGTCGATGTCGATCATATCGTTGTTCTCGCCGCAATGGTTGTAGACCGTGATGCCGCGCACCACGAGCGCGTCGCAGTTCAAGTAATGCTGCATCCACATCGGCGAATTGCGCAGGGTGATTCCCTCCACTCGGATGTCACGGCAGGTGATCAGTCGAATAACATAGGGCCGGTTGACATAACGGGGTTTGGGCCGGTAGCGAGTGGTGCTGTCCCAGGATTCCAGAATCTTTTCGAGTTCTGGCCCCGAAGGCTGGTTGCCACGGAAGTGGGCGCCTTGGCCGTCGATGGTTCCCCGGCCGACGATGGCGATATCTTCCAGGTCCTCGCCCCAGATCAGGGCCCGACAGCAATACCGGTCGGTCCACGAGGCGAGCGCCGGCTGGAGTATCGGGTAATCGTCCAGGTGGGTGCTGCCGAGCAGGACGGCTCCAGTCGCCAGGTGGAGTGTGACATGGCTGCGCAGCCGGATCGTCCCCGACAGATAGCGGCCCGCGGGAAAATAGACGGACCCTCCCTCTGCTTCGGCACAAGCGTCGACGGCCGCCTGGATCGCATCGGTATCAAGCGTCTGGCCATTACCCGCCGCGCCGTATTGACGCACATCATGGAAAGGGCCCGAGCGGCAATAGCCTTCGGACGGCCAGAGGACGGGCGGCAAGGCGACGGCCATCGTCATCAGGATGATCAGCTTCGCGCTGCTCGCGTTTTGGAAACGTGGTACCGGGTGCATCTCGGTATTTCCTGTAGTTGTGTTTATTTTCCCGAGAAAACCCCCGGCTTTGCCGGGGGACTGGCAGAGTTCGACAGTTCCGTAGTGATATTGTTCGTGCTCGTGCTCGTACTCGTAATCGACTGGAACCATTGCATGCAACAGAAACAAGAGGCCATGGATATTGATGATGACTGACCTTGCCGCCAAGTTGGGTTCGAGTACGAGTACCGCTTTGCTGAGTACGAGTACGATATTCTCTCCCCGGCTCCTTTGAGGAGCCTTCCTCAAGCCACCCGCTATGCGGGTGGTACATGACTTTCCCGAGAACCTCCCCCGGCTTTGTCCAGCCAGTTTGGTACATGATTTGCACATAGTTGTCCTCGCGACGGCCGTCTCCCTATGCGGGGGGGCTTCGGCTTCGTCTTTTGTCGAGGTACGGGGGCAGCGGGCTAGGGTTGCGCGCTTCCCTCTTTTCGCTCTCCATTCGTAACCTGTCCGCCTCGATCGGTGCTCGTACAGATCATGAATGATCCAAGGCAGTTGGGTGGAGGCAGGTGGGTTATGGGCTTTGGCCCCAGGGCGGGAAAGTGGGCAAAGGTGGGCACATCGGGTGCCCTGGAGCACACTTCGTTCTTCGCGGACGTTGCGTAGATGGCCTCGAATCGGCAGAAAATGAAAGACTCAGTAGTTCCAAAATGGCCGATGAAGCCGACCCGGGCAGCGTGTCAACTGCTGAAAACGTTCGTTTCCGGGCGGCTTATCGCCCTGCCCAGCGTAGGGTTGAATAACACTTTAGAATTACGAGACATGATTGCTCAAACAAGGAGACAGGCCGGATGATTCAAAATGGTCAGAAAGTTATCGGAACAACGGAAATCAAGCTGGACGACCGTGCCGTCGAGTTGCCTCTGCTTGAGGGCAGCGAGAAAGAACGTGCGGTCGATATATCCCAATTGCGGAGTCAAACAGGCGCGATCACCCTCGATGAGGGTTACCGAAACACGGGCTCGGTCCGCTCGGGGATAACGTTCATCGATGGTGAGAAGGGAATTTTGCGCTATCGGGGTATCCCGGTAGAGCAACTCGCCGCGGAGTCGACCTTCATCGAAACAGCCCTGCTGCTGATTTACGGTGAGTTACCCACCGCAGACCATTTGGGACATTTTCGCCATCTCCTGGCCAGCCATGAAATGATTCACGAAGGCATGCGTAGTTCATTTCTTGGCTACCCGCCCAACGGTCATCCCATGGCGATCCTCTCTTCCATGATCAATACGTTGTCATGCTACAATGCCGATATCATGGGAATGGAGGACGAGGGGAACTTTGAAAATGCGGCAGCGCGGCTTATCTCGAAGATTCGGACGGTGGCCGCCTACGCCTACAGGACGTCGATTGGTCAGCCCATCCTCTATCCCGAGCCGAAACTGACCTACTGTCGCAACTTTTTGCACATGATGTTTTCCCATCCGAACCGTCAGTTTGAGCCGGACCGGGATGTAGTGCGCGCCTTGAGTCTGTTCCTCATTTTGCATGCCGACCACGAGCAGAATTGTTCAACCTCAACCGTGCGTATGGTTGGCTCCTCAGGAGCGAATCTGTACGCTTCGTGCGCGGCCGGCGTCTGCGCCTTGTGGGGGCCGCTCCACGGTGGTGCCAACGTTGCGGTGATGGAGCAGCTCCAACGCATCCATGAGTCGGGCATGCAGGTCGGCGATCTGGTCGAAAGGGTCAAGCAAAAGAAGGAAAAGCTGTTCGGATTCGGGCATGGGGTCTACAAAAGCTACGATCCGCGTGCCCACATCCTGCGCGAACATGTTGCCAAAATGCTCGCCAAGGGTCATCACGACCCATTGCTCGATATTGCCAGGCAGTTGGAAGAAGTCGCTTTGGCCGACGACTATTTCGTCAGTCGCAATCTTTATCCCAACGTCGATTTCTATTCGGGGATTCTCCTGCGTGCCATTGGCATTCCCGTGTCGATGTACACCGTGATGTTTGCCATTGGCCGCTTGCCGGGTTGGATCGCGCAGTGGAAAGAGGTTCGGGACAGCAATAGCCGGATCTACCGGCCGCGGCAGTTGTACGTCGGTCCGACCACCCGCGATTATGTAAAAATCGAATCGCGGTGAGCCATGCCTAGGCAGCCGCGCCGGGTAGGTTGGGGATCTTCTTTCCCTGGAGCTGATAGACGTAGGCCAATACCTCGGCCACCGCGGCGTAGCTGTCGTCGGGGATCGGTTGCCCCATTTCGACCTCTCGATAGAGTTGCCGGGCGAGCGGTTTGCGCTCGACGACCGGGATATTGTTTTCCAGTGCCAGGCGGCGTATCCGCTGGGCGACCAGGCCGGCCCCTTTCGCCACGACGACCGGGGCGGCCATTTCCTGGGGATCGTACTGGATGGCGATGGCCAGTTCGGTCGGGTTGGTGACCACGACGTCGGCCTGGGGGACTTTTTCGCCAATCCGGTTCAAGGCCATTTGCCGTTGGATTGCCCGTCGCCGGGCGATCACTTGAGGGTCGCCCTGCAGGTTTTTCATTTCCTCGCGAACCTCTTGGTGCGTCATCCGCAGGTCTTGTTCGTGCTTCCAACGTTGGTAGCTGTAGTCCAAAACGGCTAACAGGAACAGAGCCACGCCGACCCAGAGGGCGGTTGAAAGGCATGTGTCCACGATAAAACGGGCCAACACCGGGATGCTTAGTGAGCTGGCATGCAGGATCTGATCACGCCTGAAAAAAATGACCGTCCCAGCCACTACCGCGACGACGATCACCTTGAACAGTCCGAAGCCGAGCCGCATGACACCCGAGAGCGAAAGGATGCGTTTCAGGCCAGCAGCCGGACTGAGCCGACTGGGATCGGGCAATAGCCGCTGGGGTGTAAACAGGAACCCAACCTGGAACAAGTTGACCACCACCGCGCCCACGACCAGCAGGGCGAGTATCGGCAACAGGGCGCCACCCAGTGCGGTGACCAGGCTGTGCGCATCCGCCACCACCGCGTCCTGGTCCACGGTCAGCGGCCCAACGTTTTTAAGCTGGAACTTCATGATTTGACCAGCCAGGTCGACAATTTTTTCGCCCCAAGATATCAGCAAAAACGTACCGATCACCAACAGGGCCGCGGACCCCAAATCCTGGCTGTAGGCAACCTGCCCCTTGTCGCGTGCCTGCTGGCGGCGATGGGGTGTGGCGTCTTGAGTTTTTTCGCCGGTTGATTCAGCCATGAGTTAGGAATGCTTTAAAAATAACTTCCTGCTTTGGAATAGCGATGGAGAAGAAGGCATACGTATGTTTGAAGTGTGATCGATGATTGATGAACTGCATTAGGCTCCATCCCTCAGATCATCGATTCCCACATCTCACATCACTCATTCTCTTCCTCACCAGGATGAAAATTACTGCTGCTTTGTATGAAAATACCGAAGTTCTATATGAGCCGTCCCTTAGGAGAGAGTGGGCAGTGTTTTAGTGTTTTGGGATCAGTTTTAGGAGTCACGTCTACATTGCTGCCTCCTTGATCGCACTCCGCAGCAGTTCGATGGCGACGACGGTCTGCTGGGGGAAAGCCCAGGCGATGGTTCCCAGGGAGAGCAGCAGGGTTCCCAGAGTGAGCAAGGTGTTGATACCAAAGCCAACCGCGAGGATGTTGATTTGCGGCATGGTGCGGCCGATCAGGCCGAGTAGCAGCGTCGCCAGCAACAGCGCCGTCATCGCCGGGGCGGCCGTACGGACGCCCAGCAAAAAACTTTGAGAGAGGATGGTGACCAGGGCGGCGACGAACGATTGTCCAAACATGGCGCGTCCCGGTGGCAACCAGGTGTAGGTGTCGAGCATCGCTTCCATCAGCAGGCGATGTCCGTCGAGCAACACAAACATGGCCAGCGCCAGGAAATAGAGGAGCTGCGAATAAACCGATACCGAATTGTCGAGAGTCGGATCGAACACGTTGGCCAGTGCCGCACCGCTCATCTGGCTGATGATTTGGCCGGTCAACTGGATGCCACTTAGTAGAATCATAATGCCCAGACCCAGCAAGAGGCCGACCAGGGCTTCGTTGATCAGGTAGCGGGCGAAGACCAATAGTTGGGTGATATCGGCCGGTGGCTGGGTGGCGAGCAGGGGAGTCACCAGCAAGGTAATGCCTATCGCAAGCAAAGCGCGAAATTGCATCGGCGCGGCTCGTGAGCCGAAGATCGGCGCGGTCATCATCAGCGCGCCAACCCGGGCCAGCACCAGCGTGAACGTCGCAAACTGATTCAGGAGCAGGGTTTCCAGGGCAGGCATGAGCTGGGGGTTGAAGGTTGAAGGTTGAGGGTTGAAGGTTGAGGGTTGAAGGTTGAGAGTTGAAGGTTGAGAGTTGAAGGTTGAGAGTTGAAGGTTGAAGGATCGGGATAGTTTTGATGGTGCTAGTAAAAAGCCCTGGGACTTGGAGGCAAAGGTTCTAAAGGGATTCGCCACGCGCCCTTTTCTACAGGTTACTGGGGATGTTCGTGATCAGTTGCTGGGCGTAATCGATAAGGCGTGACAAGATCCAGGGGAGCGAAAATCCCAGGGTCAAAACCATGGCAATCAGTTTGGGCACGAAGGCCACGGTTTGCTCCTGGATCTGCGTAAGTGCCTGGATCAGTCCTACCGCCAGACCAACCAGCATGCCGGCCAGCAATACGGGTGCTGCCACGAGCGAGGCGGTGAGCAGGGCATCGCGCGCCAGATCAACAGCCTGTTGGGGTTCCATGGGCGGATCCTAAAGGAGGACTTGAAAACTTTCCATCAACATTTCCACAACCAACCGCCAGCCATCCACCAACACGAATAGCAAGAGCTTGAAAGGGAGGGAGATGAGCACGGGCGGTAACATCAACATGCCCATGGAGATCGTGACGCTGGCGACGACGATGTCGAGGATGACGAACGGCAGGTAGATTTGAAATCCAATCAAGAATGCTGTTTTGAGTTCGCTGAGCATGAAAGCAGGTAGCAATGCTTGCAAGGGAACGAGCCGTTCATCCTCTTTCGCCTCATAGTAAGCATAGTTATCAGGCAACTCGCCCGTTTCCGGGTCATACTCGCTGGGCAGGTACTTCAGGAATAAATAGACGTCGTCATTGTTGTCTGTGCGCAGGATCTGGTTTGCCATGAATCGGCGCACCGGCTCGGTGCCGCGGTCCCACGCTTCTTCGAGGCCGATCTGTTTGTCGGTGTAGGGTTTGATGGAGTCTTGATAAACGTCCGTCCAGACGGGGGTCATCAACAGGGCGGTCATGAACAGAGCGATGGAGGTGATGACCTGGCTGGGAGGGAGTTGCTGGGTACCGAGGGCCTGTCGTAGCAGGCCGAGCACGATCAGGATGCGGACAAAACTGGTCGTCATCAGGAGAATCGCCGGGGCCAGGCTGATCACGGTCAGCAGCAGCATGACCTGGATCGTGGAACTGAGTCCTTCCGGACTGGTCCACTGCTGGGGGTTGCCCAATCCGGCCGGCAGTAGCGAGGAAGGTGAAACGGCCGTCTGCGCAACGAGTACCGAGGGCGTCAGCAAGAACGCCGCCATGAGGCTGCAGGCTAATAGGAGTTGCAATCTTTTCATGGAATCATGAATATCGAACAAGGAATATTGAATATCGACGTGTGCGACGGAGGTCGAGGTTACCCGAGGCTAGCGCCTACGGCTCAACCCTCTGGAGTATTGCATCCACTCCCCCACGAACCGTTCTATTTTCCCAGGAACCCCTTAGCCCCTTCACGCGACAATTGGCTCAGTACTTGTTGGAACTCCGCGGTGGTGCTCTGGGAGTGGTTGCGCATGCAAAGGCTCAGCAGACGGTCAACTTCCACCGGATCGGTTACTTCGGTAATCGGTTCCGTCCCTTCCGGAGTCATCGAAACGAGCACCAGCTTGTTGCCGACCTTGAGTAACTGCACAAACTGTCGACTGGCCAGTTGCGCACGTCCCAGAACGTTTACCACTTCCTTGGGCAGTGGCGCTGTAGGACTCGGTGCGTTGCGGCGGAACAACCAGGCGCAGAGAAGTAGCAAGCCCAGCGCGATGCCCAATCCGGTTCCTGCCGTACGCAGGACATCCATGGAGGGAAATGAATTGACCAATCCTGAAGTGCGCCGGTTTTTTTCGCTGGATCGACGGCCCAACCGGGAGCCGGAAGCCCGGCCCGAGGAACTGTCCGCAGCGGGGAGCAGACGGCGCGGGTCGCCCGACTCGGGCAAGGAACGGGCAAGCACCTCACGGGTCGCCCCGGTATCGGTTGGCCTTGTCTGGCGGAGGAAATTCGTGGGAATCCTGGCAGGCGCTGCGATCGGTGTGGCGTCTGCCATGGCACGGTCGGCCACCTTGGCTGCATGCGTTGCTTCGGATTGTCTGCTGGCACCCGCCAGTTGCGTATCCGGTCCTTGCTGGTCACGGTGATAGGCGATCAACGGACGCGAGCGATCCGAAGTGGTGCCGACCCGTGCCGGGCTGGCTGCTGGAAAGGTTTGTCCGGGCAAGTGGCTGTCGGCCGCTGGCACCAATTGGCCCCAGGCTGAGGGAGGGCTTGTCAGGAGCAGGATTCCCACCATGAGGCTCATGACGCCAATCCGTCCACGCTCGAGCGTGGCTGGCAATGGTTGGCGTATTGTAGGCAATAACATGTTTTGTGAGGGGGAAGGGCGAAGAAGAGATCCTAGCGCAATGGAGCTTATAGGAAACTGGGCCCATCTCTCGCCAGAGCAGTTTCAGCAGTTCCATATTCCCACCCATCCATACGTGGTCCAAAGCGATAAGCCGCCAGGGTGCCGACGCTTGTAACTGCTAGCACGCTACCCGGTCGGCTTCATCGGCCACTGCTTGGAACGACTGAGTTTTGCTGCACCCCATTACGCGCAGGCACTTTCGCCGACGATCAGTTCGGCCACGCGGACGCAGAAATTGTCATTGAGTACCAGAACCTCGCCACGGGCGACCAGACGGCCGTTAACGTAGATGTCGGCTGGATCGCCAGCCAGCTTGTCGAGTGGCACCACGGCGCCCTGTTGGAGCTTGAGAACATCTTCCAGATGCATGTGGGTACGTCCCAGTTCGATGGTCAGGTCGAGTTGGATATCCCCCATCAATTCCAGGGTGGCCGATTCTGTATTGGCGGAGGTGCCTGAAAGATCCTTGAATTCAAAAGTTTGGAGTCCTGCTGGCAGTTCCGATTGGGACTGGTCGATGGAAGCCAAGGCTTGTTCTGCTTTATTCAGCAGCAGTTCCACGTCATTTTGAGATACCACCGATTCGGCAGAGTCCGTGGGAGTTCCCGTGGCAGTTGGCGCCGTGCTGGCGGTGGCCTGCCTGGCAGGCGTCTGGGACATCAGTTGTTCGATTTCATCCTGAGCCAGGGCCGCGGCATCGACTGGCTGAGCTGGAGGGTCGGTTGCGGGAACCTGGTTGTCCTGGGTATTGGCTCCCCCGGCCTCCTGGGCCTGGCGCAGCAAGTTTTCGATTTCATCCTGGCCGATCTGATCGGAATGGTCCGTCATGGGAATTCCTTCTCCCTGTTTTCCGTGGTGCGTTGCTGGCTAGTCTCCAGCCCCTAACTCCCGACTCCATTAAAGAACCTAACCTTCAACAAGGCAAAAAGTCGCGACTAATCGGGCGGTATTGTCCCCAGTCCCCCAGTCCCCAGCTACCGCTCCAGGAACGAAAATTTGGGGAAAATAACTTCGCGCAGCAATGGCTTCCCCAATGCGCGATTGGTTTTCTCTAATATCTTGCGTTTGATCAACCCCAACTCAGCCGCGGTCAGGTCGGTTAGTTCCATCCCACGCATCGTGATGACCACTTGTTCCTCGATGCGGTGCTGATTGACCGTGAAAAGCTGATAGAACTCTGATTCTTCTTCTGCTAGCACGGTACCATAGAGTTCAAAATCGATATTCAGGCTGGAACCGCTGTTGGGTTCATAAGTCAGGACATGGTACGCCCCCAGGTTGACCTCGAGAGTGTTGAGCGAAGGGTCGGTCTGGGGAGCTTCAGCGGGAGACTCTTGCTCGGCCTGAGTCTCGTGCAGGCCCGCGTCCGCTAGGGCCAATTTTTCACCGATGGCGGCTGTTTCTTCCGCACTGGGGAGCAGGGCGGAGGCGGCGACGATTTCCACGACCACTACGACCGAAAGGATGGCGAGCCCCTTGACCAAGGTCATCATCCCTGATTTCTTGGGCAAGGTTTGAGGTGTGTTGGTTTTGGATTTGTCAGCCATAGCGCCGTCTCCTGGTCGCGAGAGTCCGATCTCTATTTAGTTGTGCACCTTGCATTCCATCGGGAAGCAATACAGAAACATGGGCGTTTGCTGCCGCTCTTTACTCTCTGCTTTCCACTTTCCTCTCTCCGCTTTAGGGTGCTTTTTCCAACGTGCGAATTGGATCGTCGGTGTCTTCCAGATCCTGGACCCGTTCGTCCCACATCAGGATTTGCACACGTGAGTTGCGTTTCAGTCGGTCCGGGTCGACTCCCTGGTAGAGTGGTTCGCCGGCGGCAGCTGGGCCGAGCCGAATGCGTGCCGGGTCGATCCCTTGCTCAATCAGAAACGCCATCGTGCTTCGGCAGCGTGCATAGGCCAGATCCCAATGATCACGCAAACCGGCTTTCGATTGGATGGGGCGGTGCGATGTATGGCCTCGGATTTCGATTTTTTGCGGTTTGCCGGCAATCTGGTTGATGATTTGCTGCAAGGCGAGCCGGTTCTCTTCGGTCAGTTCGGTGGCCCCTTCGGCAAAAAAAATGACGCCTCCATTGGTTGAATCATCACCAGGACGAACAATTTGCACCTGCTCATGTTCGCCGGTGACCGCTTTTTTCTTCTGGCCACCGTTGGCCGTGTCTTTCTTTTTTGCTCGCCCCATGGCCGCGACATGCTCCAGGGCCGAGTTTCGGGGGCGGATATTGCCAGGGATGAGCGAGGCGAGCGACCGGTCGTGGCCAAACTGTTCATGCATCGACTCCACCATGGCCTGGTACCGTTCCTCGGATTTGATCTCACTCATCGAAACCAGCATGATGAAGAACGTCAGCAACAGCGACATCATATCGCCGAAGGTGACCACCCACTCGGGGATTCCAACTTCAGGTTCTTCTGCGATGGCCATGAGTAAAAAATTTATGATTCAGGAAGTGATGATTCAGGAAGTGATGGTTTATGATAGATGGTTCCTGGGCGGATCGTGCAGACCCAATCGCGAATCATCCATCATAAATTTTTTACGCTGCTTGTTTCTCGTCGGTCCTTAGTTTTGGTGGTACGAAGGTGTTGAGCTTTTGCTCGATGACT
>JAJRWS010000032.1 GCA_024276705.1 Planctomycetota bacterium | reverse complement strand
GGCTGAGTACGAGTACGAAGGTGCATTATCAGAACGCCACGATTTACCGAAGTTTTTTTCTTGAACGTTCCCTACAGAAAACCGGATAGTTATTTATCGGCCAAGCCTAAGCATGTTTGAGAATTGGATTCGAGTCAGGTGGTAGCGCCTGCGGCGGCGAGTTGGCTGGCGTTCTTGTCGGCGGCATCTTTTTCGGCGGCCCCTTTATCGACAGATGAGCCGATTCCCACGCGGCCAGCGATCTGGACTCGCTGCCACTCCAGGGCCAGCATCAGGCAATTGATCCCTGAGCCAATGCCGAGCAGGGCCACGTGATCCAAGGGTTGGAGATGGCCAGCTTCGGCTCCCAGGGCCAGGGTGAGTGGCAAGGCGACTGACCCGGTGTTGCCCAGCGTTTCCATGGTGGGGTAGTCGATTTGTGGATCGATATCGAGCGCCTCCAACAGCAAACGCCGGTGGGCGACACCAACCTGATGGCAGATTGTTTTATCGACCTGCCTCCGGGTCCAGCCGATTTCGGCCAGGAAAGCCCCAAAAGTCTCCGCTCCGGCGGCCACGCCCTGATGCATCAGTTGTTCACTATTGGTGCTCATGAACGACTGCAGGCCGTCACTTTGGCACAATTGGTGATGATTGGTACGAGCCAGAACACTGGCCCCAAGAAGTCGATTCCGTGTTCGGCTCAGTTTCTTGTCACACAGCAGGATGGCCACGCTCCCGGAGCCGATGGTCAGGGAGGCGACAAAGGGTTTGATATCTCGGCGCGACAACTGGGTGTCCTGGTTGAGTCTGCGGATGGTGTTTTCGACCAGCTCGCGGCCACATTCGGTGCCGACGACCAGGCCGGCGCGAATCTGTCCCAGCTCGATCATGTTGGCCACCTGGATCATGCCAGTGAGAATTCCCAGGCACGCATTGGAAACATCATGGATCATGCATTCGGCTGGCAAGTTCAGGCCATGATGCACATGGCAGGCGGTTGCCGGTTCCAGGTGATCACGGCAAACCGAGCCGTGAATCAGCGCGCCGAGATGCTGGCGGTCGATGCCGCTTGCTTGCAATGCTTGTTGGCCACTTGCGATGCTCACCTGGCTGGGGAGCGTGCCGGGTGGAAAAAAACGGCGTGATGCGATACCCGTCATCAATTCCAACCGGCCGTGCGGCAATCGCAACCGCTGATAGACCGGGGCCAGTTGTCGTTCCAGGGCTTCGGTGGTCACCACCTCCTGGGGGAGTGTGTAGCCAATCGCTTCAAGGCAAACTTGTTGATAACGCATGGGCACCCGATCGAGGGGGAAGGGGATGTCTGGGCCGGATGCCCCAGCATAGCGGTTTGTTGGGGCAGCGGGGAGGGGGGTAGGCACACGCGTCCACTGAGGTTCTGCCAGCAGTCCTCCTTGTGGATGTTTTAAAAAGCAGGCATACAGATGACTTCGGTATTACAGAAACCCGCAGAATTCGTGTCGTACTCGTACTCAGCAAAGCGGTACTCGTACTCGACGACCGTGTGATACCCGTTATGCGATTCGAGTACGAGTACCGCCGCAAGCGGCTGAGTACGAGTACGATGGTTGCATTACCAGAACACCACGATTTACCGAAGTTTTTTCTTGAACGTTCCCTACAGAAAACCGGATAGTTATTTATTGGCTAACCCTTAGCCAGCCTTGCGTTGGGGTACGTCTTGCGTCCCTGTGGAGGGCCAACGGTCCGTTCCACCCACAACCGGTAGTGCGGGCATGGCATAAGGACCTTGCCGGCCAAGTTGCGATCCGTCCCATGCATGCGACTCAACCTGTTCCAGAATGAGTTCGGCGACGGCGACCGCATCGCGTCCATCGGCCCCATCGACCTGGGGTCGGCGATGCTCACCGATGGCGTTGGTGAAATCGATCTGTTCCTGTTCGATCGCGTTGATCTCGTCTCCTGCGACCTCTTGTTTGATGAGCAAGGTCGAGAAGAGCTGCTCCCGGTATTCCTGCCGCTCGCTGGTGGTCAATGGATCCACGGCGAATTCCCTTCGCAAGACCTCTTTGGTGGGTTCCACCAAGGTGGCCGCCCGGGTGCCAAAATCGATTGCCGCGAATCCACGGCTGGTGAACACCTGCATGGTACGTTCCGGCCGGTAGCTTACCCTTGAGGCGGTCAGTGAGGCGATGCAACCAGAAGCAAAATGAAGCCGCGCGTTGACCAGATCTTCGTGACTGCCCAGGACCGAGAGTCCCATGGCCTCGATTTTTTGTACTGGGGATTTTACCAGCGAAAGCACCACGTCGATATCGTGGATCATCAAATCCATCACTACGCCTACGTCGGTGGAACGAAACGTGTAACCGCTGGTACGGCGTGCTTCGATGAATTTTGGATCGTGAAGTTTGTCTCGCACCGAAGTCAGAGCCGGGTTGAATCGCTCGACATGCCCCACCTGCAGTACCAAGCTCTGTTGGCGTGCCAGGTGAACCAGATGTTCGCACTCTCCAAGCGTGGGAGCCAGAGGTTTTTCGATGAGCGTATGGACTCCTGCCTTCATGAGCTCGCTGGCTACCTGCTGGTGCGTCGAGGTTGGTGTGGCCACGATCGCGGCATCGATTTCGCCCACCAGCTCATGGTGGCTGGCGACAGGGCGAGCGCCGGTATCCGCTGCCACGGATTCCCGGGCGTCCACCAGAGAGTCGACGACCGCGACCAACCGGACAGAAGGCAGGTTCGCGGCCAAACGAGCGTGGATGCGCCCTAAATGTCCCGTACCAATAACGGCCAAACGCAGAGGGGGGAATGGCTGAGTTTTCATGCGGCTTTCCTTACGGACTCACGTCGTCGTCCATGTTTGCCTTCCTGTTGCCCTTCGACAAAGGAGAGCAGATGTTCCACTTCCGCGGTGATTTGCCCATTGGCTTCCAGGATCTCACGAGCGTGATGCACACCCACTTTTGTGCGATAGAGCAGGCGGTGGGCGGCTGCAAGCCCATCAATAACATCACGAGAAAATTGGTTGCGTTTCATGGCCACGATGTTGATGCAACGAGGTCGCGCCGGAATTCCTTCGACCAGCATGTAGGGAGGCACGTCGTGCAATGCCCTGCAAAGTCCGGCCACGAAGGAATAGCTGCCAACCGACACAAAGTGGTGGATCGCGCAGTTTCCCGACAGGGAAGCATGATCGGCCACGTGGACATGACCCGCCAGCAGCGTCCCATTGGCGATCAGAATGTGATTGCCTAGCTTGCAGTCGTGAGCGACATGGCTATTGCCCATCAGGAAATTATCGTTGCCCAGACGAGTTATGCCATCTTCCTTTTCCGTGCCCCGATTGATGGTAACCCCTTCACGGAGTGTGTTGCCATTGCCAATTTGGACGCACGTGTCGGTGCCGCAATAGCTGGTATCCTGTGGTTCGGCGCCAATGACGACATTGGGATAGATGATGTTCTGGCAGCCGAGAGTGACATTGCCCATCAGCGTGACATGGCTGAGCAATCGAGTGCCACGGCCAATTTTTACTCCCGCGCCAATGGTACAAAAAGGGCCGATCTCGACTTCTTTATCGATTTCCGCTCGAGGGTCGATCCAGGCGTTTGCTGCAATACTGGTTGCCATTTGACTAAGTTCTTCCAGGGCTATCGTGGGGAATGCCGAGATGGCAAAGTGGTGGAATATACATACGGTTCGTGTTGTGGGACGGCATTTCATGCCGTCATGGAGAGCGTTTGTTTCGGTGCGAATCGTTCTAGCAGGGTGTGTGCGGCCAGGGCGTTGAGCTGGTGTCCACTGCGATGGGCAATAAAGTGTCCTTCCAGGCGGGAACCGACCAGAGCCAGATCGCCAACCAGATCGAGCGCCTTGTGGCGGGCACACTCGTTGTCGAAATGGAGCTGATTGTCGACGGGACCGGTGTCGTTGAACAGGAGCAGGTCACGAGGGGTGACGCGCAGGCCGTAACCTTGCTGGACCATTTGTACCGCTTCCTGTTCCAGCACAAAGGTCCGGCAAGGAGCGATTTCTTGTCGAAAAACTTCAGGGGTCAGTGCGAACTTTACGGATTGACGGCCTATGACCGGGGCATGGGGATAGTCCAATTGGTACTCCATCAAGCAACCGCCGCCTACGATGGGGCGCGCTTCGACCCATTGGTCTCCTTGGCTCACGCGGATGGTTTCCGTCACTCGCAAGGGTGGTCGCGCCACACCCTGTTTGAGCAGCGGTGCCGTGTCCAGCACTTCGACAAAGGCTTTCGCCGATCCGTCACACCCAGGCATTTCCGCCTGATTGACCCAAACCTCGCAATTGTCGATCCGCAACCCGGACAAGGCGGCCAGCACATGCTCCACCATTTCCACTTGGATATGGTTGTAACGCAAATTAGAGCGGCGCGGCATGTCGATGCGGTTTTCTATTCGCGCGGCAATGCGAGCGTGAGGGCTAAGGTCAGCGCGCACAAACACAATCCCCGTGTCGATCATGGCGGGGCGAAATTCGACGCGGATGTTTTTTCCGCTCCAGTAGCCAAAGCCGGCTACCGAGACAGGATGGGCGATGGTTGTTTGCATCGATAGAAGCATGACAGGCTGCTTGAAGGGAGCAGGGAGGGAAGCCAGGGGCATCGAGGGAGTTCTCCCGCGATGGCCCCTGGAGTTCTTGCCGCTTTAACGCGTTGTGGTTCCGGTACGGCTGGCGGCCGGAGCGACTCCATTCGGCGAGGCGCCGCCGCCGCGATTCAGCAACGCCAAAATGTCCGGCGTGATGTCGATGTTATTTTGATGCACGATGGGGTCGTTGATCGCACGCAATACGCTTTCGCGCCGATTGGGATCAACCTGGTCGCCGTTGAACCTTAGGACCAGGCCAATGCTATGCTGCTGGGCATAGTACTTCACCATGTTGCTGACTTCCAGGTATGTCTGATAATAGACTTTCGCCTCACGCTCCAGGAAGTCTTTGCGAATTCGCCCGGCCTTGAGATTAAACTCGGCTTTCAAGCGGGCAATTTCCTCGTCAATTTTTTTGAATTCGGGAGAGCCTACCTTGAAACTGGCCCGCTGTTCTTCACGGCTTTGAACTTGTCCGCGTTCCGCTTTGAGCTCTCCTTCCGCGGACTCCATTTCTTTTTTCATGGCATC
>JAJRWS010000561.1 GCA_024276705.1 Planctomycetota bacterium | reverse complement strand
TCCTGGGATCCTGCCACGGTTCATTGCACGATGGGGTTGTACCGGCCATTCAGTTCCAAGTGGGCACCCGAGGCTAGCGCCTACGGCTCAAACCCACGGTAGCGCCACCCGCATCTCCATCTTTTCATTCTTCCTCCATCATTCCATCATTCCAATCATTCCATTCTCATTACCGCAGTCGATCCTGGGCGATGCCTTCGCGTTCGGTTCTACGCCGCCCGAAGAAGACGTACAGTGCCAACAGTAGCGGCAGGATGGGCGGTACCAGGATGGCATACAGCTTGCTGCGATCCTGTTCTTCGCGAATATCTTGCTTCAGTTGGTATTTGATCTGATTGACTCGACGACTGCGGTCCGCTTCCAGAGCCTTGATCTGGGCATTCAGCTTGTCTTGCTCGCGCAGTTGGACCCGCTGCAGTAACTGCTGGCGGGCGATCCGGCTGAGACCCTCGCGTTTTTCGACTTCGGCAACTTTTTCTTCAAACCCTTTTTGAGCATCGTCGATTTCTTTTTTGATTTCGGCGACGAACTCATCCTCCTGCTTCAACGCCTTGTCGCGATACTTACGGGTTGCTTTGTCGATTTCCGTGAGGGTGCGGTGGGTTCGAGTCCGCTTGCGAATCTCGACAAACCGGTCCTCGCCCGCCAGGATGTCGATCATGTTGAGGATGAACGTAACATTCTGGGTGGCGGTCAGAAACTGATTGTCGCCGCTTTGCCGGATGGCGAAAAAGTCGGGAATGATCCAGTCGATGTCGGTGACCAGGGCGACATTGATTTCCGGTGCTGTCTCCTCGTCGGCAGTGCTGCTGTCCGCCGGATCTTCTTGCTTCGAGGAGTCTGCGTCGTCCTTGTTCTTGGTCGCCGATTCGCCCTTCAGGTCGAGCAGGTCTTCCGGTGGCAGGGAACCGTGAATCTGGGCGGCAAGGATGTACGATTCACGCGTCGTTCGGCGCCCGTAGACATGGATATTGGGCGAACGGCGACTCAATTGGGAAACTTCGAGCGTGCCCGAAGCTTCGCCCGTGACGGCCAACTGCTCGAAGGTGAGCGGGCTGCCGTCGACCGGCGAAACCGAGCCGGGATAAAGAAACAGGAGCTGATTCAGACCCGAGGAGATAGGGTTCTCGGGGTTGAAGGGTTGGGCCGCCCCGTTTCCTCGGTCGACGAAAATCCACTGCGGATCGGCAATCGAGCCGACGCTCCGGTCGGGCATGTATTCCTGCCAGACGACTTCGGTCGCCAAGCTTTTCACACCGAGCAGGCGCCAAAGGGCGCTGATGTCGCCCTTGGGCGCTGGGGGGGGTGCGCCAAACATGCTCATCCGAGGATCTTGCTGCTTCGGTTCCGCGGTCCCCACGGCATACTGGGGTGGGTAGAAGTGGGGGTAGGGATCTTCCAGAATTACGGTATGCGTGCCCGAGCGGATGGCGTCGATCAGGTGATCCATCGGTTGCTGCTCCAGCATCGATGGCTGCACGGCCAACAGAATGTCGTAGTGGTCCTCGATCGGCTGGGTCGGGCTGACGCTTGAGATGTCGTACTGCTTGCGCAACTCGGTGATCAGGGGCCAGTCCCGCTGGTGCGATTCCGAGGGGTCGATCAGGGGAATGCCCGTGTCGATCACACCCAGCTTCAGCCGTTTCGGCTCGGAGACGGTGATGATGGAGCGGATGAGCTCGTATTCCACCGGGATGCCCTTGCCGAAGAAGGGGATGATGATTTTGTCCAGGCCGCTGGTGATGGCAGCACCCAGGAACAGTTCGCCCCGGGATGGCTCGTTACCCTGGCTGACCACGACCTGCTGGGGCGTGATGCCGAAGGTCTTCTCGGCCAGCACGGCTTCGGGGCCGTAGTTGTCGATTTCATGCAGGGCGACCTGGATTTTTCCGCCACCCAGGGCTTGGAATTCCTGCAGGGCGGAAAACAGGTTTAGCTTGGTGGCCGCGTACTCGGTGGGCACCTGCGGGCTGATGTAGGCGTCGATTTTGATGGTGTGCGTCTCTTTGTTTTCACGGATCTCTTGCAGCAGTTTTAGCGTATCGGGAGAGAGCGAACTGAGCTGTTCCGAACTGATGTCCGCCCGGAGCCAGTTGTGGCTGTGGGCGTAAGCGGTGACCCCGACCGCCAGAGCACCCAGGGCCAGGGTGCGGATAAGAAAATGGACCGAGAGGGCGCGGCCCTGTTCGCGTGCCCGCCAGTGGCGCTGGCCGATCAGGATCATGCTGAGGTAGAGCATGACCACGGCGATCATCACGAAGTAGATCATTCCTCCCAGGCTGAGGACACCCTGTTGGAAGTCGCGAAATTGCTCCAAGGCACTCCAGCGGCGAATGGCTTGAGCCAGGGAGGGGTCTTTGATGATCCAGTCGGCCACGCCAAACAGGGCCAGGGGCAGGTTGAGCAACATGCCCAGGATAAAACCAACGGTGAGGTTGGAGGTGACGAACGAGGCGACCATGCCAATGGAGATCATGGCGATGCCGATGAACCAGTAGCCGATGTAGGTGCTGGTGAAAAGGCCCAGGTCGGGTCTGCCCAAACCGTATTGGAAGACCAGGAAAATGGAAAATGCGGAGAACAGGAGCGACACGGTGAAGATGGCCAGGGCCGCCATGTATTTTCCCAGGACCACGTCAAAGTCGCTTGCCGGGATGGTCAGCAGCAACTCATCGGTTCCCTGCCGCCGCTCCTCCGCCCAGATGCTCATGGTGATCGCTGGAATGAATACCAGCATGATAAAGGGCAGCCACCGGCTCAGTTGGTCGAGGTTGGCCAGATTATTGGCAAAGAATTCCGGTGGCCAGAACGTGGCCAGCGCGCTGAGTACCACGAACACGCAGATGAAGACATATCCGGTGGGACTGGAAAAGTAGCTGATGAAATCGCGTTTGAAAATCGATTTGAGAACGTGCCAATTCATGCGTGGCGACCCTTGGTTGGCAATAGTGCGTGAATGATGGTTGGATTAAAACTTGCCGTGCTGGCCTTATGCGGCGCCGGTCAGTGCCAGGAACTTTTCGTCCAGGTCGTGTTGGCCCTGGCCCAATTCGGCCGGAGTACCGTCGAATACGAGGCGGCCTTCGTTGATGAAAATGACTCGATTGCACATCGCTTCGACTTCCTGCAGGATGTGGGTGGAGAGCAGGATGGTTTTCGACTCGCCCAGTTGGCGGATCATCTTCCGTACTTCGCGAATCTGGTTCGGATCGAGGCCGGCGGTCGGTTCGTCGAGGATCAGCACGTCGGGGTCGTGCAGCAGGGCCTGGGCCATGCCGAGCCGTTGGCGGAAGCCCTTGGAAAGTTTGCCGATGGGCTTGCCGATGACCGATTCCAGGCGGCAGAGGCCGATAATTTCTTCCATCCGCTGCTGCAACTCACGGTGGGACAGGCCCCGGGCGTTGCCAAAGAAGGTGAGCAGGCTGCGTGGAGTCATGTCGGGATAGAGGGGGCCGTTTTCGGGCAGGTAGCCCAGCCGCTTGGCGCCTTCCAGCCGGTCCGCGGCCATGTTGTGCCCGGCGACTCGGGCCACCCCGGCTGAAGGGGCAAGGTAGCCGGTGAGCAATTTCATCGTGGTGCTTTTACCCGCCCCGTTGGGCCCCAAAAAGGCGGCGACTTCTCCCTGTTTGATCGCAAAGGTGACGTCCCGCGCCGCGGCAAAATTACCATAGAATTTCGATAAATCGACAGCCTCGATCATCGTGGTTCCGGTGGCGGACGGCGGCGTTTTATCTCCTGGAAGGGCTTGCTCGGTCATCAGAGGATTGGGGGAAAGGGGGTAGGGGGATCGTGAAATTTCGATATGGAGACAGTTGTGATTTCGCGACGACTTGCTGTTGAAATCGTCTAAATGGTTCTATGCAAAGAATTTAGGTGGGTTTTGGAAGCAGGCCGGCGGGCGTTTTGTGTCTCCAGGCAGTGCTTCATGCAGTGTGGGCAGGCGTGGAGGATTCCAGGCAGGCGGGGTCGTAATTCGTTTGGGTTGCCCTCAAAGTGAAATGATCTTGCCTGCTGGCAGACCATTTGTCCATAGTCCTTCCAACGCGCTACGGGGGGGCAGGATGCGTGGTTCACGGGGCAAAGGAAAAATTACATGGAAAATCATCGGGCATTCTAACAGGTGGGATCGTATTGTGGTATCCCCGGGCCTTTTTTCTTGGCGATGCCTTTTGGTTGGGGGGCTGGCCGTGTTGGCTGGTTGCGTTTTTGTTATGTACGAACACGGGTACCCGGGTACCCCCCTCACCCTAGCCCTCTCCCCCAACAGCTTGCCGGTTGCGTATGGTTGGAGTGGAGCACCGAACAGCGGCAAGCTGCCGGGGGCGAGGGGACTTTTATTGGGGGACGCTGCCGCGATGAGCGTACCCGTGTTTGCCCCGCCATGGCGGTTTTTTGCTTCTGCCCGCCCTTGCCTTGCCATGACGGTTTCTTACTTCTGTCCCCCCTGTTGCCCCGCATTGGCGGTTTCCAACTCCTGTCTCCTCCTACCCCGCATTGGTGGCCTCCAACTCCTGTCCCCTCTCCCTCGCAATTGGGGCGAAGGGGACGTTGCGATGGGTTCGATGTTTTCGCCCGAATTGTGGGGGAGAGGGGACAGGGGGCTGAAGCGGGTACCCGGGTTCCCCCCTCACCCTGGCCCTCTCCCCCAACAGCTTGCCGGCTGCGTATGGTTGGAGTGGAGTACCGAACAGCGGCAAGCTGCCGGGGGCGAGGGGACTTTTATTGGGGGACGCTGCCGCGATGAGCGTACCCGTGTTTGCCCCTTAGTGAGGGCCTTGTGCTTGGGCCGTACTGCGGGATGTGGTGAGACGCTTTTGCCAATGGGTATTATCTTGCTGGGGAAAGTCGCGGCGTTGATGGACCCCCCGCGATTCTTCTCGTTCGATGGCCGCGTGGATCATGACCCGAGCGATGGTGAGCATGTTTTGGAGTTCCCAGCCGGCTGGATCTGGAAATTGCCGGTTGAGCGCGTAGCGGCACCAGGTGTCGAGCGTGGCGGCTGCCGCCCGCAGCCCTTCGCCATCACGCCGGACTCCCGCCGAGCGCCACATCAGACTGCGGAGCGAATTGCGTACATCCTGCAAGTCGAGCATGGTCTCGGGCGGGGCGACGGGGGCGTTTTCCAGCGGGATGGCCTGGTAGGTGTCAGGTTGGTTCCGGGCCGCGGCCGAGGCACCAGCGCCGGCGTGAGCCCCGTAGACAAGCCCTTCGAGCAGACTGTTCGAGGCCAGCCGGTTGGCTCCATGCAGGCCGCTGCTGGTAACTTCACCGGCAGCCCACAAACGGGAGAGTGTCGTGCGGCCTTGCTCGTCGATCGTGACGCCGCCAACCATGTAGTGGGCTCCTGGCCGGACGGGAATTCGGTCGGTGGTGATGTCGAGCCCGAATTCCAGGCAGCGGCGGGTGATGCCGGGAAAGCGTTCGCGCACCCAGGCGGCGTCGAGATGTTTCAGATCGAGGTAGACACACGGATGACGCGTTTTTTCCATCTCCTCGACAATGGCCTGACTGACGATGTCGCGTGGGGCCAGTTCGGCCCGTGGATCGTATTCGGGCATGAATCGGTGCCCGTGGCAATCGACCAGCAAGGCGCCTTCGCCGCGCATCGCTTCGGAGATCAGGCTACGGCTACTGCCGGCAATGTAGAGCACCGTCGGGTGGAACTGCATGAATTCCATATCCGCCAGTTGCGCCCCGGCCCGGTAGGCGATTGAATGCCCGTCGCCGGTGGCGACCGCCGGATTAGTGGTTTCGCGGTAGATTTGCCCCACCCCGCCAGTGCAGAGAATGGTTTGCTTGGCCCACAGAAACGTTTTCCCGTGGTGTCGATTCCAAACCAGTGCGCCCTGGCAGGCGCCTGCGTGTGTGAGCAAGTCGATGGTGAAGGTGTCTTGCCAGATTTGAGCTTTCAGCTCCTGACGGGCTCGCTCGATCATGGCCCGCATCACTTCCTTGCCCGTGGCATCGCCCAATGCATGGACGATGCGAAAGTGGCTGTGGCCACCTTCCCTGCCCAGGACCAGTTTTCCCTCGTCCGGCCCCGATTTTGGCTGGCCCGCCAATTTGCGATCGAACTGTGTCCCCCAGGTGATCAACTGGCGGATGTGCGCGGGTGCTTCACGGACAACCATATCGACCACGTCTCGATTGCAGAGTCCAGCGCCGGCGGTCATCGTGTCGTCAATGTGATCGTCGAAACAGTCCTCGGTGTCCAATACGCTGGCAATGCCACCCTGGGCATACGTGCTATTGGATTCTTGCAGCCGATCTTTGGTGACCACCAGGACCGACTGACTCGGGTCGATTTCCATCAGCGCCCGCAAACCGGCAATTCCCCCACCGATGATCAGGACGTCGACAAAGTGATGGGGAATCTGTTTGGGGTGAAACGGAACCAGATAACGGGGGACGATGGTAGGCATGTGAGTTGAGGGGTGGAGGGGATTGATGATTTATGATTGATGATTTGGCCCCAATGAAAAGTTCCGCTCTCAGCCGAAGGGTGTCGGGTGTCGGGGGGCAGAGAATTGATGATTTATGATTGATGCTTTGGGCCCAATGAAAAGTTCCGCTCTCAGCCGAAGGGTGTCGGGATGTAAACAATGTCCCCTCTCCCCCGGCCACTTGCCGTCGGGAGATGTTCCATGCCGAAAGCACCTTCCGGCAAGTGGTTGGGGGAGAGGGTTAGGGTGAGGGGGCTGAAGTGGGTACCAGGGTAAAAGTAAATCGGGCTCAGCTGTCGGGGAAGAGGGCAGGAAGTAGAGAGTAGACCGTAAGTGAGCAAGAATGGACATAGCTATCACGGCCGACTCTCCTTTCTATTTCTCCCTTCTACCGATCTCGGCGGTACCCAATGGCTCTGCCGAGAGGATCCCCCTATTTTCCCCGGTCTCTAGCCCCCCCTCTTTTTTCCCCGGCCCCCAGTCCACTGCCCCCAGCCCCCTCCTGTGATGTGCCTTTCACGTAGGCCCGCATGCGCTGCTGGTATTCGGCCGGGATTCGGCTGCGGTAGGTATCACGCAGGTTGCGCAGTTGGTCCTTGGCCTGGTTGGAATCGTAACGCGTGCGGCGGTTCTTGCGGAGGCCCAGGCTGCGCAACGCCGCGTTGAGCTCCGCCTGGGCGGCTTTGGCCTGGTCGCCTGAGCCGGCGGCCAGCGACTCGAGATTTTTCCAGCGATTCACGAATCGTTGTAAATCTTGCTGACTCCAGCCTAGCTTGTCGAGCAGTTTTGGGTCGACCCGATCGCGGTTCAACTGGTCGGTGAGGCGATTGAGGATCAGGTCGGTCTGCTGGCGGGCGTAATCGAGGTTGGCGGCGTCGCCTGCCGGGGGCTCTTGTTCCGGGTCAGCCTGGCTGGGGCTTTCGCTGCTCCCAGCACCGCCGCCGTTTTCAGACGAGGGACCCGCACTGGGTTGGCCGCTTGTTTCGTTCGGGTTGCGATTGTCCGGATTGGCTTCACCCGTGGAGGGTTGGCCTGGCTGGCCGTTGCCACCGGGTGGAGGAGTCCCCTGAGGCTTGTCTTGATTCGCGTTGGGCCTGTTTTTCTGTGGAGTATCTGTTTTTTCTGGCGGATTGCCAGGCTTTTCCTGCGGATTATTGGGCGGATCCGGTTTTTGTCCCGGCCCGTTTTCTGGTGGCCTGTTTTCTGGCGGCCCATTTTCTGGCGGATTGTCTCCCGTTTGAGATGGGTTCGGCTGTTGACCGCCGGGTTGGCCGCTCGATTTGCTGCCTTGCCCCGGCTGGTTCTGGCTCGATTGTCCTGTTTGGCCATCGGCTTTTCCGCCGTCGCCCGGTCGCTGGCCTGTCTGGCCCGTGCCCGGCTCCGTCGACTGGCCACCCCCATCGTCGGCCGCTTCATGTTGGCCCGCGCCACCGGTGCCTTCGGCGTCGGCCTGGCCGCCGGCCCCTTCCTGTCCGCCGCCTGTCCGATCGCCTCCTTGTCCGCCTTGGGAGTTCGATTCCTGCTGATCGTTACCCGCGGTTGGCGGCTGCTGATCGTCTAGCCGTTCTCCAGCTTCGCGTTCGTCCTGCTTATCGCGCGGCTTGCGGGCAGTTTGCGATTTGGGGGTGGTCTGTTCCCCCGACTGGCTGTCACCGGCGCCGGGGGTGCCTTGTTCGGGTGACATTTCGCCAGGAGCTCCCACCGGTTCCCTCTCCTCGGCTTGCCGTGAGTCGGGCTCCTTTTCCGGCTCGGTCTTGGCGGGTTCGCCTTTGGCACCTTGCCGGTTGTCGGACGAATCTTGGCCGGACTCGTTTTGGCCGGAGCCAGGTTGGCCCTCCTGGGCCTCATCGTTTTCGGCATCGTTGGGTTGAGCCCCATCACGCTGAGCCCCATCACGCTGAGCCTCGTCGCTCGACTCGCCCTGGGCGCCGGCGGCGCTTGCGTCTTTTGGTTGGCCCTGCTCGGATCGGCCCGGCGGAGTTTCGGTTTGGCCATCCTGGCCACGGTCGTCCGACGGTTCCTGGGCGCCCTCGGCTTCGTCCGAATCGGCTGCCCGGTCCGGCCCGTCATCTTGGCCTGTTGAGTCCGCGGGGTCCTTGGGTTCGGCATTTTGTTTGGCAAAATGTTCACGAAGTCGATCGAACGCCGTGCCATCGTCGTCTCCTTCCGGAGAGACTTTTTCCTGCACCGGGTCGCGTTGCCCTTCGCCCGAGCTCGCCTGACGCTGGTCGCCCGCACCACGGTTGTTGTGGTTGGAGTCGGGAGTTTCATCCGCTTGTGTCTGCCCGTCTCCGCCCGAGGAGGAGTCGGAGGGGTTGGCGCCCTTTTGTGAGCCGGTTTCTTGCTCTTCGCCCGAGCCAGCCTGGTCCGAGCCTTCTTTCCGGCCATCCGCACCCGGGTCGCCGGCCTGCTCCGGGCCCGCTGCGTCACTGCTTTGAGCCCCCTCACCTTCGGCACCCTGGTTGTCGGCCCCCTCGGCTCCGGCACCATTCTCACCGGTTCCTCCGCCGCCGCTACTCTCGCCCTCCGCGCTCTCCTGGTCGCCTCCGCCGCCGCCAGCGTTGCCTCCTTCGCCCCCTTCGCCTTTTTCGCCATTGCCATCCTGAGGCTGCTGCCGCGACTTGCGATTGGGTTCGGCGGAATCGGCCGCCGGATCTTCGGGCGGACGGCCCGCACCGGGCTGCTGGGGGTCGGCTGCTGATTTGCCCTGCTGGTGCGAGTCGGGTTTTGATTGCGACTGCGATCGGGTTACCCGCAATTTTCTGGGCATTGTGCTCGACACATTGGCCTCGGGGGTTCGATTGTCTCTCGCTTCCGCCCAATAGATCAGCTCGTCCCCCTCATGCAGGCCGAGCTGCTTGGGAGTGAACCGAATCTGGCCATGGAACCGGCCCGTATGACGTTTTGCAAGCAAGATCCGGTCCAATCGTTTCGCTCCTTCTTCGGGGTTTTCCCGAGGATTGATTCCCGCCTGGTCCAGGAAACCGAGCACACGCACGTCCGCCAGGGCAAAGTCGGGGTCGCTGGCTTCCAGTTTGAGCATAAATTGCTGGTTGAGCGCCACCTGGATGGTTTCTTCGGGGGAGCCGATGGCATGGTCCAGCGTGGCATGGTCCAGAGTTCCCGCTAGTGAGGTTGGGCCAGCCTCAAGCAGGCGGATTTCAGGCGCGTAATCGGGGGTGACGGCAATTCGGTACTTGGGGGGGTGGCGATTGGAACGTCCCGAGGTGGTGGTGAATCGCATGACGTAACTGGTATGACGCGGGGTCCGCCGGTCGGCTCGTAAAGTGAGTTGGAATTGAGCCTGGGCCCGGTCCCTGGAGGTCGAATCGGCTGAAATTCGCAGCGCCAGGTCGTGGCGACCATCCGCGTCAAAATCGATAAACGCTTTATCGATTGGTTGGTTCGAGAGCCCGTCGAGGGTGACGCGAGTTCCTTCCAGAGCATCCAAGTCGCCGGTGGTAAAAACTTCCCGAGAGGGGTAGCCGGTGTAGGCGGGGTAATCGTAGCGTACGCGTTTCACCACCATGGTGGGTCGGGCGAAGACTCGAACCTGATAGGTGGCTGAGCGTGCATCGCCCGCTTCGAGCCAATAACGGCCGTTCTGATCGATCCCCTCACGGTTGACGCCGGCCAGTTGGCACAGCCAGCGCAGGTTTGTCGGGGCCGCGGATTGCAGAGGCAGCATCGGGATCGTGTGTCTGGAGCGGGCCCGCCGGCGGGCCGATTTGCCCGCTTGCCAGTCTTGGCTCGATTTTCCCTCCAGTGCGGTAAGCCCGTCCATTGTGGTTTTATAGTGAAGTGTGACCGGTTCGTCTCGCCTCAGGCCAAGCACTTCTGCCGAGATGGTAAGCCGCTCTCCACGGGCGACTGAGGTATCTCCGGGCCGGATGTCCAGGATTTGCACCCGGCTGGGGGCTAGAGTCGAAGACCAGGGGAACAGGATGCGGCTTGCCGAGGTGATTGGATTTTTGGGAGAGAGCACACGGTAGAGTGCGAAGATGGCCACGACGACCACCAGGGCGTAGCCTAATCGCAAGATGGCCGAGCGGTCGACGGCCGTATCGACGGGCACTTGCGACAATCGGAGCGCGGCTTGTTGTTCGAGGGCCTGATAGACCGTGGCTGAGAGTTGTTGCCGATGTTTGCGGAACAACAGGAGCGAGAGCAGGCTGTTTTTGAGAGTCGGGCTGCTTTTTTCCAGCGTCTGGGCAGCATAGATCGGATTGATCGGTTGCCGCAGCAGGGGCCAAAAGGTACGCCAGCCATACCAGGCGATACTCGCCAGCAGGAGGATAAACAGGATGCCGCGGGCCAGCGGACTCCAACCGCCCGGGACTACCCAATGTTCCAGCAGGGCGGTGCTGAACAGGAAAACAAGCAGTCCGATGGTCAGCGTGAGAATCCCGCCCAGCAGGTCGACCAGCTTCAAACTGCGCCGGGTGGCATGAATCTGCGCATCAACCAATTGGCGGTTGCTGACCCGTGGTTTGTGGGTGACGGTGGACATGAGGGTTGATGGTTGATGGTTGAGGGTTGATGCCAGGTTGCCCCAACACGCCCAGGTTCAGGAAAAAGGGTTCAGGGTACAGGAAAAAAGAGTGTCGGGGAAAGAGTCCTTTTGTGTGGCACGTCCCTGAGGTACGAAGGGCGTGGTTGTATTGCTGGGGGGGAGTTGGGTGTCAGGTGTCGGGGGAAGGGTTCAGGGTTCAATTGTAGGCCGGAACGAGCTTCGCGCTGTTCCGGCAATGCGTAAATCCAAATGTCTGCAGCTCTTCCGCCCGCTGTTCGCCGCTTTATGGAATTGTTTCATTATAGGCGTTCGGGACTGAAATTAAGACGCTTGTTCCCTTCATTTTGTTCCTTTGGGGTTTAGCCGGGGCGAATAATGCGGAAAATCATGTTCCAGGCCCTGCCGGCGGCAAGTGGCCGAGGGAGAGGGGGGGAAAGTAGAAAGTAGAGCCAGCAGTAATAGCTATGTCCATTGTTGCTCACTTACGGTCTACTCTCTACTTTCCGCCCTCTTCCCCTGCACCTGAGTCCGATTTACTTTTACCCTGGTACCCGCTTCAGCCCCCTCACCCTAACCCTCTCCCCCAACCACTTGCCGGTAAGGTACTTTCGGCATGGAATATCTCCTGGCGGCAAGTGGCCGGGGGAGAGGGGACATTGTTTCGTTCCGGTCCCTGACACCCGGCAGCTGAGTCCGATTTGCTTTTACTCTGGTACCCGCTTCAGCCCC
>JAJRWS010000560.1 GCA_024276705.1 Planctomycetota bacterium | reverse complement strand
GCGTTCCGCGCCCAGGTCAAGCAGAGTAAAAACGGCCACGAGGGTATCGACAGGCGTTTCGCGCGGTAACTCGAGTACCGCGGCAACGGTTGGGTCTTGACCGGCTATGCCCGTGGGTGCGTCGACTTGTGAATCGGCAGTCGGTTTCGACTCGAGTCCTCCACTCGGCTCGAGTGTCTGCGCCCCTAGCGGTCTCGCAAGGGTCATGTAGATGACGGCCAGACCCACTCGCGCACATGCATGAAGGTGTCTCCGCGCTGGTTTGCAGCTCAGCATGTCTCTCATCCCTCAGTTCCGTTCGGCCTTGGTTCGGTCGCTTCTTGTTCCGCCGGCTCTTCAAGCCGCAGCTGCTGACGCCAGTGAGCGACTTGTTTTGCAACTTGATCGGGCGCGGTGGAACCGTAACTCTTAAAGGCTTGGATTGCCTGTTGGACTCCCAACAGGTCGTAGACACGGTGGTCGAGTTCGGCGTGTGCGGCTTGAAAAACTTCCAGAGGCAATTCGGCGAGCGCCATCTTCTTCTGCATGGCCGTAGCCACCAATTGACCAATGATCTGGTGGGCCGTGCGTTGGGGAATCCCCAGGCCAATTAGATATTCCATCAAGGTTGTTGCATCGAGATACCCCTGCTCGAGGCGGGCGGCAATCCGTTGACGGTTGAGCCGCATTCCAGTGACCATGGCGGTTGCCAAGGTAATGCAGGCACGTACCGTGTCGGTTGAATCGAACAGGCGTTCTTTGTCCTCTTGAAGGTCCCGGTTGTATGCCAGGGGCAAGCCTTTGATCAGCACCAGCAGGCTTTGCAAATTTCCCACCACTCGGGCCGTCTTGCCACGGATCAATTCCAGGACGTCGGGATTGATTTTTTGTGGCATGATGGATGAACCGGTGCAATAAGCTTGTGGCAGCGTCACGAAGCCAAATTCGCTGGTGGCCCACAAAATCCATTCTTCGGCCCAGGTGCTCAAATGTTCGGCGACCATGGTCAGGTCAAAGGCGAATTCGATAACGAAGTCGCGGTCGCTGGATGAATCGAGGCTGTTGGCGACCAGGCCGGCAAATCCCAGTTGGTCCGCTACCAGTTGACGATCGATCGGAATGGATGTCCCGGCCAAGGCGGCCGTGCCCAGCGGCAACTGGTTCACGCGCGTGCGGCAATCGGCCAAACGCTCTAAGTCACGTTCGAATTTTTCACAGTAAGCTAGCCAGTAGTGGTTTGCCAGGACGGGTTGAGCGCGCTGCATATGCGTGTAGCCAGGCAGGAGAACCCCATGGTCTTGCTGACAGCGGCTGACAAAGGCTCGCTGCAGGTCGACCAGTTCCGTCCGGATGGCATCGATCGCATCGCGGATCCACAATCGCATGTCGGTCGATACCTGATCGTTTCGGCTGCGGCCGGTGTGCAACCGGCGGCCCGTGTCGCCGATTCGCTCGACCAGCGACCGTTCGATATTCATGTGCACATCTTCCAGCTCCTGTTGGAAAACGAACTGTCCCGACTCGATTTCGCCCCGAATTTCCTCAAGTCCAGCGACAATTTGTTCACACTGCCCGTCGCTGAGCACTCCCACTTTGGCCAGCATCCGTGCATGGGCAATCGATCCGCGAATATCTTGAGCGTAGAGCCGGTGGTCAAAGCTGACGCTCTCAGTAAATTTTTCCACGCGCGCGTCGGTGGTTCCGTCGAAGACGCCTCCCCACGGTTTTTTGGACGGCTGTTTTCCCTCGGCCCCTTTTCCCTTGAGTCGATGGCCCAGCGGTTTCTTTTCCGTTTCTCCCGGAGTTGATGGTTTTTTCGGCACGGTTTTTTTCCTGCGGCGGAACTCTGCATGGTCCGGTTAGTATCCCATTTACGGTAAGCGCGCAGGGTGAAGGTGTCAACAATAGCGGGCAGGCGATTGCCTAAAAATTGGGCATCTGCTGCTTCAAATCACCAATGAGGGACCATAAAAAACACGAGTTCTTCACTCGCTTGCGCTTCGCACCATGTGCTGCGAGAAAAGTGGGCTGTCGTACTAGTCGCGGGCTGACAGGGCCAGTAAAGCTGGAACCAGGACCGAACGGACCACGAATGTGTCGAGCAGAATACCTAGCGACAGGGCAAATCCCAGTTCCACGATCCCCAGCAGGCTACCGGTGGTCATGGAAACAAACGTGCCGGCCATGATTACGCCGCAACTGGTAATGATACCCCCCGTATGGATCATCGCCCGGCGCAGCCCCTCCCGCATTCCATGCCGTCGTTGCTCCTCCAGGACTCGGGTGACCAGATAAATATTATAATCCTGTCCCACGGCGGTGAGGATGACAAACAGGAAGAGGGGAACTTTCCAATCGAGTCCGGCATAAGTGGGGCCCACCTGCCAGCCAAAAAATGAATTGGTGATTCCCAGAGTCACCAAATAGCTGAGCAGTACTGTGCCAATTAAGTAGGTGCTCATGAGCAGTCGCCGCAACAAGATCCACAAAACCAGCCATACCGCAATGGCAACGAGCCATTGGATTCGCAGGCGATCGGCCAGTGTAATTTTCTCCAGATCGCGGATGCCAGCCGTGGGGCCCATCAATTCAAATGTGGCTCCGTACCAGGGCGAGTGACTGTTGTGTGCGAGAGCTAGCAAGGTCTGTTCTACCTCCTGGCAGGTGCTTACCGCCGCCGGCGAAAAGGGCTCGTTCGCAAGCATCAGGTAAAGTCGGGTCACTTTTCCAGCTAGCGACGGTGCGTCCGAGACGAAGGCCGCCTGAGTGAGTGGGCTGCCTTTGCTGGCCAGCACTTGCAGGCCTTCACTGGAGAACAGCCGTACTGTTCCTGGCGGATCGCCCGTGGGTTGGTAGATGCTGCGAATTTTGGCGATTCCCTTCAGATCGGCCAGTGGTTTTACCAACTGAGCAATTTTCAGTTGGCCTTCGACCGTATTCAGCCCTCCTTGCGGGAGCTGGGCGAGTACGACCAGTGGTCCAATTTCCCCGGGTGGGAAGTGCTCTTTCATCAAAGTAGTGCCGCGTCGGCTGACTCGATGCGGTGGGAGCTCGCTCAACAAGTCATAAGTTACCGGCACGTCCCATCCCGACCAGGCAAATGGCAAGGCAACCATCAGGCTCAGCGCCAATACCAGGCTGGGGTGCCGCAGGATCTTGCCTGCCAGGCTGTTCCAAACGGTTTGCCACGGCGCTGAGGCTTGCAAGAAGGGCTGTTCGTTTGGGGCAGGTCCGCTCGGGTCGGCATGTGGCGGTTTCTGCTCGGCCAGATTTCCCAAAGGAGTGGCGAGCAGGGCTGGTACGAGTGTGAGGCAAACCGCCAGGGTCACCAGCAGGCAGACGGCAATCGCTGGGCCGCTGTAAGCAAATTTTCCGAATTCGGCCCAGCCCATCATGGCCAGCCCGACGACGGTTGTCAGCGCACTGGCGGCCACCGCCGCGCCGACTCGCGATAGGGCGCGGGCAATCGCTTCGTCAGCGGCCAGTTTGGCCCGCAGGTATTCGCGATAACGGGCAATAAGGAACAAGCAATAGTCGGTGCCTGCTCCGAACAGGATGACAACCACAAATATTTTCGTGGTCGTGAAGACACGCACCTGTGGCCAGAATGCCGGAGCTTGTTGGCTCCACCAGGCAGCGAGGGCAAGCAGATTGAGCGATATCGATGTGGCCAGACCGATGGCCAGCAGCGGGATCACGGCCAGGCGAGGGGAGCGATAAATGGCCAGCAATGCGATCACGATCAATGCCAGCGTTGCCCGATGCGTGTTGCGAACACTTTCCGCGGCCGCGTCGAGCATATCACCTCCAATGGCCGCCGAGCCGGTGATTCCCACTTGAAGGCCGGGCGGTTTTGCGGCTGATTCTTGCTGAACCATCTGGCGGATGGCGGCCAGGACTCGGATATTATCGGTTGCCATGAAGCCGTTGGTCAGTCTCAGCACAACCCGCTGGGCATGGCCCGAGCGGCTTTTGAGCAGGGGACCGACTACCGGGGTTTTTTCCGTCCAAACATCCACCAGGGGCAATTGGGGAATTTGCCTGGCCTGCTGGGCCAGTCGAATCGCGTATTGGCGATCCGCGGTCGACAATTCCGTTTCCTTGCGCGCCAGGACCAGCACAATCTGGCTGGCCGCGCGGTCCGCGGGAAATGCGCGCTGGCCGAGTCGCGTGGCTCGAATCGTAGTTGTGCTTGGCGGGAGCTGTTCCAGGTCGCCGTCCATCGCGATGGTGGACCAAGCCGGGGCGAACCAATGGAGCCCGGTCGCCAGTGCCAGCCAGAGGGCTACCACCGACCAGCGGCGATTGTGCATCCAGTGACCCAGGCGATAAAACATGGCGGCAGATCACTGTGGGGGGAGAAAATCGAGCAAGAGCGAATCGACCAAGGACAGGCAGCTATTACGTGCGGCTGTGGGACCGTTCATCAATGTCACTCCTTTTTACTAGCGTTTATCAACTTCCTACATTTTCGGAAAACGGGGTAACCTTTCTCGACTGCGAGTACTTATCTCATCGGGATCGGGATCGGGATCGGGATCGCTATCGCTATCGCTATCGCTATCGAATTCCGCGAATGCATAAGGGCGGAATCTTCTTTGACCGAGTAGTCTCTGCCGCCAAACGCTACAGCGCTAGGTAAATCTGAAAAGGAACAAAAAAACCGCGAATGGACACGAATGGACGCTAATCCTTGGAAATATAAGGTTGCAATACTGGGAGGAAGAGCCACTGCCCCCAGCGAACCTAACCACACCCCGGTGCAATGCGTATTTTTGTTAATGATCACTACCCTATTCGCGTTTCCTTTGTGGCCGGGCTTAACGTAGTCCAACTAAGCGACTGAGCCTAGCGGCAATACAGTCCCATTCCGTTTTTCGTTGTTGACCTTCTGCTTGATCGAGAGGCGGTAAACAGCCAGTTTTTCGTGTCTCAGACCCATGTTATTTCGATCCCGATCCCGATAGCGATCCCGATCCCGATAGCGATCCCGATTCCGACAGTTTTGATGGTGCTAGTAGAAATCCCTGTTATCAACGGCTATGGGACCGCCCATCAATGTACCAATAAAAAAGGCGGCGCCGAGAGTGTTCGGCACCGCCATCGGAGGGTTCGGAAATGAGGAGGTCGCGTTAGCTGACCGCCTCGGCAGGCAGTTTCTTGGGGCTTTTCGCGGCTGCCCGGTGCAGTCGAGTGACGCGGCGGTCGGCTTTAATCGGTACGCCATTCACGACGGCGCCAATCAAGCGAATTCCCAGGCTCTTGAGCAGTTCCGCGGCCTGGTAAACCTTGCGAATTTCGCTGTGATCACGCAGGACGGTCAAGATGGCTCCATCCACATACTGGCCCAGCGATAAGGTGTCGGAAAGCCCCAGGATGGGGGCTCCATCGATGATGATAAAGTCAAAGTCTTCCCGCAGCTTTTCAATGACCGGTTTCGGTTGATCGGTGGCCAGGGCATGGACCGCATCCATGTCGCACTGGCCCGCTGTCAGTAGCCAGAGCCCTTCGGTATTGGTGGCGCGGATGGCGTCGGTCACATCCAATTCGTCGCGGAGCACCTCGCATACACCGTCACCCAACGGCATGCCGAACAGTTTGTGCAGCGAGGGCTCGCGGATGTCTCCATCCACCAGCAAGGTTCGCCGGCCCGCCCGGGTCAAGCTCAGGGCCAGATGGCTGGCTACCGTGGTCGAGCCTTCCATCGTAACTGGGCTGGAAACCAGGATCACCTGGCGTCGTTGCTTGGTCGAATCGTGCATCAGCGTGGCACGCACGTTGTCGATCGATTCGGAGAGCTGGGCAGCCACCGCGCTGCCTGGGCCGAGCGACTTGCGCGAGGAGACCGATGGCAGCGAGCCGAGGACGCGAATGCCCAGCCCCTCGTCGACCTGATCGGGAACATTGAGTCGGCGGCGGCTGAATTCCATCAACGCGATGCCGTAGCAGATCAGGCAGAAAGCGGCCAGGCCACCCACGCCGGCGATGGAAAATCGCTGAACCTGGTTGATGTTCTCCGTGGCCGTGGCTGGATTGATCACCTGGATCCGCTTCTGGCCCGCATCGGCCTCGATGTCCCAGCTGCGCAGACGGATGGC
>JAJRWS010000559.1 GCA_024276705.1 Planctomycetota bacterium | reverse complement strand
CTCCGGATGGAGGGGCACTCAAATATCGCCGCTGCACTGCGTGCTTGCACCTGGAAAACTCAGCGAATGCTCGCCATGCTGGGTATTGTGAAAAAATGAAAGGCCCTGCCTTGGGAAAGCTTGCGTATAGGCTACGGCTGACGGGCTCGCTGGCGGTGCCAAATGGCCTGATCTGGCTGCCCTCGCTGCTCGAAGATAAGCGCCAGGCCAGCATGAGCGCCAGCGAAGCCCGGCTGGAGGCCTAAAGCCTGTTGGAATTTTTCTTCAGCCTTGTCTAGCTCACTCAACTCGAGAAGGAGCAAGCCCGCATTGCAATAGGTTAGCGGATTGTTTGGCGCGAGCAAAAGTGACTTTTGGTAATGCTCCAGAGCTTCTTCTTTTCGATTCATGCGTACTAAGATAGCGCCTAAATTGTTGTGCGCAGCAGCCGATTCGGGACGAATTTTGGCGCTGGCCTTGAAACTCTTCTCTGCTTCCTCAAGACTTCCAGCACTTGCCTGCATCGCTCCCAGTGCTAGAAACGCTTCTGCGTCACGAGGATTGTCTCGTACAGCCAATTCAAACTGCTTCCTCGCTAGGGCATGATTGCCATGTCTGGCCTCTATGTCGCCAAGAAAAAAATGAGCGAATCCTAGCAGACTCCGTTCTCGTAAGCGACTAGTTGATTGCCCAAGCGTATCTTCCTTCGAGAGGATTTGAGCAAATTGTTCTTTCGCCAAATCCAAACGACCACCCTGCAACCACAACCGCCCCAGGCGAAGACGACTCTCTTTGTCGGTTGGATCTCGTACCAGCAGAGCATGGAGATGGGCCCGCGCATCCATCGGCATACCGGCCTGCTCATAAAGAACGGCCAACTGGCGTCTCAGGCCTAATGGCCGAAAAAGCCCCCACCGGAATGCTTGTTCCAGGTGAAATAAAGCTTTCGAAGTTGCCCGTGAAGTGACCGCTGGTGAACTTGTGTCGGAATTCGGGGCGTTGTTTGCTTCACTCCTTGGCTCATCAGGTCTCGTGAGTACCTGCATGTCCGCCAGCGCCCACTCACTTGCAAAAACATGATATCGAATGAATGCACTATGCAACACAAACAATCCCAACGCACCAGCCAGAGCTGAGAAGACCCAACCTGCAGAGGCAAGCCGTCCCGCAGATTTCAGTTGGAAATTACGAAGTTGGACTTGTTGCTGGCGTATTAATCGCAACGAAAGGATGGCGAAGTAGGCTATGAGTGCCGTGATGGCAAGCGCCAATAAAAAAGAGATCGCTTCGTAGAGGCCTCGGATCACTGGAAAAATTGCCACGAAAAACCCGGCCATCAGCAGGTCTTCACTCAGCGAAAAATCATACTGTTTTTTTAGACCGCGCGGTTCACGCCAAGATCGAAACAGAGGCGGCTTCGTTAGGCCATACGTCAGGGCCTCGGTCGGACAGACACTAACGCAATCGAGATCCTTCATGCAGTTGGAACTCATCACGGTTCCGAACTGCTGCACTTCGTCGACGACTTGAATACTGGAGGGACAGCTCGCCACGCACAGGCCACACTGAGAACACTCGCCTGGACCTGCGATGATTCGTAGCGGAGCCAGTCGCTCGGCTGCAGCGAAAATTGCTCCGTACGGGCAAGCATAGCTGCAGAAACTGCGTGAACCAAGAAAGTAGATAATCACAAAACCACAAATGGCAAACGTGAACAGAGTCATTCCTAGGCCGGGAAAACTGCGTAGCAAGTCGTTGGTAGTAAACGAAGTCCAGCCATCAGGATCGGAGACGACATGGAAAGTAGGCAGCGATTCTCCATGAATTACTCTCAATAATTGTGGCCAGACAAACAGATAGACAACGGCTAGGAAAGGGATCCATAGCAGCAATCTCGATCGAATCGGTCTAGCGTTAATACCGAACTTCTTGAGAATCCAAGTACACAAATCCTGCAGTGCCAGGATATGGCATCCCCAAGAACAAAAAAAACGACCGGCGATGCTAGTCGCAAGAACCAGCCCAAGCATAAACAGGAAGCCAACCGTGATGACCCCTAAGTGTAGGGTGTCAAACATTTCGCTCGGTTCAACGGGCGCAAGTGTGCGACCAGAAATTTTCCAATGGGCAAAATGTAGACCGATTAGCAGGTGGACTCCGATCAGGCTTGCTGCGCGCCAACGAGTCATTCGCGAACTTGTCTGAGTTGAAGTCAAAGTGCCCTCCGGGACAACCGGCCGCTCACAAGGGAGACGCAAATTTCATGAAAGAACCATACTCACATGAGTATTAGAAGTCGACTTACTCATACTCATGGAAAAGCTACTACAATAGCGACTAAAGTAATTGGGATTTCCGTAAACAAGGGAAGAAACTAGTGCTGAACAACTTCAGTTGACTCAATCCTGTTGACCACGCGCGGACAAACACTACCATTGCAGACAAGGGATCAAGAGAACCACTTCTCCCAGCGGACAGCTTTTCTATTCTACATTCAAAATGACCACCAACACACCGGAGCCCAATCCCATGCCATCATTCCGCACAAGCTCTCTGAGCCTGTTTCTGGCTCTTCCTTTTTTTTTGAACGTAACAAGTAGCAGGTCACAGGCAACTGAACCTGCGGTAAAGCCACTTTTGCAAGCGCACGCACATAATGATTACCACCACGCACGTCCGCTCCTGGATGCTTTGGACCTCGGATTTTGCAGCGTCGAAGCAGACATCCATTTAGTCGATGACAAACTACTTGTAGGCCATGATCGAAAGGATTTAATCAACGGGCAGACCCTCGAAAAGCTCTATCTGGATCCGTTGAAAGATCGCATCCAACAAAACAACGGAAGTGTCTTTGAGTCACGAGCGCCATTCACTCTGTTGATCGATTTCAAAACAGCGGCAAAGCCTACGTACTTGGCGCTGGAAAAATGTCTGGCCCGCTATCAAAACCTATTGACCGAGTTTACATCAACCAGCGTAACGCCTGGGGCAGTAACGATCATTGTCTCTGGGAATCGGCCTACCGAATTCATGGCAACTCAACCTCGCCGCTGGGCGGCGGTAGATGGACGCCTGTCAGATTTGGGCAGTTCGACGCCTGCATCGCTCATGCCATTGATCAGCGATCGCTGGCCCTCACATTTCAAATGGAATGGTCGTGGTGTTTTTCCTCCTGAAGAAAAGGCAAAATTGCAAAAAATAGTTCAAAGGGCTCATGCAGCAGGACAGCGTCTAAGATTCTGGGCTACCACAGACAATACTGCCATGTGGCATGTTTTGGCTGAGGCAAAAGTCGACTTGATCGGCACCGACAACTTGAACGGACTCCATAACTTCCTAAAAACATCACCGCCAAAGGCTCAATAAACGGCAATTGCCACACTTCTAACGCTAGCTGCGGCAGTCACGTCGAACACCGAACATGCAGGCGAGTGTCAAAATTATTGCAAGACTGCTTGGCTCCGGTACAGGCAATCCAGCTAGGATTAAAGCACCCATCGACGGATTAAAACTGTTGAGAAACGCCCAGTCGGCCAAGTCGGTGATACCGTCCGAATTGAAATCCGCCGGATTAGGGTTCGTAATCGTATTGGGCTGTAGCCAGAAGGAGATAAACGCGACGACATCATCGTTCTCGAACGTGCCGGTGCCATCGCCCGAAACGCTGCCATCTCCGTTGACGTCAGGATTGCCTATAACGGCTCCTGCAGCCCGTGAAATACCAAAGTAACGGCTTGGAATTTCGACTCCGAAATGGTCAAGGACGGTAGGCGAGACGTCGGCATGCGAAACACCCACTGCTAAACCGCCTTGGTTCGTATTCTTGCTGGCAACAATAAACGGGACGGTCCGCTCCAGAACCGATTGGCCCCCATGACCACCATTGGCACGTGACCCGTGGTCGGCGGTGATCACGATTTGCCAATCTTCGTTGGCAAAATTGGGCCGGTTTGCAATCGCGGCAAGAGCCTGCCCCACAAAACCATCAGCCGTCATAATCGCTTGCGAATAACATGCGCCAGAACTACCACAGGCATGCCCAGCCGCATCGACCAGATCGACAGAGATAAAAACGGCATCAGGATCAAGTCCACCCACATCGCTGATCCCGGCGACGGCCGCGTTTACGGTATTGACGTCGTTGCTATAGGAGGCGCTAAAACTAGTATAGTTCGTCGGGTCGCCGTCATTGCCGATCGAACCGATAATGTTGTTTTCGATAGGAGGCCAATAAACATAACTGGCCGTCGAAAGCGTAGGAATCGCTTCTTTAAGCGTCGCAAGATAGGTCGGATTATTCACATAGTCACCATTATTAAAACTGGAGCCGTTGCCTGTCACACCATGCCGATCAGTCCACACTCCGGTGAGCATCGTACTCCAGCCAGGTCCACTGACGGTAGTTTGCTGCGTTGGCGTACCCAGGACGCCGCCGACAAACGCCTGATCGGAATAGGCCCCGTTGTAACCCGACTGCCACGTTCCGTTAATGAGGCTGTCCATGAAGGGAGTGTTCGTGACACTAAACCCCTGCTCGCCGAACCCGAGCGCATCGATACCAAAGAACAACGACTTTTTCAATTGCCCCGCTTCTGCCTGATTCACAGCCCAATCGCCTCCGGCAATTCCCAAACCGAACAGCAGAAAAGTAATAATACTTCGATACTTCATAGAATACTCTTATGACTTAAACGAGGTGCGGAAAAAAATCCCCCTCCCTTCAAGGGAGGGGGATCATCAGATCATGCTGCCAAAAAGGCTGGGATACTAGTCAATAGCTAAGTCGCTAGGTGACAAGTAACTTGCAACCCTAGTTCGATATCAAGGTCAAGCGAATATTGCAGGAGATTGCCTGCTATTGTTTCCTCCCAGTACTGCGGCCAGCGAGACGCATCGTCAGCCCAACTGCCAACATACCCAGTAAACCGAGTGTGCTAGGTTCGGGCACAGCAACTCCTGCCGAGAGGGCTCCTGGCGAAAATTGACGCTGCCAAGTCATGAAGTCGCGACCATCGGTGTCTCCATCGCCGTCGGTATCGCCACTCGCATTGACTCCGAAAGCCGTACGCAACGTCTGCAAGTCAGTCGCATCGACATCCCCGTCCTGGTCAAAATCGGCCTCCAGGAAACCTCCGGTGACATACTCAACAATCCCTTGAATTCGCGAGCCCGAATCGGCAAGGCCAAAAAAGAATTCCAAATCGCCATCGCTGGCTCCAAAGACCGAAGGGTCAAACGCCGTTCCCAGAATCGCGGAGTCGGTGTCAGCAAAAGACGAACCGCCGAGCAAAAAGGCCTCGGTCAACAGGTTGGAATCCGAGCCACCCCCTTCGTCCCAACTTTGTCCAGTGCCGAATCCATCGGAATCGAAGTTTTGGGCATCAAAACTGAACCAGCCATTTTTGTTCAATGCACCGCCTGCGCTGGTAATTTCATAGAAGTTGATATCCTCGGAAAAGTCGAAGCCTGATTTGTTAATCAGTTTCATACTTCCCGTGGTCTTGTTGACTTCCAAGGTGAGATTAGGATCGGAGAAAAAGATAGGATCTCCTGCAACACCGAGTTGGCTAACTTGCAGCGAGCTAAGGCCAGTCCCAAAGAGGGCTAGGTTAGAAATGTTTGTGAGGATTTCCTCGCCACCATCACGGTCCCACAAAACTTCGAAATCGCCATCCAACGACCAACGACCATCGACAGTCCCAACATCATGGGCTCCGAGAAGGACACCATTCACATACGACGCACGAGCCACGCCGTTTTCGACGCTCAGGACGAGCCGATTCCATGCACTACCCACTTCATTGGCCGTACTAACATACCCTTCACTACCAACACCAAATCGTGTGCTACCAGGACCATCCTCATCACTGAAATAGTCTGAGTCGGAAGCGGCTACGCCATCAAATTCATAGATGCCGTTAAATTCGTTCACACCACCAGGATTTTGGAAATCCATCAGCAACGTAAAGGAATTCGTTCGTGTCCCGCCACCGTTGGCACCAATTGAATTGAGAACTGTGTAGTAACCACCGCCGGGATTGGCAAAGTTATCCAACGCGGACGCACCTGTGTCAGTTCCGCCGCTACCCGCGACGGCCGTATCCGACCCGGTCAGCACCAAATCGCTACCGATGGTTGCTAGGGACAGGTTGCCACTGTTTTCAAACTCCCATAAACCAACGAGTTGAGCGTTTGCCTGGCCGCCTAGAACGACCATGAAGACGAGAGCGACTGCTACCGTACTCATTACAGGGCGTAGCAATCGAACCCGACTTGCAACCAATCCAACCGCGAGGAGCAGTCCTAACAGGAGCGAGGAAGGTTCTGGCACGCTCGCGAGCATGCCTTCAAAGGAACCAACACCATTCGCCGTCTCAAAAGCGGCCTTAAACGAAAGAAAGTCAGCATAGTCGTTCACGATATCTCCTGTCATGTCACCAGAGGAATAGGCTTCTGCAATGGTCATGCCAGTCAGATCGGTGCCCAAACCGGCGATGTATACGTTCCAATCAGCTAAGTCGAGACTACCATCAAAGTTGAGGTCGCCAAATGCAAACGGTGCAGTTTGAGCACTTCCAGAAAAAATGACTTCGCCGACGATAGTATCGCCGTTGCCGTCAAGATACTCAAACTTGATATCATCTTCATTCCAGTATTGAAGCCAAGCACCATTGGTGCCATCGTCAAGCATAATCGAAGCGCCGTCGGCAATCGTACCGGTTGTTAGATGAACTTCGCTCAAGTCGTCAGTAGCGCCAGGAGCAGTCGATTGCAACCAGTTGGCATCTCCATCAGCAAGGGGCGTGTAATTCAATTCGATTAGTGCCCCAGCTGCAGACGTAATCGAATAACCTTTGATTGCCTGCGCAGCGCCAATGTCATTGTTACTCAGCGTAACCGCACCCAAGTCGCGATCAATCTCGACAGTAAGCACTTCGATCGGGTTGAAAACAATCGGATCGCCGGCAACACCAAGGGCGATAGCCTCATTGACACTCAGTGCGTTCTCAAAGAGAGCAAAATTGGAGACAAAGGTTTCAATCTCCTCGCCACCACCGTTATCGGAAAAGAGCGTGAACGTGCTTTGCAAACCGAACCGGTCGTCGATGCCCGCGTCACCATTAAAGATAGTACTGTTCAAATTGCCATCGATAAAAGTTGTGATCGGATCCGCAGAACCGAGATCGTAGACTACCACCAAGCGACGCCAAGTGTCGTCGTTGATGGTTCCTACATAATTGCCACCAATTCCAACACCATCGTCACCGTTGATGAAAAAATCAGCATCCGTGCCTGTGCCATCCTCATCCATATCCCACAAGGCGTTGAAACCATCAGACGCATCGTTGATATCCATCACAAACGTGAATTCGTTCGTTTTCGTTGTTCCACCGCCATTCGCGCCGATGGGATTAGTTACGGTAAAAAATTGGTCAAGCGCTACCGAGGCTCCTCCCACGTCTGTCCCACCACTACCTGCTCGAGAAAGGATTGCTCCCGTCGTGACCAAATCACTACCGATGGTCGCCTGATTGAGATTCCCACTATTCTCAAATTCCCAAAGGCCAACGAGTTGGGCGTTCGCATCATTTGACATTGCCATCGCTGTTATCGCTAAGACAACGGCAAGTAATTGTCGCCATTTGAATTTCATCAGAGATCCTCCTACAAGTGTTGGAAAAAAATTGCGCGAACAAAACTAAATCCTGCGCTAGCACAAAAAACAAGTACAACGAGTGAAGCTACAAAAAGTGAACTGCTAAAATGGTCTCCTCTGACTAATAATCACGATACTGAGCCATGCCGTGGTAGCAAGAAACAACGCGTTAGGCTCAGGTACATTTATTCCCGAAACTGCTGCTGCAATGGCCGAACCCAGTGACGGATTTTCAGCATTTAGAATTGCCCAATCAGTAAGATTGGCAATGCCATCTAAATTCAAATCGGCCGGATTAGGGTTATCAAAAGTGTTGGGCTGCAGCCAGAGAGAGACGAAAGCCACCACGTCATCTGTCTCATAGGTGCCTGTCCCATCACCAGAAACAAAACCGTCGCCGTTGATGTCCACCGTGGGCAGTCCTGGTAGAGCTGACAATTCAATCTCGTAGAAGTTGTCAGCCGACGTGTCCCATTGATCCAGGAAGGGTGAGTAAGTCTTGACTCGAACCGTACTGCCATTGGCGTCGAATTCAAGTAAACGAATCCATCCGTTGCCGCCGTTGGCCATATTCTGTGGGTCGACGAGTAGCTCATATACATCATTGCCCCAATCACCTTGATCGAGTTTGTATTTAAACTCATCGAAGTCCTCAAACTGATGACCCGCAAGCACCAACGAGACATTTTGGTATTTCGAAACAAGTGTATTCCAAAGTGTCTCGCCATCCTGTCCACCGTATGCGGCACCGTTGAAAACCGCATCGGCTGCAAAACCTGGACGCAATAGTACATCGCGAGCTTGGTCAAACGTCAAACCCGGACTCTCCGGATCGGGAGCATTGTTGAAGCGTTCGCCACCATCGTAGAGATACGCATGGGTATCAATAATCACTCGGTAATCCTGATTCGCCGCGATAATTCCGCCGGCCCACGCTACCACATCGTTCCCGGCAGAAACATCGATCGTAAGCACCATAATCTTTTGGCCGTTCGCCTCGAACTTGTGATAAGTGTTCCGCATGTCCCAAGTGGCCTGTCCAGGCACTTCGTAAAATCCTGCGAGAGTCGGTTGCTCGCTATAAGGAGAACCGGGGCCAAATCGAGTCGGAAAGTCGAACTGTGATCCTCTGTCATGATTTCCACGGACCAAAGCGTAGGGCACCACGCCATCAAGGTTCTCCATAGCCGAACGAGCATTGTCCCACTGATTCGTCGCATCGCTATTGACGATGTCGCCATCTTGGACGAGGAACTGGATGTTACGGGCAACTTTGTTGTCTGCTACCCATTGAGTGATCTGACTAGAAATTCCCGGGTTGCCAGAACTGTAGTTCTGTGTATCTCCGAGGAAGGCAATAGTAAACGAACCGGGCGAGACCACTGCAGGGTCGGTTGTGATCTGCTGCCCAGGGGTATTCGCCCCACCAGCGTGGACTGCCCCGAGGTCAGAAATTTCTGACCCACTCATCACGCTGTCGACAAACCGAAAACTGCTAATGAAGCCCAGTGAGCTTTCATCATTGTTGTCGGCAAGAATGTTGAACGAACCTCCAGAAATGTCCCACCGCGGGCTTGAGGCATCCGTCTGCGTACCGACCAATGTTCCATCAAGGTACTTTCGCATTGTGCCATCGACAGATCGGGTCACAGCGATGCGGTCCCAGGAAATATTGCTGCGAGCGTTGGTTACTGTGCCTGCATACTGCGAGCTGATACCAATGCCATCGCTCGGGTTGATGAAAAAGTCGGCGTCGTCGTTGTTATTCACATCCGTCTGGTAGAGAGGCATCCAGCTATCCCAGCTAGGCCCTGGCCGGAAGACGTCCCAGACCATCGTATAGTCGCTGACCATCGCGCCGCCGTTGTTCAGCTTGACCGTCAAGCCTTGGTTCGGCGTGGTGGGCTGGAACCGCATAACGCCAGAGTTGTCACCAAAAGGCATTGCCAGTCCCAAATCCTGTTCCGACGCAAAAAAGTCAACATTGTTAGTCCCCATGTCGCCACGGTAACTCATTGTCGCTGAACCACTAGTAGCGGTCAGATTGCCGTTGAAGTCCCACGTCGTATCGATATCGACTGCCATCAAGTCACCGGTAAATATCCCAAGGCAAACTGCCAATCCACCAAAAACTTTTTTCGTGTTTCGCAGATATCTAAGGCTCGCGCATATTGAGCAAACAATCGTCATCCACATTTCTCCTCCGGCCTTCAAGTCAATGATCTTCTTGCTCCGATTTACTTTTGCAATCGTTGCTCTACTTTCACTTTAACTAGATAGGGATACGGCGGGTGCAAATCACCGCCCCGCCGTACCCCTACGGTAATAAAAGGCGATCTACCCCTACCGCCTCCGCTTACTTGTCACTGACAGGCCAAGCCCAAACATCAGCATTAAAGCCATCGTGCTTGGTTCGGGAATCACCGGACCTGCTCCTCCAAGGGAGACTACCGCACCGGAACCCAATGCGGAATCGAACAGAGCCAGAGTGGAGATAGACGTAGTGAACTCTTCGCCGCCGCCATTATCTGAAAAAACAGTAAACGTATTTTGCAAGGCAAAGCGACCATCCACGACGCCACCGCCGCTAATGTCCCCCGAACTAATTGTCTGCGCTAACACACCGTCAATGTAAATAGTCAACGGTCCCGCAGAGCCAAGATCGTAGACAGCAACCACACGACGCCACTCTCCATCGTTCACAACGCCAGCATACTCGCCACTGATTCCGACGCCGCCATCATCGTTGATGAACAGGTCGCCATCGCCACCCAAATCCATGTCGAGCAATGCGTTGAATCCTGACGACGAATCTTTGATATCCATCAAGATTGTGTATTGGTTCGTCAGAGTTCCGCCACCATTCGCACCGATTGAATTATTGGCTGTATAAAAATCGCCCTCGCCAAGCGAAGCCGCACCGCTGTCTGGCACACCGGGACCAGGGACAGCTGCGTCTGATCCGGTAAGGACAAGCGGGCCACCAACCAGCGTCTCGGCGGTGAGGTCACCACCATCTTCAAACTGCCACAGGCCGACGAGCCCCGCGTTGGATTGACTTACAAAAGCCAACCCGACCACGGTTACGCAGGCAAAAGCCATAAACTTAGATACAAATCTCATTAGATCCACCTCCTCTAATTACAAGAACAGTCCAGTTGCAAAAAACATTTTGTATCAGGGAAATAAGGAATATTAGGTGCGACGGCTGTAAACAACCAAGCCGCCGTACCTATCCTGTTTGTTCTCACTTCAACAGAAAACAAAAGAACTCTTTCTATCGCTTACGTCGAGTTGTCGCTGATAGGCCGAGCCCAAACAGCACGATCAAAGCCATCGAGCTTGGTTCAGGGACGATCTGCCTTCCAGCACCGCCGAGATTGGCGACCTGATTAGCACTCAACGCCGAACCAAAGAGCGCAAGGTTCGATACATAGGTAAGCTCTTCCTCACCCAGGTCGCCATCCAAGAAGACTTCGAAGTCGCCATCCAACGACCAGCGACCATCGATACTACCCAAATCGTGATCACCAAGATCTGTGCCATCAATGTAGGTCGTTCTTTTCACACCATTTTCTACGCTCAACACGATCCGATGCCAATCGGTGCCAAGATTCCCCACGGTTTCTACATATCCCTCACTCCCAACGCCTATTCGATCGTTCGCCCCATCTTCATCGAGAAAATAATCGGAGTCGGAAGCCGGATCAAGATCGGCATCGAATTCTGCGAGAGCGATAAATCCAGGAACCCCACCAGGAAACTTGACATCCATCACAAGAGTAAAGGCGTTCGTTCTGGCGCCGCCACCGTTGGCACCGATGGCATTGGGCACGGTATAGAAACCGCCACCAGTAGGAACGATATTAGGAAGCTGATTGACATCTATCGAGAAAAGATCCAATGCCGACGCACCTGTGTCGGGTCCACCACTACCCGCGACAGCAGCATCCGACCCCGTAAGGACAAGATCTGACCCAATCGTTGCTGCCGTTAAATTGCCAGCGTCCTCGAATTCCCACAGACCAACTAGCTGAGCATCGGCTTGGCTAACATAAGCCAACCCAACTACGAGTACGCAGGCCAAAGCCAAAAACTTAGAAGTAAATCTCATTAGAACAACCTCCCACAAAAAAAAGGAACGAACACAAACGTTAAAATGTTTAAACTGCCGCAATCTCTTATCGTTTCTCAAAAGACGGTGTAGCGCCCCTTTCACACGCAACTCACTCCACGTATAGGAAGAGGCCAACAGAAAAAGCCGATGTGTCAATGAATGATGCTAGAACCTGCTGAAGAAAAGTGAGGGCTACTAATCCGTACAACCCGCAGCGCAGTATGTTGCCAGACTGGAGGGAAGTCAACGATTTCCCCGGGCAGACTGCGCAAAACCTTGTGCATTTTACGCAATGAGCAGAAAACCTAGGTACGCCAATTCGGCCATTTTGATTCTTCCCTTGGCAGCTATCGCATCCCAAGACTTGCAAAATACGCACAATTTTCTTTTCCGCCTATTATTCCAGCCGCCAGGTCTGTGGAAGTTTTTCCAGTATCCGCTCAGAACGGCTGTACATATGACGATGCCTTTCTTTTTTCAGCTAGTCATATGACCGTTCTCTCCCGAAATCGCAGGAGTAGTAATGAAGACTGCTGCATTGGCATAATACTCGTTGGAAATCGAGAGAATCTCGGAGAATCGCCTGTAAGGCTCTGACAAGGGGATGCTTTTTCTACTCCTTGCAAAGAGAAGGTTTTTGTCGAGAATGTATGCCAACGGGTCTGATAGAGATTTTCTGGCGCACTTCGCAAGGGCAATCTCGCATTAGGAGGCAGGAGTAGTAGCAGCTTTCAGCACATCCTGGAAATAGTTGGGCCTCGGCCTGCAGTTTGTTAAAATAGACAATTATCTGACTGGGCACTTCAAGTGGATTTAAAGGTGAAAATTACTCGATAAAAAAGTACCAAATACTCGATGAAAAAGTACCAAAAGTACCATTCGACGACTCAGATTACAAAATGGTTCTTCAGGAGTTTTAGTGGCTGGTTTAAGTGTATCGTCAAAGGCTTCCGCTCAGGCTCGACAGAGGGGCCGCCCCTCACGCCATCCCCTCACGTATGCCTCAACAGTAGGGCGAAAGGCGGATCTGAGGGCGAAGGCGGAGGGGCTCATCGGTTCCTAATGGTGAAATCTCAAATACCTCTGAAATACGAGTGTTTCCCGATTAGCCACTAAAATCCCTGAGTAACCTACAAAGAATAAGTTCGGGCCGTGGCGCAGTCTGGTAGCGCGTTTGACTGGGGGTCAAAAGGTCGCAGGTTCGAATCCTGTCGGCCCGACTAACGAAATAAGCTGGAAAAATAGTAGTTTTTTCACCTGCCAGCGGTTGGCAGTGCGGCTTTCCTGAGTCGAATAAAACGGTAAATACCGTTTTATTCGACCACAACATGTGGGAGAGTACGCACGATGCCAAGAACTGTAGGACAATCCGTACCCAAATATCGGAAACACCGGGCAAGCGGCCAAGCCGTCTGTACCATCAACAGCAAGGACCATTATCTCGGTCCTCACGGGACCAAGGCCAGCCGAATCGAGTACGATCGGATGATAGCAGAGTGGTTAGTCAGGGGCCGACAATCGCCGGAAGAATCTGGCGAGGCCCTGACGGTCACCGAACTGATTGTCCACTACTGGCGGTTCGCAAAGTCTCACTATGTGAAAAACGGGAAGCCAACTAGCGAGCAGGCCAGTATCAAAGTTGCCATGCGGCTAGTCCGTGAGCTGTACGGCAACGTCCCTGCCACTGAGTTTGGGCCGTTGGCGTTGAAGGCAATCCGATTGAAGCAAATAGAATCGAGGTTGTCTCGCAGGAGCATCAACCAGAATCTTGGCCGCATCAAGCGTGTATTCAAGTGGGGAGTATCCGAACAACTGGTCCCCGCCGAAATCTTCCAGGCATTGGCAACCGTTGTCGGTTTGCGTCAGGGTCGCACCGAAGCCAAAGAATCGGGACCGGTGCTACCCGTGGACGAATTAACGGTAGGAGCGACTCTGCCCCACCTGCCCGACGTCGTGGCCGATATGGTCCGCCTGCAACGCATTACAGGATCGCGGCCCGCT
>JAJRWS010000558.1 GCA_024276705.1 Planctomycetota bacterium | reverse complement strand
AGGAGGTCCAGTTCAGGAGGTCCAGTTCAGGAGGTCCAGTTCAGGAGGTCCAGTTCAGGAGGCCCAGTTCAGGAGGCCCAGTTCAGGAGGCCCAGTTCAGGAGGTCCAGTTCAGGCATTCCGCCTCTCTAGACTCCTATTTCTCAGGGACTCTGGTCCACTGGATCTTTAGCCCCCCCCGGATTCATGCCTCGGGACCCAAACAATATCGGGAGGGGGGAAGCAGGCTACTACCCTCGAGGCGGGAAAGGGCCATGGATTGTACGCAACTCCTTGGGTCCTTAATAGCCCGTTGAGCTGTTCTTTGTGGGAGAGGAGGTTCCTCGCCTGAGTTTCTAAGGCGATTGGCATATGGGGCTACGGGCTTGACAAGCTCGGATTGTACGGGAAATTCTGAACAAGAGTCGTCCCACGTTCCTTCCTCTTTAATTTTTCCAAGGGGCCACTCACCTGGATGTGGAAAACGTGCCGATGCCAGTAGAAGCGGGTATTAGCTAGCTTGTTGGCTCCCGCTATGCTGCCTATACTCTGGGAAGTGGAAGGATGGGCCAGTGGCATGTTGGCAACAACCCTGCGTGATTCGGCCCTGCCCGGCATGCGTCAGGTCAAGCCTTAGCCTTACTTTTACACTAGATCTACAACTCTGAGAATTGTGGTGTCAGAAACCAAGGTGTCGAAAAACCCACAGCCCTCTGCAAGCGCTCAATCGCCCGCGCAGCCCAAGATTCTCTATCTCGGGGATATCCACGGTTCGCGCGTGGATTTGCGGAAGCGTCTTGGCGTTGGCGTGGAAATCGATGTGGTGGGTTCTCCGTTTAAAGCCCTCGCCCGCCTGGCCCATAACCCATACGACGCATTGTATGTGGATGCCAAGTATTTCTCGAAGGCCGTGGAACTAGGCCGCCTGCTCCAAAACGACCGGTTGCTTCAGGAGATGCCCGATGGAGTCGTGTTGCTGGATAGCCAAAATACGATTCTGTGGGGCAATGGCCGTTTGCAAGAATGGAGCCGTTTGGACCAGGTGGTGGGTGAAAATTTTTATCATGTCCTGGGCAGTCCCGAAATATTAGGGCCTGATTTTTGCCCGTTCCATACCGCCCTGGCCACACACCAGCGCAGTGCGTCGACCTTACGTTGCGCGGACAATCGCTACTATCGCCTGCATGCGGCTCCTTTGCTCGAAGATGATGCCAAAGGTCTCCTGAAAGGCACCTCGAGCGAAACCGTTGCGCCCGAACATCTTATCGTGACCATCCATGACATCAGCGATGAGGTGATGCAGCAGCAGAAACTGGCTGCCATCCATCAGGCCAGCACCGAACTCGCCGACTTGACAACCGAAGAAGTCGCCAACTTGACCGTCGCGGAACGTATTGAATTGCTAAAGGAAAATATCTTGCATTGTACCCAAGATATTTTGCAACTCGATGTGGTGGAAATCCGCATGCTCGATCAGAGCACCGGGATCCTCGAACCACTTCTTTCGACCGGAATGGAACCGGACGCCGAAGAACGTCAATTGCAATCCGGGGCGGAAGGCTACGGAGTCACCGGATTTGTCGCGGCCACAGGCAAGAGCTATTTGTGTGAAAACATAACCGAGGATCCTCTTTATTTAGAGGGGGCAAAAGGAGCTCGCAGCTCCCTGACCGTGCCCCTGCTACTCCACGAACAAGTGGTTGGCACTCTTAATGTGGAAAGCTCCGAACCGAATGCCTTCACCGAAAGCGATCTGCAGTTTCTGGAACTGTTCGCCCGCAATGTCGCCACAGCCTTGAATACGCTGGAACTTCTGGCAGCGGAAAAAGCCAGCACCGCGGCCGCCAGTGTCGAAGCCATCCACAGCGCGGTAGCCAGACCTGTTGACGAAGTATTGAATGACGCGGTCAATGTGCTGGAACGATACATTGGTCATGCGCCTGACGTCGTGGAACGTTTGCAAAGAATTCTCAAAAATACTCGGGACATTAAACGTGTCATCCAGAAAGTGGGGCAAACGATGGCTCCCTCCAAAGCACTACTCAGTTGTGCCCTGGAGACACGTCCACTCGTTGCAGGCAAACGGATTTTGGTGATTGACGCAGATGCCTCGGTCCGTAGTGCCGCCCACGAACTGCTGGAACGCTATCACGCAATTGTCGAAACGGCCCATGATGGCAACGAAGCAACTTACATGGTTCGCAACTTGGATGCGGATGACAACTATGACGTGATCATCGCGGACATCCGTCTACCGGACATGAACGGATATGAGCTTTTCCTGAAACTTCGTGAGATTACCAACCACGTACCTCTGGTGCTGATGACCGGGTTTGGTTATGACCCAGGGCACACGATTCTCAAAGCCCGCCAGGCAGGGGTCAACACAATACTCTACAAACCTTTTCGGTTGGACCAGTTAGTTAGCACCATCGAAGAAATGGTGGAGAGGGAACAGGGGAAGAACGCCTAAATCGATGATGGTTGATTGTTGATTGATGAACTGGGATCTTGAGCTGGGATCTCATGCGACAAGAGCTCCGACAAGCATCCCTTACATTTTTATTTGTTCATCCATCATAAATCATCAATCATAAATTCCTGTCCCCTTCTCCACGCCATGCTCCTTCCATTGATTCTCCTGCTGGCCTGTTTTGGGCATGGTTTTCTATGGGTTGGCTGGGTCAACCGAATCCATGCCTGGGCAGGACCACGCTGGATCATTGATCTGTTGACCCTCCTCTGTGTGTTGGCATTCGTCGGGATCCCCTTGTCGATTGCCTATTCATGGACGGTCTGGCAGCTTGGGGGCGTACTGCACGGCTCGACGGGGCATACCCCGGCAGATTTTATTACTGCTTCCACCTGGCAACCGGACCTCTGGCAATCGATCTATCTCAATCTGTGCGCCCTGGGCGGAGGAGCCATGATCCTCTGGCGGTTTCTTGGCCCACGCCGAGCCGACCATCCGAAAACGCTCAAGGAACGCCAGGTTCAGTTGCTCAACCTGGCCTCCATGAGTTCCAGCGAATTGCCCGCGGATCGTCTCACGCAACTGATGTGTCGTTTGCCAGCCAATCAAGTACTGAAGCTCTCGGTGGAGAAGAAAAAAATTGCTCTGCCCCAACTCGACACGGCCTGCCACGGTCTTACCATCGTCCACATTAGCGACTTGCACATGACCGGAAAAATCGACCGGGCGTTTTACCGGCTTATTGCCGACGAAGTCAACGCCCTGCAGCCGGACGTCATCGCTCTGACTGGAGACATTATAGAAAATGAAACCTGCCGCCCTTGGTTCGCCGAGTCGCTAGGACGCATGCAGTCCCGGTTCGGCAAGTTTTTTATTCTCGGCAATCACGACCGTTTCGTCGATTTCACTCAGACTCGTGAATCACTCTCCGAGCTGGGCTGGATCGACGTGGGCGGCCGCTCGGTACTCGCCACGTTCCATGACGCCCCCGCCGTTGTGGCGGGCAATGAGCTACCCTGGTTTTCACCGCCGGCAAACTTGCCCGGCTCCGTTCCGTTGGGACCATCGGCCACCACCCCCCATCCGTCCGTACCTCAACCTTTGCGGCTCGTACTGACCCATTCTCCGGATCAATTTGCGTGGTGCCGCCAGCACCATGTCGACCTGGTGCTGGCAGGCCATACCCATGGCGGCCAGATTTGCCTGCCGCTGCTGGGACCGGTTGCGTGCCCCAGTAAACATGGCACTCGTTATGCCGGAGGTGTCTTCCGAGAAGAGGATACCGTGATGCATGTCACCCGAGGAATTTCAGGCGAAACGCCCATCCGCTGGAACTGCCCACCCGAACTGGCCCTGCTGGAGCTGGTGAAGGGATAGTGTTGTTCGGTGTTTCAGTGTACCGTTTTGCAATCATACCGAAACACCGAATTACCGAACGTCCTGGATCACCAGACCGGGAGTGGACGTAACTGAGCGAAGCGAATTCGCCGGCTAATTCCGGTTCTGGTGCATCCTTTCGTTCTGGCATCATTGCGTTTTGGTTTCGTACTCGTACTCAGCATCGCGGTACTCGTACTCGTACTCGCCGTTTGCATTGTACTCCGCGGAATCCTCTCGGGCCACGTCACAACGCGCAATCAATCGCGTTAGCATCGATACGATGCGTTTGAGACTTCGCTTTCCGTTACCCTCGGCAATATTCAGCGGAATCGATTGTGCCGCTCGAAGCCATTGGTCACGAGCATGACGATGAAGGCCGCTGAGATCCTTCGCGACCTTGAACGCGGAAGCAACGTAATCGATCGAGAGGCGATAAACATCCAATCGATCGTGATCGAAGATTGGTTCGCCATCGTCGTTCCTTTCGAGTACGAGTACGAGTACGAGTACGAGTACGAGTACCGGCTGGCGCCTGAGTACGAGTACGACTCGAGGCCCAGAACTACCGCTTTTGGATCTCCACGCAAATCCCCCCCGCGCGGATCGCTTTGTGCATCCGCGTGAACCAAAGCTCCTGTTTCCATCGCAATCCGTACTGCTCGCATAGTCGCATCAATTCACTACGGTTGTAGGTACGGCAGTACCAAAGACGACTGGTCCAAGCACCCGAAAAACTATCTTCGGTGGTCAATAAAAACAACCGGCCTCCTGTTTGCAACACCCGGGCGATCTGTTGCCATCCGGGCGCCGGGTCGGGTAAATGCTCCAGCACATACCCGCAAGTGATGCAATCGAAGGAACCATCTGCAAAAGGTAGATGAGCCAGATCCGCAGTAACAAACTGGGGCACGTGACTTTT
>JAJRWS010000557.1 GCA_024276705.1 Planctomycetota bacterium | reverse complement strand
GGGAGGCAAGGTCGGTCATCATCAATATCCATGGCCTTATGTTTCTGTTGAATGCAATGGTTCCAGTCGAGTACGAGTACGAGCAATATCACTACGGAACTGTCGAACTCTGCCAGTCCCCCGGCAAAGCCGGGGGTTTTCCCAGGGCAATAAGCCGTCTGGGTACCGACGCTTTTAATCGCTAGCCGCGCTGCCCAGGTCGGCTTCATCGGCCACTGCTTGAAAGTACTTAATTTACCCAACAATGAAGGTGGCTGGCAATTGGAAGCAACCATTCTTTTCGTTAGGCGCACACGCCCTTACCCGACTCCCGGAAGGAGTCGAGGCCCAACCCAAATTTCTTGGCCCACATAGATCGCAATCGCCACCACATGCCGCCAATACCATATTGGCGGTCTGTATTTGCGAGACATACAACTCAGCCGTATCAAACAGCTAAATAATACCACCGTGGATATTATGTGGCGTCATATGGCTAGGCTGATCCAGGAACCAGATGCGTTCCCACTCGTCCAGCATGGCTCGTAAATTTTCTGACGAAAAAATCAATTGCTGGGCGCGTCGAGATGGATCGGCCGAATAAATCGGCACAAGACAACCCGTACTTGCGCTCAACGAGCAGGCTGTGACCAGTATCAGCAGCCATTTTCGTATTGCCCATATTCGCATCTGGGTGCTCCTCCATGAGCTTGAAAAGGGATTGTCAACCGGCAAAATGCCAACAATACCCCTATGTTATGGACGCTGAACCTCAGCGTCTGGTGAAAAGCGTAGTCATTCGCCTATGGACAGAAAACAACACCCCCACCTGGGAATGGTGTGCGAATCGTAGCGATGACCGAGCTGTGCGCCCAGGGCATTCTGGAGGCCCCCTTCCACAGCTTAGAAATGCATCCAGGCTTTGCTCCCAAATATTCTTAAGGAGAATAGCCATCCCCCGCTGCCGAGGGGGGCCCAGCTGTAGGAGACCCAGCTGTAGGAGACCCAGCTGTAGGAGACCCAGCTGCAGGAGACCCAGTTGCAGGAGAAGCTGTTGACGGAGATGCTGATGTGGGAGACCCAACCGTAGGTGAACCAGCCGTGGGAGGCCCATTCGTGGGGGCCCCCCCTGTCCTTGGAGACCCTGTCCTTGGAGACCCTGTCCTTGGAACCCCTGTAATTGGAGACCCTGTAATTGGAGAAGCGGGTGCGATCACGGGGGTACCACCTTCCGTTGAAACCGCGCTATTTTGCTTCGCCTTGAGGGCAGCAGCCCTGGCAGCGCGTTGTTCCAGTTCGTGCACCCGCTCTTCCATCTCCTTACCAGGCTTGAATGTCACAACAAACTTTTCCGGCACATAAACCTTTTCACCCGTCCGAGGGTTGCGGGCTTTGCGTGCCGCCCGTTTTTTTACTTCGAATACGCCGAAATTGCGCAATTCGATCCGTTTATCTTCCACCAGGGTGTCAACAATGGCATCAAACGTTTTTTGGACAATTTCCTTGGTCTTGAGCTGAGTCAGCCCAATTTCTTCCGAGATGGTTTTGACGATTTCTTTCTTGGTCACGACGAGATCCCCTAGCCAGGATTATCTCAAACCTCCCCGGATCGCCAGAGCCCCATGTTGCCACGGGAAAATGCTCTTTTGGAGGAGGAATGAACGGGTCGTAGTGCCGTCAACAGGTCTCGGAAGACACCCCAGCCAAGCTGGTTTACAGCACCATCGATCTCGCTCCAAGTGTAATTGGCGTAAGCACTAGTGTCAAGTTTCCACCATCGGGAAGATGTCATTTCGTGAGTGAACTGGCTCAATTCATGCATAGAGGTTAAACATGGATCACTGCTGCTTGCTTGTCGATTTCTGCTAGCTGATACAGCTTGCCTCTACCACTCCCAGGACAGTGGAGACAAGTCTCACCCCACGATTGAGGGGTGCTGAGATTCGACTTCCAGAAAGGCCAAGTCCGACATTGCCGGGGACGTTGCTCATAAACCGAACATTTACGACTATTCGAGTCAAAAAAGACACAATCGCCATTCGCATATTCCACCAGGCTACGGCGAATACCCACCTTGCGAACATATTGAGCCTCAAACTCTTCTAAGCTCAGCCCAAGTCGTTTCGCCATAGCGGTAATTTCGGCCTGATTGACCCAAACATAGCCAGGCGCCCCAGTACAGCAATCGCCACAACCCGTACACTGAAACCGCAGCCCGTCTTGATACCACGGTATTGGAGAGGAAGGCTCGGTAGAGGGCTGAGGCGTCGGCAAAGCTGCTTTTTTATTGGAATGGGGCATGGACAATAGGCAGGGGACAAGGGTCAGTCGGCGATGGGCGTGGTCGATTCACGCATCGTTCCACGCTCTTCGTACCTCAGGGCATTGGGCACGCAGGACTAAAAGGCTTATCCTAATTTTAGACCTGACAATGCACTAGCCACTTACCGTTGCCTCGAAGGCCTGGACTGTCTGCTCGATTTCGTCCTGCGTGGTGGACCAACCAAGGCTTAGCCGCAAGGTTCCCCCACCCGCGAAGGTGCCGAGTGCACGGTGCATTTTTGGAGCACAGTGCAAGCCAGCGCGAGATTGAATACCGTGAGAAGCCTCCAACAGGAGAGCCAGTTCCTGCGGATCATACTCCATGAGCGTCAGGCTGACTACGCTCGTTCGGACACACGGACCTGTTCCCATGCCAGACGATCGTCGTTCACTGGATGGGTACTCAGGGCGTGGACCATATATTTTCAATCCCGCAGTACTGGAAGCAGCCAGATCTTCCAGACGATCGAGAAGTTGGTTGGTGAGCCTGGTCTGCTCTGCGTGAATTGCCATGACCGTTCGCTGGCGCAGAAAATCGCAAGCGGCCGCCAATCCCGCCAGACCGGGCAAATTGTGGCTGCCTGATTCATATTTCTCCGGCAATTGGTCAGGCTGGCGATCGTCGCTACTATGCGTACCCGTTCCTCCCATGCGCAACGGCGAAAGCATCTGTTGCACGCCGGAACGTATATACAACACTCCGGTTCCCAATGGCCCCAACAACCCCTTATGCCCCGGAGCGGCGAGCAGATCGATTCCCATATGCTCCACATCCAAAGGCACATGACCCACGGTCTGGGCGGCATCCACCAATAGCAACACGCCCCGTTCGTGCAACATCTTGGCAATCGTTTCGATAGGCTGGATGGCGCCGGTAACGTTGGAACCATGGCCAATGATCACCAGTCGCGTACCGGGGCACAAAGCCTGGATAACGTCATCCGGTGACAACCTCCCCTGGCCGTCGCATGGCACATAGCTGACCGATACGGCGGATGTTTCCTGCAATGCATGCAGTGGCCGCAACACCGAATTGTGTTCACAGACACTGGTCACCACATGATCTCCGTGGCGTACGATACCTCGGATAGCCAGGTTCAACGAATCGGTACCACTGGCGGTAAAAATGACCTGCTCCGCCTGGGCCGCCCCGAGGATCTCGGCAACCCCCTGACGGGCTTGTGCTACCACCTGATTGGCCTGCAAGGCTTCACGATAACCACTCCGACCATGGGAGGCCCCCACCTCGCGTTGATAGTGGTCGACCGCCTCATAGACCGCTTCCGGCTTGGGCCAACTTGTGGCCGCATGATCCAGATAGATACGTCGGGATGGATGATACATTTTTGATTGTGGACTTGCGTTCCGTCGGGCAACGGTGCTGAGGCACACACTACCTGAACAACTCTCTGCCCTCCGCTTTAGGGCTAGCCGATAAATAACTATCCGGTTTTCTGTAGGGAACGTTCAAGAAAAACTTCGGTAAATCGTGGTGCACTGGTAATGCAACCATCGTACTCGTACTCAGCCGCTTGCGGCGGTACTCGTACTCGAATCGCATGGCGGGTATCACACGGTCGTCGAGTACGAGTACCGCTTCGCTGAGTACGAGT
>JAJRWS010000556.1 GCA_024276705.1 Planctomycetota bacterium | reverse complement strand
CGCCACCGACTCAAACAAGGCCAAGGCGCCCACCGGGTCGGAGAAATCCGAAAAAACTTCAAACAAGGCCACAGCGCCCACCGGGTCCGATGCCGAAACTACACTGGGCTAACCGCCCTTTCCCTTCCCTCTAACAAAATGGCCTTGTTTGAGACGCTCAGTGACAGCAACTTGAAGCGAAACCGATGGTATTGCCTCGAGCATCACTTGCGGCTCAATCTGCTAAGCAAGAATAATGGCTTGATACAATGTTGGGTGGACGGACATCTGGCCTTCGAAAAAGACGATATCCGATTTCGCGACGTCGATTGGTTGAAGATCGAGGAGGTCTGGATGAACGTCTACTACGGAGGAAAGAACCCGTCACCTCACGATCAATATTTGTTTATCGACTATGTCGTGATTGCAAGAAAGTACATAGATCCCAGGGGCCGTGCGCTCGATTGACAACGAAGTGAAGAATAACTGGGCTATTCGCCAACTTTGATTGATGTTGTTGTCTTTCCTTCTCGTAGCTCATAAGGGATTGTAATATGCTCGGTCTTGTACTTTTTTCCTGCGTCAATCGCCTTGAGTAGCATGTTTACCGCGGTTTTCCCTAAATCTTGCCAATTGAGCTGAGTACAGGTGAGGTCCATTACCTCTTCACCACCACCTCCCATAATGCAGAGGTCTTCGGGGATTTTGTATCCTTGCTGTTGAGCAACTGCGACCAATTGGCTTGCAAACGTATTATGGAAACAGATTATCGCTGTGGGACGTTGGGGGATCTTCATCAATTGGTCTAATGCCTCCATGGCTCCCTTTTCGCTCAACTCAACTAATAGCTCCCATGCTTGGCAGCGCTTAATCTTTTCTGCGCGGAGGCCTTGTCGGTAACCGCGGAGAAACCAGGGATTAAGATCAATCTGCCGCCACTGTGCACAGGCGATCTTACGGTGCCCCAATTCGGCGAGATAGCTGACCGCAAGACGAGCATTCTGATACGAATCGGGGCGAACCGAACCAATTTTTGGAACATTCATGTCATGATCAACAATCACGGCAGGAATACCTCGACCAACGACCCGCTTGTGAAGTTTCCCACCTTCCAAACAGGCAAGGATTATTCCACTAATAGGTTCTGGCTCATTGATCTGCTCGAACGCTTTGTAAAGATTGCTGGGCTGTGCACTGGCCGTCAATACCTGATAGTTGTGGCGTCCGGCTTCTATGATCGCGCCAGACAATATCAAGCTACCTTGAGATTGTGAAACCACCTCACTAAGAGAATCACCAAATTTGTATTCCTCGATAAAACCCTCTTCAATTAAATACCCAATTACCTTCCGCTGGCGTGCCTTAATACTGCCGGGGGCAGAAAAAGTACTCACAAATGTTCCTTGACGCCTTCGCTTAACAATCAAACCTTCAGATTGGAGTGAATCGAGGGCTAACCGAACCGTCTCGCGACTAACACGCAATTCCTCCGCTAGCTCGATTAAAGTCGGAAGCTTCCCACTAGGGAAAGAATTGTCTGCAATGGCTTTGCGCAAAGTCTGCTCAACTTGGGCCATCAAGGGCATCGGTCGTTGAATAGGCGGTGTCAAAGGTTTCTTCGCACGCGATTTCCCGCCATTTTTAGCCACTTCCTTTTGCGCCGGGCTCTTTGAAGTGGCTTTCTTTTTGCGTTTTCCCATATTAATGACCATTAAACCATCGAGTAGTCAAACTGTAAAGCCACTGGGGCAGTTTCCCCGCTTCTCTTAAACTAGTTATCTATGGGAGAGCAAGTAAAGCAATATCAAAAGCGTGTAGATCGTCGAAACTGTTTGCGAGTCATGGCCTATGGGCTTGGCGGTGCGAGTTTGGTTGGCGCTGGTGCGTCTCATTGTTGTTCCACACACGGAGTAGAAACTGAAATAGAAACTTCTGAAGCGATCGCTCAAGTATCGGTTAAGCCAACTCGCTTCCAAATAGCCTGCATGACGTTACCTTATCGGAATTTTCCATTGCGAAGAGCGCTGAGGGGAATCAAGAATGCAGGATACGATTATGTGGCCTGGGGTACAAAACACCAAGAAAGAATGGGTGAGAAACCCGCATCGCTTCTTGCAATAGATGCGCCGCCGCAAAAGGCCAAGGCGTTAGCTCGTCGCTGCCGTGATCTGGGATTAGAGCCGGTCATGATGTTTTCAACCATCTACCCAGAGGCAACAGATGCCATGCCGATACTGACCTCGCGTATCCGTCAGGCGGGTGCGGCAGGTATTGGGCAAGTGCTTACTTTCGGTCATACGAAGGGCGGCAATCGTCAAGTATGGATCGATCGACTCAAGCAACTTGGACCGATTGCAGGTGACCATGGCGTGCTTCTTGTCATCAAACAACATGGCGGAACAACAGGAACTGGCCAAGCATGTGCAGAAATTGTTCATCAAGTAGATCATCCTAATATTCAGGTCAACTACGATGCTGGCAACGTGATGGACTATCTGAATGTCGATCCAATTTCCGATCTTCAGCAATGTGCTAATGTGGTACGAAGCTTTTGCATTAAGGATCACAGGAACTGGCCCAAAGACGAAGATTGTGGTCCAGGTTATGGCACAATCGACCATTACCAACTATTGCACACCGTGGCGTTCACGGGCAGAGACATGCCCCTGTGCTGCGAAAACATCTTCGCCCCGCTAGTGACGCGCCCCTCGAAGCCCGAAGAGATCGATAAGTTGGCCCGCCGCGCACGAGTCTTTCTCGAAACGGTGATTGCGGGAATTCAAATGCGGGGGAACGGATGATTCATTCCGAGACGCAATGGCTGAAATTAGGCAGGCGGATCATTTGCGAGACGACGATTGCCGTTGCATCGTTGAGCGGGCTCATTGCTTCGGCCGAGCAACCCTTGTCGCAAGCCCAAACGCAGGAAGTGTTCTCTCCTTCGCTAGGCGAAGTGATAAGGCCCTTCAATGGCCAAGACCTTACCGGTTTTAGCCATTGGTTGCAGGGCCTCGGTACGGAAGATCCCAACAATGTCTATTCGGTGGTCGACGGGACTCTACGTATTAGTGGCGAAGGGATGGGCTATCTCGCGACGGTCAACAGCTACAAGAATTATCACCTACGCATCGAATATCGCTGGGGTAAGAAGACTGACGGGTCGGGAAATGTGCGTAATTCGGGAATCTTGTTGCACGCAAATGGCCCAGATGGAAACTGCAAAGGCAAGTGGATGGCGTCGGTCGAGTGTCAGCTCGCACAGGGTTGCGAAGGCGATTTTATTGTCTTGCGTGGGCTCGACGCTGCTGGCAAGACGGTTCCCGTTACGGTCACAAGTGATACAATGATGGCTGCAGATGGCCGAACAAGATGGAAACGTGGTGGTAATAAAACCGTTTATACGCAGAGGCAGTTTTGGTGGTCAGAGCACCAAGTTGGATTCCACGAGCTCTTAGATACTCGGGGAGAGAAGGACGTGTCTAGCCCCGTCGGTGAGTGGACTCTCGTTGAGTGTATCTGCAACGACAATCGCATTGTAATCAAAATTAACGGTGTCACTGTGAATGAATGTTATGATGTCTTTCCGTCTTCAGGAAAGATCCTGTTCGAAAATGAAGATAACGAGATTTTTTTTCGCAATTTTGAATTGTCCCCCCTCTCGGCACCCCCTCTCGGTACCCGTTGAGAAGACGGACAACGATTAGCACCTTTAGTTGCTTTTAGGAACTTCGAGGAGAACAGCAATGCCCACACCTATCAAACCGAAGCGAGAAAACCGCTCATCCCGGCGTCAATTCCTGAAAACTGCGTCTCTTGCGGCCGCCGCTTCGGGTGCCACGACCAACGTGATGATGCGGGCAGCAACACCGCATGTTGGCGGTCGTGACACACTCAAAGTGGGAATTATCGGCTGCGGTGGTAGAGGGACAATGGCGGTACTTGATGCACTGCAAGCAGACCCACATGCGCAGCTTACTGCGATGGCTGATGTGTTTGCGGATCGGATTGAGCTGAGCCTGAACTCGTTGCTACAGAAGTCGAACGCAGCAGCCAAAATCGAGGTTCCGAAGGAACGACGATTTTCTGGTTTCAATGCCTACCAGGAATTGATTGCGAGCGATGTCGATGTGGTTCTCTTGACGACGCCTCCTCATTTTCGACCTCTCCACTTACGAGCGGCTATCGATGCTGGGAAGCACGTTTTCTGCGAAAAGCCTGTCGCAGTGGACGCCCCAGGCGTTCGAGAGGTTCTGGAGACTTGTCAACGCGCCAAGGAAAAAGGGCTATCAGTCGTCTCGGGGCTTTGTTACCGAGAAAATCCCGGTTTCAAAGAAGCAATCGATCGAATCAACAACGGAGCAATTGGCGAAGTTCATACCCTCTACGCCAACGACTACCGAGGCCCAATCTGGGAAAAGCCTCGTCAGCCCGACTGGACCGATATGCATTATCAGATGCGAAACTGGTACTACTACACTTGGCTTTCAGGGGATTTTAACGTCGAGCAACACGTGCATTTTCTCGACGTCTGCGCCTGGGTCAAAGGTGGCTATCCTGATCGAGCGATTGGCATGGGCGGACGGCAAGTGCGTACCGAGGAAAAATACGGAAATATTTTTGACCATCATAGCGTCACCTACCAATACGAGGATGGCACGAGGCTGCTCAGTAACTGCCGTCAACAACCGGGATGCGAAACCGATACGCACGCCTTCGTGCAGGGCAGTCGTGGAAGTGCCACTCTCGACGATGGAAAGATTCTTGTCTACACCGATTCGAAGTGGCGTTATCGCAAGAAAAAAGGTGCGAAAAGTGTTTATCAACTCGAACATGACAGGCTGTTTGCAGGCATCCGCAGTGCCAAACCAGAAAACGACGGCGAGTACATGTCCAAAAGTACGTTGCTCGCGATCATGGGCCGAATGGCGACCTACACAGGCCAAGTCGTCACTTGGGAACAGGCTATGAACTCGCAAGAAGACCTTACACCTGAGGCCTATGCGTGGGGATCTGCTCCAGAAGTGACCATAGCCACACCAGGTGTCACGAAGTTAGTCTAGGGAAGTTTGAATAAGGGGCTGATCATTCTCTCTCAATTATCGCTACGTTGTTGGTCGGTTTTACTCGTACTATTCGCGGTATGCTTTTCACCATCTCTGATGGCAAAAGATCAAGTTTTTTCGGACTATACAGAAACGATTCCTGGCACGCCGGTGAAGTTCGATATGGTTGCCATTGAGAGCGGTACCTATCACTTGGGGAGTCCCCCCGAGGAAATTGGGCACCAGCAAGAGGAAAGCCCCCAGGTGCAGGTGCGGGTCCCCTCCCTCTGGATGGGACGACACGAAGTCACCTGGGCTGAATATCACGAGTACATGAAGTTGTGCGGCATTTTTGAAACATTTGCAGAAGAAGGCCTTCGTAAGGTCACTCAAGACAACCAAGTCGACGCGGTCACCGCACCCTCCAAGCTTTATGAGCCGGGTTTTACTTATGGCTCGGACGGTGATCCCGATCCACGTCAGCCTGCCGTCTCGATGAGTCAGTACGCTGCCAAACAATACACCAAGTGGCTAAGTTTACTGACGGGTGAATTCTACCGTCTACCCAGTGAGGCAGAATGGGAGTACGTCTGCCGAGCAGGAACAACGACCGCTTATTCGTTCGGTGACGATCCGCAGTTGCTGACCGAATACGCTTGGGTCTACGACAATTCAGAAGATCGCTATGCCACTTCCAAAGTCGGTCAACTGAAGCCCAATCCTTGGGGCTTGTTTGACATGCACGGCAATGTTTGGGAATGGACACTCGACGCCTTTGACGCCAGACATTATTCTAAGTTCGCTGACCGAGCAGTAGATTGCGGGAAAATAACCAACTGGCCAACCGAACTCTATCCACGAGTGTTGCGCGGTGGGTCTTGGTATACCGAAGAGGCGAGTAACTGCCGATCAGCATCGCGTCTGGAGTCGGACGATGATCAGTGGCGAACCTCAGATCCGAGTTTTCCACAAAGCCCTTGGTGGTTTGCGAGCGAGGAGGGGTTAACCATCGGCTTTCGAATTGTTCGTCCCAAGAATCCTCCTCCGCGAAAAGAGTGGGGGAAATACTGGGATGCTGATTTGAAGCATATTAAACAAGATGTAGACCTTCGAGTTTTCCAAGAAGGCCGAGGGGCATGGGGCGTTGTCGATAAGCGATTGCCGGAAGCAATCAAGCAGCTTGATAGTCGCAAATAACACGAGATTTCGATATGAATAAAGTAGGTATTGTTGGCGTCGGTTTTATGGGGATGGTCCATTATTTGACCTACCAAAAGCTGTCGGGTACTCAAGTCGTGGCAATATGCGACAGCAATCGCGATCGACTAGCGGGGGACTGGACAGGAATCCAAGGGAATTTTGGTCCGCCGGGTCAGCAGATGGATCTCTCGGACATCGCCGTCTACGAATCGTCAGAGGAACTGATCGCTG
>JAJRWS010000555.1 GCA_024276705.1 Planctomycetota bacterium | reverse complement strand
TGCCAGGCGATTGCCCCGCTGGGCGAAACGGCCCAACCACTCGGCAAGCTGGCCGAATATGTCGGACTGAGAAATCGATAACAGGGGAAATCGATAACAGGGGAAATCGATAACAGGGGAAGCCGGTAGCGAAGCAATGCATACGGGAGAACCAATGGCGGGAAAACGAATAAACGGTCCTCTCTTACCATCGATCCATGGGCCGGAAGACTTACGCCCATTGTCGCTGCCCCAATTGGAACAGCTTGCGGTTGAAATGCGCGAAGTTCTGTGCAATCTGGTTGCCTGCCGCAGCGCTCATTTCGCCTCAAACCTGGGAGTCGTGGAACTCTGCCTCGCCCTGCACCAGACGTTCGACTTTTCGCGTGACCGACTCCTATGGGACACCGGGCACCAGATCTACCCGCACAAACTCGTGACGGGCCGCTACGAACAGTTTCACACCATGCGGACCCAGGGTGGCCTGATGGGTTACCCCAATCCGGCCGAAAGTCCTTACGATTTGCTGATGACGGGACACGCAGGGTCGAGCCTGTCCACCGCTTTGGGGCTGGCCAGCGGGGACGCCTTTTTGCGACCCGAGGAAAACCGCCAGACCGTGGCAGTCATTGGCGACGGGGCCTTTCCCTCGGGCATCGTCTTTGAAGCCATGAATAATGCCCGCCGACAAAGCAAACGTTTCCTGGTGGTGCTCAACGACAACCGGATGTCGATCTGTCCGCGGGTTGGCAGCATGGCCGATTACCTGGACCGTTTGCGTTTGAACCCAGTCTATACCGGACTCAAGGATGAAGTTCTGAAGATGCTCAATAGGGTCCCCCTGCTGGGCGACCCCACCGAGCGTTTGCTGGTGCAACTGAAGGAAGCGGCCAAGGCCGGCCTGAGTGGCGGGATGCTGTTTGAAGAAATGGGCTTCCGCTACGTGGGCCCCATCGACGGTCACAACATGGCCCTGCTGCGCAAATACTTGAAAATGGCCCAGCGAATCGACGGCCCCGTCCTGCTCCATGTGGTAACCGAAAAAGGCCATGGTTTCCAGCCCGCGGCCGATGACCCAACTCTGTTCCACGCTCCCCCCCAATTCGAACGTCGCCAAGAGAAAATCGTGGCGATGAAAAAGAGCTCGACCCGGACGTTTACGCACATCGCCTCCGAAGCCATCCACGAGCAAATGCAAACCCGAGAGCAGGTCACGGTTCTCACCGCGGCCATGTGCCAGGGAAACAAACTCGAGCACGTACGAGACGAGTTCTCCACCCGTTTTTTCGACACCGGCATTTGCGAGTCGCATGCGGTGGCATTCGCCGCAGGCCAGGCCAAAGTCGGCATGCGGCCCATCGTGGATATCTATAGCACTTTTCTGCAACGCGCCTTTGATCAGATTTTCCAAGAAGTCGCCTTGCAAAATTTACCGGTCACTTTCATGCTCGACCGAAGCGGCCTGGCCGGACCGGATGGACCAACGCACCATGGCGTCTTCGACCTGGGATATCTACGCCTGCTACCCAACATGACCATCATGGTCCCGGGCGACGCGCGGGACTTGCCAGCCATGTTGGAATTCGCCCTTGCCCATCCGGGGCCATGCGCCATCCGTTACCCCAAGGCAAATGCCGCCTGCGTCAAACGTGAACAGTCCACAGGGACCGACTCAAAAACCGGCCTGGAGGCGAGTTCCAGCCCCGGAAGCCCGATCCAACGGGGGCAGTGCGAAGTGATTCGCCAAGGCACCGATGGCTGCCTGATCGCTTGTGGCACGTTGCTTTCTGCCTGCATTGCGGCCGCGGATTCGCTGCACGAGGAGGGACTCGAACTCGGGGTAATCAATGCACGATTTGTAAAGCCACTCGATACCGAAACAATTCTGACCGCTATCCTCAATTATCCGTTTGTCGTCACGGTCGAAGAAGCTGCCCTGGCGGGCGGATTTGTGAGTGCGGTTCTCGAGGCGGCAGTTGCAACGAACCTTGACACGCGAGGCATCCGGCGGCTTGGCATCCCCGACTCCTATATTGAGCATGGCCAACGAGACGAACTGCTGGCCGACCTGGGGCTGGATGCCCATGGCATCGGAGCGGCCTGCCGTGAAATGGCTAAAAAGTTGAGGGTTGAGAGTTGAGGTAGAGATCATTAACAAGAATATGCATTGCATCAGGGTGTAGTTAGGTTCGATGGGGGCAGTGGCTCTTCATCCCAGTATTGCAACTTTATATTTCCAAGAATTAGCGTCCATTCGTGTCCATTCGCGGGTTTCGATAGCGAGTTCCGATCCCGATCCCGAGTCCCGACACCTGACACCTGACACCTGACACCCGACACCTGACACCTGACACCCGGCACCCGACACCCATTTTCCTGAACCTGGGCGTGTAGGGGCAACCTGGCATCATAAATCATAAATCATAAATTCCCTGACACCCGACACCTGACACCCGATACCCGACCCCACCATGCCTCCCTCCACCTCACCCTCGAACCCAATATCCACAACCCCAATATCCACAACCCCAGCCTCTCCTCCGCGGCCTCGGGTATTGCTTCTGGCCGACGGGAGTCGTCCGGCCATAGCCAATCAGGTGGCCCATTTGCGGCGGATCATCGAACGGTACTTCGTCGTGGTAGACGTTTTACTCGATCAGACCATACCACTCGCCCGGGCGAAGAAGGACTTGCGAGATAAAATCGACTTTATCGTGGTGCTTGGAGGCGACGGTTCGATCTTGAGAGCGGCCCGGCAAATGGGAAACCAGCAGTTCCCCGTACTTGGCGTGAACCTGGGAAGGCTGGGGTTTCTTGCGGATCTACAGCCGGACCAACTCGAAGATATTCTACCCCAAGTTACCGCGGGCGAATATCGGCTGGTAAAACACCTGATGTTTCAGTGCCAGGTTTTGACAACTTCCAGCTCGGAACCTGGGGAGACCGGCACTCCCCAAGCCAGTATCCTGGGCTTGAACGAGGTTGCGGTGCTAGCAGGCCCCCCTTTTGCGATCCTGGAAGTGCAGCTTTACGTTGACGGTGAATTGGTTACCACTTATAGTTGCGACGGTTTGATCATCAGCACGCCCGTCGGTTCGACAGCCCACAATCTGTCGTCCGGAGGGCCGATCTTGCGGAAGGACCTGCAGGCCTTTGCCATTTCACCCATCAGTCCGCACACCCTGACCAATCGACCGGTCGTCGATTCGGCCGACCGCGTGTACGAACTGGTGGTACCCGATCCGCATGTCGGTACCTCGCTGGTAGTCGACGGTAAGGTAATTTGCACACTCTCGGCCCATGCTCGCATCCGCATCGAACGCGCGGCAGCACAATTTCAGTTGATAGAAGTTCACGGACATGGCTACTACCGCACCTTGCGAGAAAAGCTCGGCTGGGGTGGTCAACTCGAACTGGGACATTAACCCTTATCCCTACGCAAGGATGTGCATGCGATGAAACGACATTCCCTCCTGTTTCCCCTCTTGGCAACCTCCTTCTTGCTGACGACCTTCGGAGCTTCCTCGCTCGGGGCGACGAAAAAGAATGCCACGCCGAAAAAAGAGTCCGCGGCAATCCGCTCTTCCCACTCAAAGTCCTCGGTAAGCAGGGCAAAGTCCGCCGCCAACACGAAGAAGTGGCTTCTTCGGTACAAGTTCAAAATGGGGGAAGTACTCCGTTACCGAGTTCAGCACACAGCCAATGTCCGAACCACGATCGATGAAACAACCCAACAAGTAGAAAGCAAAAGCGAATCGATCAAAGCCTGGAAAGTCACCGATGTGCTGCCTGACGGTTCGATGGAATTCATGCACGTCGTCGAGCATGTACGAATGAGCAACCGGCGCCCCGACCGACCCCTGACCGAATACGACAGCCAGCATGACAAGACACCTCCGGCCGGATTTGAACAGGTGGCCCGCGCGGTGGGCGTGCCGATCAGCGTGATCCGCCTGGCCCCCGACGGCGAGATTCTTGCTCGGCAAGAAAAGATCCCTCAACCCGGACATACGCCCGACATGCCGATCACCGTGCGCCTGCCTGATGGCCCCATTCAGGTCGGGGAGAAGTGGAACGAATCTTACCAGGTGCAGGCCCAACGAAAAAGTGGCGCCAACCTGCAAATCAAAACCCGGCGGCTCTGCAAGCTCCTCAAGGTGCAACATGGCATCGCCACCTTCAGCGTCGAGTACCAAATTCTCACTCCCGTCGATGCTTTTGTCGAATCCCAACTGGTCGAACGGCTCATGAAAGGCAAGGTCGGCTTCGATCTGGAGAAGGGCCGAATCGTTTCGCAAGAGTTGACCGTCGACCGCCGGGTCCTCGGTTTTTCCGGCGGCACCAGCAGCATGCATTTCGTCTCGCGGATGGAAGAGCAATTGCTGAAACCTGAGGAGAAGCTGGCCAGCAAGCGTTAGATCGTCGATACTGGAACTTGTTTTGGTCGACGACTGAAGGATCTCGCGTTGGGGCTGGTTGCTGCGTACTACAAGCAGGAGATCCTTCGCTGCGCTCAGGATGACGTGTGGAACAAAAATCGATTGATTCCTGGAAGTTGTTTCTCCGAGAAAAATGCTTGTTTTCGTGAGCCCACCTCAGCCCCCAGCCCCCAACCGCCAGCACTTTGGCACAAGTCCAGTTCCCATTGAGGAAGAAGGATTGGATGTAAGCGTTCACAGAAAAAGGGCGTAATATCTGTTCGGGTTTTTTATTCCCCTAACTTAGGATCGGTCTTATGAAAAAAAATACTCCCACTCGTCGAGCGTTTCTCAGCACCACTGCCGCTGCACTAACCTTGCCGACCTTGTTGCCGTCACACGTCTTGGGACGTAATGGGGCCACGGGCCCGAACGACCGAGTTAACATTGGGATAATCGGTCTGGGTGGCCGGGCCCGCGACCTGGCCAGGACCTGCAAGCTTGTCTCGGAAATGCAAATTGTCTCCCTTTGCGACTGCCTGACACCGCGTCAGGACCATTTCATTTCAAAGGTCGGAAAAGACCAGAATTGGTCGAAGTACGACGATTTCCGTCAGATGATCGAGAAGGAAAATCTCGATGGGGTCATGATCGAAACGACGACGCACGCCCGCGCATGGGTCACGATCCTGGCAATGCAGTCCGGCATGGACACGTACATCGAAAAGCCGATGTGCCTGACGATCGATGAAGGTCGCCAGATGGTCAAGGCCGCGCGGAAGTACGGTCGCGTCACCCAAATCGGCACCCAACAGCGTTCGATGCCGATCAATAACTGGGCCAGCGACCTGGTCAAGAATGGAGCGCTCGGCAAGATCAAGATCGTCCTGGCTCCCAATTTTGTCGGCCCGAACTTGTGGCCCGGCGGCCCGGAAGAAAAGATGCCCGAAGGCGGAAAATCGGGCTGGTGGGATATCTGGACCAACCAGGCCGAGTTCCGACCGTACAACAAGCGGCTGCATGTTGCCTGGAACCACTGGGCGAATTACGATGCCGGGGGCCGAAGCTTTGGCGTCACCGGCTGGGGAGCCCACTCGTACGACCAGGTCCAACGGGCCCTCGGAACCGACGAAACCGGCCCCGTGGAGGTCGTCTTGGAAGAACCGGTTAGAATCCTGGATTCCGGAAAATACGAACCCCGACACACTGGCGAAGACGGCACGAACCAGGTGAATTACGATTCGGCGAAAAATATTGTCGGTCCGCGTGCTAAAGTCCGGATGAAGTACGCCAACGGGACCGAGCTCCGCCTGCATCTCGACAGCGATCACGGGCCAGGCCTCGGTGCAATCTTTGTCGGCGAGAAGGGGAAGCTCGAAATCAACCGTAACAAGATCACTTCGAACCCGAAATCATTGGCCCAATCAGCGGACAATCCTGGCCCGAATAAAAAACCCGAATCGCAGTACCATCTCGAAAACTGGGTCGAGTGCATCAAGACGCGCAACCGCTGCAACGCCGACATCGAATATGGTCAGCGTTCGTCGACGCTCTGCCTGTTGGTCAACATTGCCCGCGATCTGGGTCGTGTCGGCGAGAGACTCAAGTGGGACCCAGCGGCAGAAAGGTTCACTAATTGCGCTGAAGCAAACCAATTGTTAGCCCGCGGGCGTCGTCAAGGGTACGAACTTCCAGAACTGGGTTAAGGACGGCTCATCAATAACTTCGGCATTTCCATGCAAAGTCGCGGCACCCTTCATCCTGGTGAGGAATAGAATGAGTGATGTGAGATGTGGGAATCGATGATCTGAAGGATAGCTGCAGTGTCCAGGAAACAGTCTTCCTGCCGAATCACAATTCCGTCCGGTGAACGATTATGTTCATCGATCATCGATCACACTTCAAACATCCGTATGGCGTGCTTCTCCATGGTTGTCCCAAAGCAGGAAGTTATTTTTGAAGCATTCCTAACTGCGACATTATCCACGTCGAGCGGGGTGCCGTGTTCAGCGTCCACAATGGCGACTTTGCCTCACAACTGGCAACTCTTTTCCCCTTCCACCTCGTGCACGATCACGATGTCGTGCACCCCTTCGGCCATCAAGTCGTCGTCGGGCCCGGCAGTCAGGTGCGAACCACCCACAATCACGATCCGGTCGCCGCGGACGGCCAGGCCCACCCGGCAGGCCCACCGGTCGGTGAATTGAATCAACTGCTCCACGCTCCGAGCCGGCGCGCCCTGCAAAGGGGTCACGCCCCAATACAGGCACATCCGCCGCAACGTGCTCTCGCTGGTACTCACACCAATCGTGGGGGAAAAATTCCGAAGCTGCGACAGAGCCAGCGCGGTTCGGCCCGAATGGCTGGCCACCACCACCAACTTGGCTCCCACCACCTGGGCCATCGTCCCCGCGCCTCGGACCACCGCCCGGGTGATCTCTTGCAAGCCATCGTCACGATTCGGCTTCACGGCCCATAATGGCTGATCGAACATGCTTTCCTCGGTCGCCAACGCGATCCGGTTCATCATATCCACGGCCGCCCGGGGGTACCTGCCGATGGCCGTTTCGCCCGACAACATGCAGGCATCCGCCCCATCCAAAACCGCATTGGCCACATCGGTGGCTTCGGCCCGGGTCGGGCGCATCGATTGGTGCATGCTTTCGAGCATTTGTGTGGCGGTAATCACCGGCTTGTGGAATTGATGGCACGTACGAATGATCCGTTTCTGCGCCATCGGCATTTGGGCCACGTCGATCTCCACCCCCAGATCGCCGCGCGCCACCATCACTCCATCCGCCTCGCTGACAATCGTTTCCAACCGAGCGAGGGCTTCCCGTTTTTCGATTTTGGCGATCACGCGCGCACTCGAACCGGTGTCCCGGATGATCTCCTTGAGCGTCCGAATTTCATCGGCGGAGCGGACAAAACTCAGGCTCACAAAATCGACGCCCGCTTCGGCTGCCCAGATGGCATGCTGACGATCCTTGTCACTGATCGCCGGCACGCTCAGCTTGACCCCCGGCAGGTTAATGCCTTGCCGGCTGCGAATGGTCCCCGGCTGCACCACTT
>JAJRWS010000554.1 GCA_024276705.1 Planctomycetota bacterium | reverse complement strand
ACACGCTGCCTCTTTCACGTTGGCAGGCCCGCGCGGCGAAACCACGTTGAAGGTAGTACCCGGAAGCCCGTTTGCCGAAGTGGTCGAGCAGGTCAATGCCACCACGGAAAATACCGGGATCAAGGCAGAGGCTACTTCCCATACGCTCGCACTGACCACCCGCGAAGTTGGCTCCGAAGCGGAGATCCAGTTGCATGTCCTGCAAGGCAAATTTGAAGTAGCCGGGTTGCATGAAGGCCACGCCAGGGTTCAGGGCGCCGATGGAATGTCGAATTTAAAAGTGTTCCTGCGTTATTTTCTTCCCGCATTACTGATCGTCTCGGTGATGCTCAGCCGCATTACCTTGTTGAAGGCCTGTATGTTCATTATTCGGGGGGCGGTCGGAGCGTTGCTGAAACCGATGCATGCCACGGTATTGTGGATTCGCATGAAGATCGATGAGATCAACGCCCAGCAGGTGGTTTTTTTCACCCGTGGCGACGACATTGCCAATTTGAACAATGCGATGCTTTACGTGAAAAACAATGAGCATACCAACCGCATCAAGATAGCCACGGTCGTCAAGGATACCAGCGAGGTACCTGCCCGGTTGGAACAAGAACTGCAGTTTCTGGATGAAGCGTACCCGAGCATCGACATCGAGTTTGTGGTCATCGAAGGGACGTTTGGACCGGAGCTGGTTGAGAAGTTGTCACGCCAGTGGGGAATTCCCAAGAACTTCATGTTCATCGGTTCGCCTGGCGACCATTTCCTTTATGGGCTGGCGGAACTGGGCGGGGTGCGGCTGATTATCTAGCCCGAATTCATGAAACATCCAGGCTAGCTCGCGGCAATCTGCAGGTAGCTTTCGTACCGGCGAGTGTCGATGAAGCCGTCGGCGACTGCGTCCTTCACCGCGCATGGCTCTTCGTGCGTGTGGCTGCAGTCGGGGTAACGGCATTGGCTGACCCAGGGACGCAGGTCGCGGAAATAGCCGGCGACTTCCTCAGCGGAGACATCCCACAGTTGAAACTGTCGGATACCAGGTGTGTCGACCACATAGCCACCCATGGCGAGAGGGAGTAACTCGGCGGTGGTGGTGGTGTGGCGCCCTTTTTGCGATTCTTCGCTGACGGTCTGCACCCGCAATTTCAATTCCGGATCCAGGGTGTTCAACAGGCTGGACTTGCCCACCCCACTTTGACCCGTGACGGCCGTTTCTCGGCCTTGTAGTAGTCGGCGTAAAGGATCCATACCCCAACCCTCGGTGGCTGAGAGCAACAACACTTGATAACCGAGTTGGCTGTAGACACCCACGATGGGCTGCAGATCCGCCGGATTGACCAGGTCGACCTTGTTGATGCAGAGGATCGGCTCGATTTGACCTTTTTCAGCCGTTATCAGGTAGCGATCGATCAGGTTGGGTTTCAGCCGCGGCTGGGCGGCACTGGCCACGACCAAAACCTGGTCGACGTTCGCAACCAGAATATGTTGTAGGCCGCGACTGGTGCGGCTGAGCAAGCCGTGTCGCGGTTCCACGCTTTCAATAATTCCCTCGTCGGTCCCCTCGGGCCGAAGCCAGACCTGATCGCCGGCGGCCACCACATGACGCAGGTCGGTACTGATGGTTTTCAGCAGACGCCGGATGGCACAGCGCCGGAGCGAGCCATCCTCCAAGCGAACGATACTGACCAGGCCCTGCACGCGCAGCACGCGTCCAGGCAGGCAACGCTCTCGATCGATGGTCGGCATCAGGGTGGTGCCGGTGGCGTCTTGGTGGATTTCGGCGGCTGCGATGGTTCGCTTGCGGGTGAGTTGCCCTTTGCCGGAGACCTGCTGCCGGTTTTCCAGGTCATCGACCGAACCGTTGGCCAAATCGAACTTGCGGGTGAGATCGTTGTCACGAGCGACCGTTGAGCGATTCTTGCGAAACGACGTACGCAGCTTCTGCTTGGGATTGGCACGATTATTTTTGGCCATGCTGTTAACCGCCATGCTGTTAACTGGAGTATACCATTATCAGTGCTTCCAAATTGCCGCTTAGCCCTACGTGCAGCAGGGCGATAAACCGCCCGGAAACCAACGTTTTAGCAGCTAGCACGCGATTCGGGTCGGCTTCAGCGGCCATTTTTGGAACGACTGATTATTCCATCGTGCCAATATTCCAGCGTCTCATGGTCGAGATTTTGTCCCATCATAAACCGAGAATTTTTTTTCGGCGGCCCCTCACACAGGTTTGTCTGGCAAATCGATTTGACCGGCGCTGTCGTCGAGAACGTCGTATCGAGTACGGGGTTGCTCGCCGTCAGGGATTTCCTGAGATGCTGGCTTCTGTGCCATGGTACCGACTTTTTTATTTGGAGCAGCCGTGGAAATATCCGCGGCTTGTTTCACGGCGGTCTTCCTGGAAGTGCGGGGCTGCTGCCGCCTGTTGGATTGCAGACCGGCCCTGGACAAAAGCGATTCGGTCAAGAGCTCGGCCGGTAGATCGTCCGCGGGGGGGGGGCCTACGGCACCCAGGTCGGTTGGCGAATAATGCAGTTTATAATTGTGTTTGGCGATCGCCAATGCATCGCCCGGGTCGATCCGTTTTTCCTTGACGCGGATACCATTCACCTTGCAGCCATTGCGGCTTTGCATGTCGCGTACATACCAATAACCGCCTTGTATGAACAATTGGCAATGGTGGGCCGAAACGTTGGCAAATCGTAGTACAATGTCGCAGCTTTCTCGTCGTCCGACGAGAAGCTCTTTTTTCAACAGTGGGATGGGATCACCCCCCCCCAGCGGTACAAGTTCTCCGTACATAAAATTACCCGATCTTCGCCTGCGGTCCGAGAATCAGACCCCTCGCGAAAAAGATCCCCTTGCAAAATAGTCTCAGCGCCCCAAGATAGTAACGTTTCATGGCCACATATTACTCTAGGTGAAACCCCAAGTGGAGTCAACTAAACACCTTACACGAAGCGAAATGGGGTCCCCATGGCGGCAAGCCGGATTACGCTATTATAATTACCGCTTTTTCTTGCAGCAGCGACTTGGGATACGAGTGCAAAAAGTGAGTGTCGACGCGGGATTTACCTGTCCCAATGTCGATGGCACGGTAGCCAGGGGCGGGTGTACATTTTGCGACAACCGCAGTTTCAGCCCCAGCCGGCGGCTGCCGCGGGCGAACATCGCGGGCCAAATCGACCAAAGTATTGCCCGCATGCGTCGGCGCTATAAGAATTGCCATCATTTCCTGGCTTACTTCCAGCCTGCCACCGGCACCTACGCGCCGGTGGAGCGTTTGCGGCCACTCTATGAGCAGGCGTTGGCCCACCCGCAAGTCGTCGGGTTAGCCATCGGCACACGGGCGGACTGCGTCCCGGATAATATCTTGGGCTTGCTTGAGGAGCTGGCCCGCAATACGTATTTGTCGGTTGAGTATGGCATGCAGACGGTCCATGACCGTTCGCTCGATTGGATGAATCGGGGGCACCTGCATGGGGCAATGATCGACGCGGTCGAGCGGAGTCGTGGCCGCGGCTTTGAGATAGGCGCGCACGCGATCCTGGGTTTACCAGGAGAGTCGCATGACGACATGCTGGCCACTGCCCGTGAAATAGCCCGTTTGAATCTGGACGCGGTGAAAATTCACAATCTCTACTGTGTTAAAAACACGCCGCTCGCCGAGCAGGTGGCAGCGGGTCAGGTGCAACTGATTGAGCGTGACGAGTACGTGCGCACGGTTGTCGATTTTCTGGAATTATTACCGCCAACCATGGTCGTCGAACGGATTTCGGGTGACGCGCCTCCGGACTATTTTGTCGGTCCCGCCTGGTGTCTCGACAAACCGGCTGTCAAGCGGGCCATCGAGGCGGAGCTGGAGCGGCGCGATACCTGGCAAGGGAAGAAGTGGGCAGGGGGCAGGGGAAATGCGGATTGCGGATTGCGGAATGCGGAATGAAAAGTACCAAAGGGGAAATCCGCATTCCGCAATCCGCATTTTTTCCTTTCCCTTCTTCCTTTCCGCTCTTCTGGCCCGATGCTAAAATGAATCTCCTCCTCGGAGAGAACCAGGCAATCGCCGGTTGGCGCCGTTATTGGTGCCGACGGGAGGAAAGTCCGGGCACCGCAGGGCAGGGTGGTGGGTAACGCCCACCGGCCGCAAGGTCAGGGAAAGTGCCACAGAAAAGATACCGCCTGCCGCAAGGATTGTTCTTGTTGCAGGTAAGGGTGAAATGGTGCGGTAAGAGCGCACCAGCAGGCAGGGTGACCTGCCTGGCTAGGTAAACCCCACCTGGTGCAAGGCCAAGCAGGGAGCATGAGTCGGCCCGACTCGCGAGAACTCCCGGGTAGGCTGCTGGAGGCGGCAGGCAACTGCCGTCCTAGAGGAATGATTGCCCCCGGTGGCGAAATTACTCGCTATCAGGACAAAACCCGGCTTATCGGTTCTCTTCGGGGTTTTTATGAGGGGGGTTTTTAGAGTGCCTAAATCGCGAGGCGCGAGTTGCGAGGCGCGAGTTCATTGAGAACTCTCGCCTCGCTTCTCACGCCTCGCCTCTCGATTAGCTCAGCTCTCGACGACCTTAGGCCGTTAAAATCTTGGCTGGATCGGTTTCAAAGGTTGTGTACTGCGCTGCAATGACTGCATGTGCGTTTGTTGAGCCAGTGTTGGGGCTGGGGCCAAAGCTGCCTGGGGCGAGGATTGCTGGTGGCTGGCCATGGAGGGCATGGCCGCGACAGCAACCTGTTTGACCGTATTTGTCTTCTCGTTCGGGATTTTGTCCTCTCCGATCATCTGGAGCAGCTTAGAGATGCAGAGCTTGTTCATGCTCGTACGCAAGTCGTGTGCTTCGGTCCGCAGATATTCATGCATGCTTTTGGGAAGGCGGACTGTAATGACTCGGGTTGGTTCGGTTTCCGGGTCGGCCACAGTTCGCTTTTCGCGTAATTTAACCAGGCATTGCTGGATTTTGTCAAATTCCTCGCTTTGCTCAAACTCGGTTAATTCCTCGTGTGAGGGGAATGCTTTGCGAACGGTCCCGTCGATTCCTAGAACCTCGCGAAAAAAGGTTACCCAGTCGGGATTCTGCCGATAAAGGTTTTCGGCGACCTGTAGAACTTCTTGATACTTTTCCTTGGATTGAGTCAGCACGGCTGAAGTCTCCTTCTCGTTCAGCTTGGAGTATATGGTGTCGAGGATCCACATGGCCCTCGTGTCACCCAATAATCCGCTAGCGGTCAAGTGATGCACTAACGTCCTGTCACTGCTTGCACTTACGTCGATCTGCTATCGCTGCCTAAATCCGTGCGGAGGCTGCCTGAATGTTAGGCAGTCGTTCCGTGCCTGTTTATTGTGCAAGTGGGTAATTCCCGAAATCGGCAGTGTCCAGTTCGGCGGGCAAAGAAAAGAGTTAGATTAGGAGGCTGTTTTTTCAGTATGTTTTTTTCCTGCAAGCAGAAAAAAACCCACCTGAATCAGGTGGGTCGACAGGGCAATCTGAAATGAGTGGAGGCCCAGGGGACTCCGATTCCTTGATCCGCTATCAAGCGAGTTGGTCACGTACCTTTTCCAGCAACCGTTTGGTCAGCCGGATCCCTTCGTATTCGTCGGGCTGCTCGCCTTCCCATTCAATGCCTATGAATCCGTGGAAACCGGCGTCGAGTACGATTTTCATCATGCGCACGTAATCGGTTTGGACTTCATTGCCCGATGCGTCAAATTCCTTACTTTTGGCACTGACCGCCTTGGCGTATGGCATCATCTCGGTGACCCCCTGATAGCGGTCGTACCATTTGCCATCTCCCAGGTGGAAGTTGCCGAAATCGGGCAAGGTGCCGCAATTGGGCATATCGACCAACTTCATGACTCCCGTGAGCCACTGGCCATTGGAAGAGAGCCCTCCGTGGTTTTCCACGATGATGTTGATGTCGTGCTGCGCTCCGAATTCACACAGGCGGTGCAGGCCGTCGGCTGCCAGTTTCTGCTGCTCCTGGCTAGGTCCCTCGGAGTGGGCATTGACTCGTATGGTGATGCACCCCAAGTCTTTAGCCGCTTCGACCCAGGGATAATGGTTTTCCACGGCCTTGGTTCTTTGGGCCGCGTCGGGATCGCCCAGGGCTCCCTCGCCATCGATCATGATCAGGTGATTGGTAACACCCGCGTCGAGGCAGCGCTGCTTCAGGTCCGCCAGATAGGCCTTGTCCTGGGCTTTGTCCTTGAAAAATTGGTTAACATACTCAACCGCATCGATGCCAAATTCGGTTTTGGAAAGCGCTGGTAAGTCGAGCGTGTCCCGTTTGCCAGCCCGTCGCGTGCGGTTTCGAGACCACTGGGCCAACGAGCGTTTAAACATGTGTTGGTTTGCCTCCTGGGAAGCGATGGCCTCAGTTGCTGTCAGGGCCAGCCCCGTGAGAGACAGCCCAGCGGCTGTCCCCCAGGCACCCATCGCCGTGGCTGCAGTGGTTTTGAGGAAATCGCGGCGGTCGGATCTTGTTGCCATCGATGCCCGGTTGGTGTCTTGGAAATGGGGGGGGGAGTGATGCATGGTCGGTTTCCTTCTGCTTCAGTCTGGGCCGTGGAAAGTTTGCTCAGTCAGCCGTCCATTGTTTCCGATTCACGGTCGACTAACAAGCGGCAGCCCAGGGTGTGATAGAGACCTGGTAGCCGAGGCCGCCATTCGATGGACCAGAGCGGCTCGCCATATTACGATATCGGGCATTGACCCGCTTGTCCCCAAAGTGCGACAATTGGCAGCCTTACGAATCCTCTCACATTTTTCTGTTGTTCCAAATTCGCACGTTACCTCGAAGGACGCCAGGCGGATAAACCGCCCGAGCTACGGATTTTTTGCCGCAAAACGTCTGCCGAATCGGTTTCATCCGCTGAAATTGGAACCCCACCCTATTTTCCATTTGCAGGAGTTGAATTGATGTCCAGTACGGTTTCTGGCCAAGCCATCACCATGGCCGAGGGTCGACTGAATGTTCCGAGCCATCCCATCGTGCCTTTCATCGAAGGTGATGGTACGGGGCCCGATATCTGGCGTGCCAGCCAGTTGGTTTTCGATGCCGCGGTAGAAAAAGCGTATCGGGGCGAGCGGCAACTCGTGTGGAAGGAAGTCCTGGCGGGCCAAAAGGCATTCGATACGACCGGTAGCTGGCTGCCAGATGAAACGCTCGATGCCTTTCGTAAGTTGGTGGTTGGCATCAAAGGACCGCTGACAACACCGGTTGGCGGCGGGATCCGCTCGCTCAATGTTGCGTTGCGGCAGATTTTGGATCTCTATGTCTGCCTGCGGCCGGTGCAATACTTCGCGGGTGTCCCCTCTCCGGTTAAGCACCCCGAGCGGACCAACATGGTCATCTTTCGAGAAAACACCGAAGATATTTACGCAGGGATCGAGTTCGAGGCGGATTCGGCCGAATGCGATAAGCTGAAGGGGCTGCTGGCGGACGCTTTTCCCGAGCTCTGGTCGAAGGTTCGATTCCCCGACTCGGTGGGACTTGGGCTCAAGCCAGTCAGCCGCGAAGGAACCGGCCGGCTGGTACGGGTAGCCATCCAATATGCGATTGATAATCAGCGCGATTCGGTGACGTTGGTCCACAAAGGCAACATCATGAAATTCACCGAAGGCGCCTTTCGCGATTGGGGCTATGAGGTGGCTAAGGAGCAGTTTGGTGCCCAGGAACTGGATGGTGGGCCTTGGTGCACGGTCAAGTCTCCCAAGACGGGACAGGATATTGTGATCAAGGATGTGATCGCCGATGCCATGCTGCAACAAATTCTTACCCGGCCAGCCGAGTACGACGTGATCGCCACACTCAATCTCAACGGCGATTATATCAGCGATGCCTTGGCTGCCTGCGTGGGCGGCATTGGGATCGCGCCGGGAGGGAATATCAATTATGACACCGGTCACGCCATCTTCGAGGCGACCCATGGCACAGCTCCCAAGTATGCGGACCAGGATAAGGTCAATCCGGGCTCTTTGATTCTTTCTGGCGAAATGATGTTCCGTTATCTGGGCTGGAACGAAGCGGCTGACTTGATCTTGCAGGGTATCAATGGGGCCATCGGCGCCCGCAAGGTAACTTATGACTTCGAACGCCAGATGGAAGGGGCCACGCTGCTTAAATGCAGTGAATTCGGTCAGGCCGTGGTGGATAGCATGTAGGTATGAGCTTGCCTCCGGAATCCGCCGACCGTCACGATGAACAGCCCTCTTCGGGGACTCAATCGCTGCACGCTGAGAGTTCTCACTTGGAGCATCATGAAGCAGTGGCCCAGGATCCTATTGTGCAAATTCAAAATGATGCTGGGGACCCGCCCCATGACGTCGACATTGAGCGTCCAGTGGAGGGTGGAGGAGATAGAGAAAGTATCGAAACCGACGTTACTATTCTCTCCTCCTCCTCGCTGACGCCTGCGCTGCCCATCCAAGCCGAAGCATTTCCTTGCGGCTTGAACACCCAGGAACTGGTCCATGCTCTGCGAGGTGAAATGCTCGACCATTTCCACCTGCTGGAGTTCATCGGTGGTGGTGGTATGGGGGTTGTGTTCCGGGCCCGCGACACGACGCTCGACCGCGACGTGGCCGTCAAGGTCGTCGCTTCGCATCGTATTCGAACCGAAGATTTGCAACGACGTTACTTGATAGAGGCCCAGTCGACCGCCCGGCTGGAGCATCCCAATATTGCCGGGGTCCATTTCATCGGGCATGCACGGGGTCTGCCGTACATTGTCTTCGAATATATCGATGGCCTGAATCTGCGTCTGTTGGTTCGGCAGCAAGGTCCTTTGCCGATTGCGGAAGCGATCAGCTACACTTACCAGATCGCCCATGCGTTGGTCCATGCCTGGCAGCGTGACGTGGTGCATCGCGATATCAAGCCTTCCAATATTTTGATCACGCGCGAAGGCCAGGCCAAACTGGTGGACATGGGGTTGGCACGGTTGCAACAGGTTGACGGGAGTACCGACGATGAGCTGACGGAGACCGGCGTCACCTTGGGGACTTTCGACTATATTTCTCCAGAACAGGCACGTGATCCGCGCAGCGCGGACACGCGCAGCGATATCTACTCCCTTGGATGTACCTTGTTTTACATGCTGGTGGGCCGGCCGCCTTTTGCCGAAGGTAACATGATGCAGAAGCTTCTGCAGCACCAGGATGATCGGCCTCCCGAGTTGCGAACGTTGCGTGTCGGTATTCCTGACGCGGTGAGCGCGCTGGTGTTGCGGATGTTGGCGAAAGCGCCTTCGGCCCGCTATCAAACGCCTCTCGAATTGGTGGCTGAGTTGGCGTTGATCATGGGGGAGCTCGAGATCGAACTGCCGCATTCGCTTGGCACTCTGGCGACCTTGGCCAGTCGGCGGCGGGTCTCGGGATGGAAACGGATAGCCCCCTGGGTCATTCCACTGCTGGTCCTGCTACTGGTCAGTTTGTGGCTGGAATACGCGGACCGAAATGCAGCGGACACAAGCCTGGAATTCCCCGAATTACAGAAATCCATTCAATCCACCGAGTGAATGGAGCCTTGTTTAGCCATTTCCACTTGATGCTTATCGGCAGGGAATTCTTGACAGACGGTGCGGCACGGATTCTACTAAAGGCGGTCGCAACCAATTGCCGTCCGTAAACCACCAGCTCTGCTGGTGAGTACCCATTAGGCTTCGGGCGTTTTGTCGTACTCGAATGGAACCATTGGATGCAAACAAAACCTGAGACTATGGATGTTGATGATGACTGAAGTGGCCTCTCACTTGGATTCGAGTACGAGTACCGCTGGGCTGAGTACGAGTACGATATTTATTCTCCAGCCCCTTTTAGGGGCTTTCCTCAAGCCACCGGCTCTGCCGGTGGTACGTGACTATTTCGAATCGCACCGCCCCATGAACCCACGGCAAGGAGTTTTTTAGATGCGTACATTGGCTTGGTTTTTGTTGTTGTCCTTCTGTCTGGTAAGTTTTTACACCCCCAGTGTCCAGGCGATCCCTCCGTTTCAGAAAGTCTTTAAAAAGTATTATGGAGAGGGCCAATATACGGACAAGGAGAAGGGGCCGGAATTCGCCGCCAAGGTAAAAGAAGCCAAGTGCTTCGTCTGCCACGATCCGAAGGAGCCGAAGAAGAAAAAGAAACGCAATCGTTACGGCGAAGAACTCGCAAAACTGCTCGACAAGAAGAAGGACAAAAAAAACACCGAGAAGATCGTCGAAGTGTTGAAGACGGTGGCCGCGATTCACACCGATCCCAAGGACGAGGCCAGCCCCACCTACGGCGATCTGATCAAGGCAGGAAAATTGCCGGGCGGGAAGTTCGTGAAGCCGAAAAAGAAATAGGGCCTTCCTTACCCTCGCAGCGTGACGATCATCATCACGACGGTCACTCCCAGCAGCCAGACGGCCCGTTTGGCTGCTGGGCGATTGAAGTCGCCTTGGGCAATCGGCAGTAGTTGTTGCACCAGCGCCAACGCGGCCATGAAACCGCCGGCAAAACAGAGGCTGGCGACGATATTGCCACCGAGTCCCGCCTGAAGCGAGGCGGGAGGTAACGTGGTCAATATCCAGATTCCCACCGGTATCTGCAGCAAGGTGCCGGTGATGGCCAGCAGGGCGATGCGCCCAGCCAGTTGCTGGCGGTCGAGATCGACCGCTTGGGGTTCTTCGTGCGGGACCTTTTTCGGCGGGAGCTTTCCCGGAGCCTGAGGCAGGCTTCTTGCCAGGAGCCAGAGGGCGGCGAGGGTCGCGACGACCAGTGCGGCAACCACAAAGTGCGTTGAGAGGGCAAGGACTTCGCCGCGCAGCATCAGCTTCAGGAACGCCTTATGTTCGATCGGTCCGCTGGCGACCACCTCGGTGGCCCAATGGGGATTGGCTGAAATTTTTGCAATCACCACCATCAGGGGTGGAAAGTGGTAAAGCAGGTTGGTCACCGCCAGCAGTCCCAGCAGACTGTGCAGCAGTCGGGCCAGTGGGCGTTGCCGCCCACGCCACTGCCAGGTAGCCGCGTAGGCCAGCAGGCAAGCCAGCGAGAAGGCCAGTTCGATTGCGGCATACCAGTAGGTCTTGGCGGGAAAGCGGGAAAGGGCCGCATAGAGAGGGTTGTTGCCCGGTAACAACAACAGGCCTCCCAGCAACATCCCTGCGACCATGGCTCCGCACGATAGCCAAGCCAACCAGCCGCCGACACGGTTTCGCCACGGATTTATCGCATGCTTGCCGCGTCCCAACCAGATGCAGACCAGGGGCCCGGCGGCTGCCAGGTTGAACGCCAGCAGGTGCATGGCCAAGATGGGGGTGACGAACAGTTCAAGCACGGAAGAACTCAGCGGATGGAAAAAGGGGCCACGAGAATCTGGAAATCGGATTGCGAAACATAGTAGGGTACGGTAGAGTGATTCGCTGGATTCTGCAATCCACAATTTATATACCTTGGCGGGTTTGTCGATACGACCGGGTTTGTCGATACGACCGGGTTTGTTGATACGACCGGGTTTGTTGATACGACCGGGTTTGTTGATACGACCGGGTTTGTTGATACGACCGGGTTTGTTGATACGTCATAGCCGACCCATCAAGGGATTACCCGTTCAAGGCGGGCGATTAGCTCAGTTGGCTAGAGCATCTCGTTTACACCGAGAGGGTCGGGGGTTCGAGTCCCTCATCGCCCACGTTTTTATTGCGCCAAGCCGCACTTGCCGACGTTGCCGCGAGTTGCGGTTGTTCCGGTGGCTGCGCGACAGGGCGCGGCAAATCGGCAAGATGCGTTTGGCTGGTAGGGTTTATTGCGCCAAGCCGCACTTGCCGACGTTGCCGCGAGTTGCGGTTGTTCTGGTGGCCGCGCGACAGGACGCGGCCAATCGGCAAGATTCGTTTGGCGAGTGGGCCGGCAAGGGACACCCACCGGTTGCAAGATCCTGGCGGTCGCCTGCTCTCGGACAGCTCTTGCTAGGACCATTTCTTTCGTGCCGGATTACCTCTGATCTAAGGATACCGCTGCGCCGATTCCCACCGATTTTTTGTCGACCGGTCCTCAAAACCGTCTACGTCGCCAGCAGCCTAAGCCGAGTAGAGCGAGGGTGGATAGAGTTAGCGTGGTAGGTTCGGGAATGATGCTGGCAACGCGGAAGCCCAGGTTGACGCCCTCAACAGTCCTGGACCGTGATAGGCGTGAGGTCACACGCAGATCTTCGCGAAAGGAACTAAAACTGCCACCGCTTACAAGATAATCCCAGTTGAGTGAACACCTGTTGTATGCTGATTCCATTCCTTTACCTTCCATCTGAAAGAGCAGCCCCGTTGTAGTGAGTGGATTCGGGGCAGATGCCGCAAAGCCGTGCTTACCCGCATACTTGTCCTATACTGGCACTCATTCCTGTCCGTAAACCACCAGCTTTGCTGGTGAGTACCCATCAGGCTCCGCCGTTCCGTCGTACTCGAATAGAACCATTGGATGCAAACGAAATAGGAGACCATGGATGTCGATGATGACCGACCTTACCTATGACTTGGATTCGAGTACGAGTACCGCTGGGCTGAGTACGAGTACGATATTTATTCTCTAGCCCCTT
>JAJRWS010000553.1 GCA_024276705.1 Planctomycetota bacterium | reverse complement strand
TCTCCCCGGCTCCTTTGAGGAGCCTTCCTCAAGCCACCCGCTATGCGGGTGGTACATGACTTTCCCTACCGGACATTTGACACCTGAACCCTGACACCTGAACCCTTTCCTGAATCCTCCTTCCCCTCAGCCGCTGTCGGTGATCGATAGGTGCCTGCCGTTTCGCACGCGGGCCGATGTGTGGGCGGTGCGCGTCGATTATTCGGACCAGGCGACGTGGGTGCTGAAAGACCCGGTGACGTTGGAACTGTACCATCTGATGGCCGAGGAATATTTTCTGTTTGAGCAGCTTCGGCAGCCGACTAGCTTGGGCCAGCTTCAACGCCGGTTCGAACAGACTTTCCCACCACGGCGCGTTTCGATCGACGTGTTGCAGACATATCTCAACGGACTTTTTCAAGATGGTTTACTCTTGAATGCCGAGCCGGGACAGGGGAGAGAGCTCTTGGCACGCTCCGCCCGGCGCCGGCGCCAGTGGTGGCTATCCAGCGCCAGCCGGTTGTTGGCGATTCCGCTGCCAGGAATCGATGCGACGCGACTGTTTCATGGGTCCCTGCTTGCCAGGTTGAAACCGGCGCGGCACTGGTTCTTTTCGCGCGGAATGCTGCTGCTGATCTGTCTGCTGGGGCTGTGGGCGATTGCGACTCTGGTTGGGCACTGGGATGAATGGGTTGCGGAGATCCCTACGCTGAGCGGTCTGTTGGAGCCGCGCACCCTGTTGGCCCTGGCGCTCGCGGTGGTGATTGTGAAGTTGTTGCATGAGTTTGCCCATGCGGTTGTATGCTTGCAGTTGGGAGGCCAGGTGCGGGAAATAGGCGTGATGTTGCTTGCGGGGATGCCGGTTCTCTATTGCGACGTGTCGGATGTCTGGAACTTTCCCAACAAATGGCACCGGCTGGCCGTTTCGGCCGCGGGCATGGGTATCGAGCTACTCTTGGCTGCCATGGCGATTCTGGTCTGGTCGGCTACCGAACCGGGGATCTTGCATGCCGGCTGCCTGAAGATCATTCTGGTTTGCGGAGTTGGTACCCTGCTGGTCAACGCCAATCCACTCCTGCGCTACGATGGTTACTATATGCTGGCGGACTGGCTGGAGGTGCCCAATTTGTCGTTGCGTGGACGCGCCTGGCTGGCCCGCGCATTGCGGGACTGGCTGCTGGGTGAAACGGCTGCGGGAGACCCGATGCTGGGTCCGGCCAAGGATCGCCTGGTGGCTGCTTACGCGATTGGGTCACGCCTTTATCTGACCCTGGTGCTGGCAGGCCTGTTTCTTCTCTTCCGAGCCCTGGCTCGGCCTTATCACCTGGAGAATCTGGTCACGACTCTGGCGGTCTTTTTGTTGGCTGGGTATTTGCTGTCGCTGGGAGTTGCCTGGGGAATGTGGTGGCTGAATCCGTCGGTGCGCAGACGGATCCGCCCGCGACGGTTGGTCCTGCTCGGCTTGGTGGCTGCCGGCCTGATGACGCTTGTGTTGGCTTGGCCCATTCAGCGGCAGGTAACCGCTCCCGTGGTTCTGGTGCCCGCAACGAACGCACCCCTCTATGCGACCGAGGGAGGCATGCTCGTCATGGCGCTGCCTTCGGGGACGCAGGTGGAGGCGGGCGATGTTGTCGCCCGGCTCACGGATCCGTGGCTCGAGCAAGAGCTGGCTCAAGTCGCCGCGGGCCGCGATGTGGCACGTTTACGCCGTGAGCAACTGCAAGTGTTACGCGTGTTGGACGCACGCGTGGCAAGTCAATTTCCCGCGGTGGAGGCCACGCTTGCAAGCACCCAAGCGCAGCTGGAACAGCAGCGGCAGCGGGCTGAGCGGTTGGAGCTTGTCGCTCCGCATGCGGGCCGGGTGCTGACGCCGCCGCCGGTGGACCGGGCGATTTCAGGTCCAGAACCGACGTTTGCCGGACAACTGCCAGGCTGGTCGGGGACGCTACTTGAGCCGGATAACGTGGGAGCCTGGGTCGAACCGGGGACGCTTGTTGCGGTGGTGGCCGATTCGGAATGTTTGGAAGCATGGGTCGCCGTGGCCGAGGAAGATGTGCCCCAGGTCGTTTCAGGCCAATCGGTGCGACTGGCGTTGGAGTCGTTGCCGGGGCAGGTCCTCGCCGGTGAAGTCGAGCTCGTGGCACGGCGGGCGACGCACCCCGCGCACCCGGTCAGCGCTGGAGTGGGGCCAAGAGGGCGGGAGACGTCGTATCACCTGGTACGGGTCCGGCTCCCGTCGCAAGAGTCAAGGTTGTGGATTGGCATGCGCGGTCGGGCGAAGATCGAAACTCATGTAACCACCCTCGCCGCAACACTCAGCCGCCATCTCCGAGCGACATTCCGACTGCCGTGGTGAAATGAATGATAGTTAACTTGACCTAGGCAAAGGCATACAGTAGAATGCATGTATGAAGACAATAACCGTCAATGTGTCGGAGCCGGTCTACCGCGCCTTCCAAGAACACGCCCGACACAGCGACCGGACGACTTCCGAGCTCATCCGTGAGGCCATGGCGCTTTACAGGGACCAGTGCATCCGGAGCCGCCAGAGCCTGCGGGATTTGCAGCCAATGTCTCTCGGCAAGGTTCTCAGACCACTGAGCGCTGATGATGATTTGCTTGCGGAGATGCTTGATGCTGAGGGGACTTGACACAAGCTTCTTGGTCCAGCTCGAGGTGACTGAGCACCCAAGGCACAGGGCTTCAAGAGACAAGATGGACGGATTCCTGGACGTTGAGGATACGCTTGTCCTGGCGCCACAGGTGCTGACTGAGTTCGTCCACATTGTGACCGATTCGCGTCGCTTTGCCGATCCGGTGCCAGTAGTTCGGGCTATCGCTCGAGCCGAGTTCTGGTGGCACGCGAAGGAGGTCTCACAGGCCTTCCCCACCGACGATAGCGTCCGACTGTTCCTGAATTGGCTCAAGGAGCATCGATTGGGGCGCAAGCGTCTTCTGGATACTCACCTGGCAGCCGTCTACTTCTGTCATGGCGTACGGTCCATCGTGTCGTCAAACTCGCGTGACTTTACAGTGTTCAACTGTTTTGAGGTAGTTGTCCCCTGACGTCCCCTTCTTCCGCCCAGGCCATTCTCTTCACCCTGCGCGCTTCGCGCGGTAGGATGGAGCGGCAGTGAGCCTTGGGATGGGCCGCCGCGCCCAGGTGCTTCTGCCCCACTTGCCACGAATCCTTGAACGGGACTGTGATTCGGATGTCCGACTTTTCTTCCACCGATCCACCCTTCAAGGAAAGGGAACGCGAGAGCAATCCATCTTTCCAGATTGCCATCCTGGAAGCGCTCGACCGTTTGAACCAGATCATTCTCCACGAGGAGGATTTGGAGGTGATGCTGCGGCGCGCCTTGGAGTCGGTCCTGGAGATCTTCGACTGCGACCGGGCCTGGCTGCTCTACCCGTGCGACCCGGCTGCGGCGACATGGCGTGTGCCGATGGAGTGTACGCGGCCGGAATATCCTGGGGCCCATGCGCTTGGAGTGGAGTCTCCCACGACCGAAGAGATGGCGACTGGTTTTCAGGAGGCGCTCCGGACGGAGGGTCCCATTGCTTTCGACATGCACACCAAAAAGCCGATTCCGAAAGCCATCATGTGGCAATATGCGGTGCAGTCGCGAATCCAGATGGCCATTTATCCGCGCAATGACAAACCCTGGATGTTCGGTTTGCACCAATGTAGTTATGCGCGTGTCTGGACGGACGAGGAAATGAGCCTTTTTCAACAAGTCGGCGCACGGCTGGCGGATGGCCTGAACCTTTATCTGTTGAATCAGACATTGCGCGCCAGCGAAACGCGTTACCGATCGGTCGTGGAAGATCTGACCGAGTTTGTCATGCGCTGGCACCCATCCGGCAGGCGTACCTTTGTCAATGAAGCGTTTTGCCGCTTCTTGAACCAGTCCGCGGAGGCCTTGTTAGGTCGTGAGGCGGCCGGCATGATCGACGCACAGATCCGTGCGGAAATCGAGACCTGGACGGCTCGATTGGCCGTGCGTCGGCCGACTTTTTCAATCGAGCAGGAGTTGGCCAGGCCCGACGGTGCCCAGGTATGGATCCAGTGGTCGATCCGCGGTATTTTCTCTGAGTCGAGCATGCTGCGAGAAGTGCAAACGGTGGGTCGCGATGTGACCGAGCAACGGCGGACCGAATCCCAACTGCGCGAACGTGAGACGCAGCTTGCGCATGTTTCGCGACTTTCCACGATGGGCGAACTGGTGGCAGGTATCGCGCATGAAGTCAATCAACCACTGTTTTCGATTCAAAATTTTGCCCAGGCCAGTGGCAACTTGCTGGAAGATGAAAATCTTGATCGGAAATTGCTGAAACAGTGGAATCGGGATATAGCCAATTCGGCCCAGCGGGCCGGCAAAATCATTCGGCGGCTGGCTCAGTTCGTCCGCCGCCAGGAACCGGTGCGTGAGAAGGTGTCCATTGCCGAAGTGGTTGGCGAATCGATTGATTTGATGTCGTTTGAGATCAAACGAAAACAAGTAATGATCGAGTTTGCGCCTGCGGAAATGCCCCTGTCTGTTTACGTCGATCGGATACAAATCCAGCAGGTATTGGTGAACCTGCTGCAGAATGCCATGGAGGCGATGGTGGAACAGGTACCGCCGGAGCGACGGATCATCCTACGCATTCAACCAACCGACGACGAAGTGGAGGTGGTGGTGCGGGACTTTGGTCCTGGGTTGCCAGGCGGTCGCGATGGGGCTCTGGAAAATGGGGCCAGCCTGTTCGCTCCGTTTGTGAGTAGTAAAAAGGCCGGGATGGGAATGGGGTTGGCGATCAGTAACACCATCATTCAGGCCCATGGCGGCCGCCTCTGGGCCACTTCTGCAAGCCCGCGCGGGGCCCAGTTTCATTTTTCGCTGCCGCGACGGTAGGAATGTTTCAAGAATCACCCATTCTCTCCCTCACCAAGATCAAGGGATCAAAAAGACCAGCCCCACCACGACGCCCGCTTCCACCAATCCTGCCCGGGCACTGAGCGGTAACCGTTGCCAGTGCCAGGGCGCACAACTGCCCGGTCGATGATAGCCCAGGGCAAAGTTGAGGCGGCAGGGCGGCTCGAGGACCATTTTGTAAGGGAGTGCTGGGATGGTGGCAAAGAACCGGGTTGCGGAAATCAACGGTTGCAGCAAACGACAACTCGTGTAACCGTATCGTTCAAGATTGATTTCCTCAAAATAGAGCGGTTTGGTTTGCAAGTTGGTTGCGGCCCAGAGCTGCCGGGTCATGGACCACCCGCTTTCCAGTCGGCGATCACTCTGACCCGGAGACGTGGCAGTTTGCAAAGCAGCCATGTTTTGCGGCAAGGCTCCTGCGGGAAGTGCGATGTCGGTGGTCATGGCAGCCACCTTCCGCTCCCTGGCCGCTTGCGAAGCCGGAGTGCCGGGAAGCTGTTCGGCCGTGGGAGATGGCAGGACGGTGGGAGCCGGAACGGAGTGCGGTTGTAATGGGTCTGGCCGCTGCCTGGCTGCCAGCTGGTGAAAAAGCGTGGCAGCCGGGCTGGTCCTCGATTGCTTCTCAGGCGGCGCCTGTTTTTCCGTCCATGGTTCAGGCTTGCTGGCTGTGGAGGTAGGGAGAAGGGTCCATGCGCTGGCCTGATCCGCGACCGGCGCTTCACCCCGTGAAGCGGGCGGGCTGATGAGGCGAAGTGCTGACTCAATCGCCAGCAGAGGCCTGGCGGCCATCGTAGTCCAGGCAAGCAAGCAAACCATGGCAACAGGCCATGCCAGGCGGTTGCCTGGAACGGGACCCCGATGAAAACGGCGAGTTGGGATGGTGGCGGTGAGCATGCTTTTGCTGAGGTCAAGAAAAAAAGGTATCAGGTTGCAGGTGTCAGGTGGAGGGAATTTATGATTTATGATTGATGAATTGGGCCCGATGAAAATTTTCGCTTTCGGCCGATGGCCGCCGGGTGGGGTCAGGCGGGTGTCAGGGCCTGGAAACAAACTACCTTTCTCCTATTCTTCGGCGCGATACAATCGGAGTCGCCAGCAGAGCCATTGGCTGCGGCAGGGTCGGCCTTTTCCGCAAGGTCGTCCGAGTTTGCCTAATGCGGCATCGAGTACGAGTACCGCGATGCTGAGTACGAGTACGAAACCAAAACCAAAACGCAATGATGCCAGAACAAACGTTCTGGCCTCGAATCGTACTCGTACTCAGGCGCCAGCCGGTACTCGTACTCGTACTCGAAAGGAATGACGATGATGGAACCGATTTTCGATCACGATCGATAGGATGTTTATCGCCTTTCGATCGATTATATCGCTGCCTCGTTCAAGGTTGCGAAGGATCTCAGCGGCCTTCATCGTCATGCTCGTGACCAATGGCTTCGAGCGGCACAATCGATTCCGCTGAATATTGCCGAGGGTAACGGGAAGCGAAGTCTCAAAGATCGAAATCGTTTTCTCGATATGGCTCGTGGCTCGGCCCTGGAATGCGCCGCGATTCAGGATGTTCTTGCTGCAACCGGTGGAATAGCTGATGAATCGCACAGTAGACTGAAACGAATGCTCAAGCGCATCGTATCGATGCTAACGCGATTGATTGCGCGTTG
>JAJRWS010000552.1 GCA_024276705.1 Planctomycetota bacterium | reverse complement strand
TATTGATGATGACCGACCTTGCCTCCCAGTCGGGTTCGAGTACGAGTACCGCTTTGCTGAGTACGAGTACGATATTCTCTTCTCGGCTCCTTTGAGGAGCCTTCCTCAAGCCACCCGCTATGCGGGTGGTACATGACTTTTGAGCCACCCCTTAGTCAAAGGAATACCAACATGAGCAAACCCCACCGGTCGCGCTGGCTACTTTTGGCGGTTTTCGTCGCCTGTATGAGTGGCCATGCCATGGCCCAGGAGAGTGACCAGGGCAAGAATTCCACCGAAAAGGCAGCGATCGAAAAAGCGATTCAATCGTATGTTGCGGCTTTCAATGCGCGGGACGCAAAAAAATTGGCGTCGTTCTGGTCGCCCGATGGCGTCTACATCAGCCGCCGCGCTGGAGTCGATCCTCAGACCAGCCAGATCACCGGCCGGGATGCACTCACCGAGGAGTTCGATGCCCTGTTTACGGAATCTCCGGGAGTCCGGCTGGAAGTTGCGACCGAAACGATTGAATTCATCTCTCCGAATGTGGCTTTGGAACGCGGTACAGCCACTGTGCTGCAACCCGATGGCCTGCCCGCAGCAACCGACTACCGGGTCGTCTACGTCAAGCGGGACGGCCAGTGGTTGATCGATCGGGTGACGGAAGAAGAGAAACCGGTCATAGCGTCCCATTACGACAAGCTCCAGGCATTGGAATGGATGATTGGCGACTGGAAAGACCAGGCGGGCGAAATCGCCATCCAAACGGAATGCCGCTGGACTCGCAACAAGAATTTCATGACCCGCTCGTTCACCGTTTCCACGGACGGGCAGGTGGAAATATCCGGCATGCAGGTGGTTGGCTGGGACCCGGCCGAAAAAGTGATACGCTCCTGGCTGTTCGATTCCGATGGAGGATTCGCCACCGGAGTGTGGACACAGCAGGGCCAGCGCTGGACAGTACAGACTACCGCCACCATGGCGGACGGCAGGAAAGGTTCTTCCTTGACGGTCATCCGGCCGATCGATGAAAACCTCTTTGGCTGGCAAAAAATAAACCGTCTGGTCGATGGCGAGATCTTGCCCAACATCGATGAAGTGGTCATTGTCCGCAGCGAATCGCAGCAATGACTTTACAATAAGTAAAAAGTAAAACCACGAAATGCACATTACTGCCTTCAACAATAACGGATAGATCAATGAATAATATTGCAAAGATAGCTGTCTGTGGCATATGCATGGGCCTGGTCTGCCTGTGGGCGTGCGAGCAATCCTTGGCCCGAGGCCGCGGTGGCGGAGGTGGCGGACGTGGTGGTGGTGGTAGTCGTGGTGGCGGTGGACGCTCCTCGATGAGCCGATCACCTTCGATGAGCCGATCGCGTCCCCAGTCACCGCCCGCACCCTCGCGGCCCCAGTCGCGGCCCGCACCCTCACGTCCCCAATCGCGACCCGCACCTTCGCGCCCACAATCGCGGCCAGCCCCATCGCGGCCTTCGGTTTCGCGACCTTCCACGGGCAGACCCAGTACGCGTCCCGGAACTTCCCGGCCTTCAACGGGCCAGCGTCCATCAGCTGGTAGGCCATCAACGGGCAGGCCATCGGCGGGCAAGCCAGGAACTCGCCCCGGGACCTCTCGGCCTGGTGCCTCGCGCCCAGGAGTCGGAGCGCGCCCCAGTCAGGGCCAACTCAATAATTTCCTGGATATGAAAGGAAAGCCGGGCGCTGGTTCGCGTCCGGGCACGCGACCAGGCACGGGCGGCGCGGCTGGGGATTTCCTCAACAATCGGCCCAGTACGAAACCCGCTCCCGGGAATCGCCCCAGTACGAAACCTGCTCCCGGAAACCGGCCCGGAACAAAACCGGGCCTAGGAAACCGTCCCGGTACGAAGCCGGGTCCCGGAAACCGGCCTGGAATAAAGCCCGGTCCCGGAAACCGACCCGGAGTTGGTAACCGGCCTGGTGTTGGTAACCGACCCGGTACACGCCCCGGCAATCGACCTGTCCATATCACGAATCAGAAAAATTATCTGCAAAATCGGTCGCATCACAGCAATCAGATTCGCAACCATTTTCAAAATCACCCGGCCCATTTGCCAGCCTACGGCCATGGCCGCTGGGGCCGCTATCCTCATGGACGCTGGCATTTGAATAACCACCGCAACAACTGGTGGAAATATGCAACCGTGGGCGCCCTCACCGGCTGGGTTGTCGGGAATTGGGGCAGCGAACCGGCCTACTACGATTACGGTGGCAATTGTTACTACGAGGGCGACACGGTCTACTACGAAGGTGAGCCGGTGGCGTCTGCCGACGAGTATGCACAGCAGGCTCAGGCCATCGCTACCAGCGTACCGGAGGTCAGTCCCGACGACCTGGAGTGGTTGCCATTGGGCGTCTTTGCCTTGACCCAGGATGGGGATTCGGCCGATGTGGAGCCGACAGTCTTCCTGCAGTTGGCCGTCAGCAAGGAAGGTATCCTGGCCGGCACGGTTCAGAATACGGCCACCGACAAGATGGAAGAAATCGAAGGCATGATCGACACCGAGAGCGGCCGGGCGGCGTGGTCGATCGTCGGCAAGGATTCTCCCATCATGGAATCGGGCGTTGCGAACTTGACACAAGAGGAAGTTCCCTCTCTACTCCACTTTGCCGATGGCACGACCCAACAGTGGCTGCTGGTACGGTTGGAAGAACCGCCAGAGTCAGCACAGCAATAGAACCCCATCGAACAATCCGCCGGTTCGCCGGTGGTTACCCCCGTTACAAGGATAAGGAACGATCCATGAGTGATTTAATCGTCGTAGGATTTGATGATCAGCAGAAGGCCGAAGAAGTACGTCTCGAGTTGCAGAAACTGCAAAAAGAATACCTGATCGACCTCGAAGATGCAGTGGTTGCGGTCAAAAATGAGGATGGCAAGATCAAGTTGCACCAAGCGTTTAACCTGACCGCCGCGGGAGCCATCTCCGGCGGTTTCTGGGGGTCGCTCATTGGCCTGCTATTTTTGAACCCCCTGCTCGGCGCGGCCGTGGGCGCGTCGGCCGGCGCGGTCGGTGGGGCGCTCACCGACATCGGCATCGACGACAAGTTCATGAAAGAGCTGGCGGCCTCGCTCAAGCCCGGTTCTTCGGTGCTGTTTGTCCTGGTCCGCAAATCGACCCCAGACAAAGTCCTGGAAGATCTGAGCAAGTTTCAAGGCAAAGTGCTGAACACGTCCCTCTCGCACGAGGATGAAGCCAAACTGCAAGCGGCCCTCGATTCGGCGAAACCAACCGCGTAGAGCGGAAAACGGCCGGCGCGAGTCCAACCCTAAGCCGACCCATCAGTGACCACCTGCAGAGCAGGTGGCTTGCAGACGGGAATAGTGGCGGTCATTTTACACGGTTTTGTACAGGGCTGTTGGTTTTGTACAGGGCTGCTGGTTTTGTACAGGGACACCAAAGGTTTTTTGCCGTGGGGTGGATTTGGCAGGGCGCATAGCGACATGGTGCGATTTGCCCGGCTGTTGTCGCGAGACTAAAAAGATGTCAACCGGGTTTGACCCCGCGCAGCCACTCAGCAGCACTTCGTCCACATCCAGCACTATATCTCCATCTTCCATTCCTAGTCCAAGGTAGTTGAACCGATTGGGTTGAATTGGTTGATTAAGGGAAGTTCCAGTTAGCTTGGCATGGCGGCTGTTCCCTTTTGATTTCCCCTTATACGTTGCTACCTATTCGATGTCGCCGCTGCGCGGCTATTTGCAGAGGAAATACCTTTTCCGTGGGCTCACGCCCAATGGCACTTACTTTGTCGATTTCAACCACTGAGCCGAAGGGTATTTCAGGGTTATACGTTGTCCCGAAGGCACCCGAGGCTAGCGCCTTCGGCTCAGATCCCGTGGAACTCGCCTCCGCTCTCTGCTCTCTACTCTCTGCTCTCTACTCTCCGCTCTCCGCTCTCCGCTTTTTTTGCAGTTGCCGGTCGAGCCAGGCGAATGCCTCCTGCTGCATAGGCAAGTTAAAAACGTGTGGGACATCCCATAGTTTGCAGACCAGCCGTTCGGCCGCGCCCTGCCGGGTCCACGCCTGACGGAGGGTGCGATAGGCCGCTTCGACTCCAGGCACCGGGAAGAGGCCATCCTGGCGGCCATTATAAAAGAGCATCGGCTTGGGGCAGGCAAGTGCCGCCACGTCGGCGTAGTCGAGCCAGTTCCGCAAGTCCAGATGCAACATGCTGTAAGCACTCTGGCCTTTGGTCTGGTTGTTGCCCAGGCTGGTTAGCGAGGCCGTGTCGCCCAGCCAGCAGATCGCCGCTCCGGCCCGGACGATGTCGGTGGCCGCCGCCAGGTGCCACGCCCGGTTCGCGCCCATCGACAGGCCGACGCAACCGATGCGATCGGGGTCGACTTCTGGCAGGCCTTGCAGGAACTGGGCGCTGCGGATGTCATCCCACACGTTGTAGCCCGCCCAGGAGTAGCCCAGTTGGAGCATGTTCGAGGCGAGTGCCTGTTGCTCGGCGTATTCGACTCCTTCGTACCGGCCCCGATCGCCCCAGAACAGCACGTCGATGGCCAGCACCACGTAACCGCGCCGAGCCAGCTCGTCGCCAATCCAGCGGCCCCCGTAGCACTCCTCGACCCACTGGCGCGCGTCCTCGAGAACCGCTTCTGGTTCGCCGAAGGGGCGCACTACCTTTTCCTTGCCGATGGTAAAGTGCGCTCCATGGTCGTGCAGGGCTATCAATCCCGGGCAGGGTCCCGGAGCAGGGCTGCCCGGTTTAGGGCCAGCCGTTTTGGGCACCAGCAGGTATGCCTTGATGCGGCAGTCGGCGCTGATGTTCAGCGCCAGCTTGCGGGCCTCGTACGTCCCTCGGTCCTCAACGGCGAGCACGCGTGGCGCGAACCGCGCTCGGGGAGGAGGAGTCGAGAGGCTGGCCAGATACTTTTGCCGGGCTTGATCGTGCCGGTTTGCCTGCCGGTTTGCCTCCGTGAATGGGACGATGACAGGTAAATCCGGCCCGTCTTGTCCGGCAAGTGGAAAGTCCATCCGCGCAACCCGCGCATCGCGAAACGTCGGCACATGCAGCCGCAGCCCGTAAGTGTCGGTGCGCGGTTCTAACGCTGGGGGGGCCGGCTGGGTCGCGACCCAGCGGCGGCGGTCGGTCTCCCAACGTTCCTTCACTGCTTCCAGCCCGCCCGGCATCAGGTAGACCTGGACTCGCAAGGTCGTGGGGCCATCCGGGTGCAACGGCATCGAACCTTGCGAATGGAGGCAGCGATGCGATGGAGCCGAGTTGTTACACAAACTGTTCGAAAACTCGGCCGCGGTGGCGGCCACCCATTGGCCGTCAGAGCTGGTACAGGCAATCAGCGACTGGTCGGGCCGGGGGGATTGGATCGTTTTCCAGCCACTCTCGGCCATCGAGCCGGTCATCTCGGGTGAAGCGTGCCCCTGGAGGTGGAGCACGTTGCGGGGGTTGCTGCCCGCACACGACCCGATCGACTTCCACCTGCCGCCCGACCGGAACCAGATCCGGTTCATCAGATCTTCCTCATTCCCCTCGAAGATCCCCTCTTTCATCTGAGTGCAGGGGCCCACGCCGAGTTGGTTCATCTCGGTTTGGCCCTGCGCATGCGCATCCGGTTTGGGCCAACTGGTGTAGGTGCACTCCACGTAGTCGGCATGGGGCGTAAAGCTGGCGGTGAAGCTGGCTTCCGGGCGATCGAGCGTGTACCCGACCGTGCCAGTCGCCGGATCGGTGTGCCAGTCGATGGCCATGCCGCCGAGTTGGTCCTTGGCATAGCTCAATTCGGGTAGCGTCACCCACTCTGGCGCCCAAAGTATAAAACCCACATGGGAATCTTCGGGCCGTTCGATTCGTAAAAAAGAGCCTTTCGTCTGCGGGATCAAGCGGAGACGGCGGTCCGGAACCCGGGCCAACACTTCCTGCAGCGGGGCAGACGAAATAAAGAGCCGTTCCGCCGGCCGGTGGGCCAGATAAAACCGCAGCACTTCCGGCAGGTAGACCAGTCCTTCGGGTGGCGCGCTGCCGATTTGCAAGGCTCCCTCCTGGTAGTCGCGTGACCGGTCCCGATCGGCCGGTTTCGCGTACAAGTCGTAGATGGTTTTTCCGGCCGGAATCGCCCCGGCCGCCTTTTCCCAGCCATTCAGCCCGGCCAGGATGGCATCGCTGCGCCGATAGACTTGCACGCGCGCCTGGAGGGCCCGTTCGATGGCATCCAGCAGCGCGGCGATCGGTTCGCCGCGAGCTTCCAGGACTGCCGCCGCACGGACCAGTTGGGCCGCGTGCTCCAGGGCCTGGTGGATGATCATCCGTGCACTGGCCGGATGCGGGTAGCGCCAGGCTCCGAGTGGATCTTGGGCGCTGGCCATGAACCGGGCGACTGCCCGGATCACGTCGAGCAGCTTTTCTTCGTTGGGGTACTGTGCGTAGAGTTGCGGCAGCCCGGCCAGGGCGTAGCCCAGAATGTACGGCTTCGCGAACGGGGCGGCGCTGCCATGCGGGTCGTCATTGATGAAAGGCCCGTCCGGAAGAATCGGCTGGCCCCCCTGGCTGAAAAGATCGCCAGTGGAAAGTTTTTCACGCAGCTCCCGAAAAAGTCGTAACCCTTCCTGGCGATATTCGGCCAGGCCCGTGTATGCATGGAGCCGCAGAAAATCGGCCACGTCGCCGATGTTGCGGCATTCGCCCTGGTCGGCATGGACAAACTGTCTGGCGTAGGCGACTTGACCTCGTAGGGCGGCGGCCATCCGTGGATCGCCCGTCTCTTCGTAGGCCATCAGGAAGGCATCGTAACCTTTGGTGCAGAAGTGGACCGCCGAGTTGCTCCGCCACATGAACTGCCGGTCGTCCTGATGTGCGGGACGGCCCATCGCGGCGACGTTGTTGTACCGGGTGCCACCCACCGTGTCGGTGTCACCCCACCAGAGCGACAGATCGAACATATTGTCGCACCAGCGAACCGCCAGGTCGCGCAGGAAGCGGTCACCGCTGCGCCACGCCTCCTCGAACAGAGCCGGGCAGTGGTTCAACCGATTCATGCCAAACGGGAGACCGTGCTCCTGGCCCTGGTTGAAAGAAGTGAGGTTGCCGGCGTCGTCACCCACGCATTCGCTTCGCCGCAATGTCAGGTGCGTTTCGCGCAGCAAGTCGCTCAGCACAGGCCAAAGGGTCAGCTCGGCGGGCAAACCCGTACCATACACGGCGTCGTAATCTTGGGCCGAAATTCGGCTCGGCAACCAGGGTTCCAACAGTGAGTTGCGAGGCGTATGGCCGGCGGGGCCAAATACCAGCGAAGCCTGTCGCCAGCTTGACTCCTGCATCGGAACCTTTTCCGCGGGCGCAGAGCGGAGGTATTCGATCGTGGTCCGTTCGGCCGCCCCGCCGGCGCTTCGCTGCTCGTCACGGCGCTCCACCAGGGCAACACGGCCGCGGCGGGTGCGGGGCGCCGCGGGGAGCGTCACGGTGTACGCCCCCTCGGCCGTCGTGAACGTGCAATTGGCACCGTCCCGGAAGGCGTGTGGCTGGAACGGCCGCAATGCCGGGCCGGTAAGCTTCCAGCCGAACTTCGGCGCAGCCGCATCGCCAGGGTCCAGACGCTGCAGATGCGCTTCGATGGCCACCGTTCCAAGCGAGTCGATCTTGACCTCCACGATCCGTGGCCAATGCGCGTCGTGGACCAGCAAGCGGACCCAAAGGTAGTGCGTACCCGCCTCGATAATTTCGGCCCGCTGGGCAGGCTGCGGTGGCTGAGCATCGGCCGTTTTCCCGACCTGACCGGCAGCGGTCGTTTCGGTTTTTTCGGAAGTCAGTGGGGGACCGATCAGGCAGGCGTGCCAGGTCGGGCCATTCGGCAAAGCGACCTGAACCTCGTGGGGATTCAGCCGCAGGGTCGAGCCTTGGAATTCAAGCTTCCAAACGCCGGCCTCCCGTGAAAATGCGATTTGGGGCTCCGGCCTTGCCGTAGCTAATTGAAGCTGGAAGGTGCAAGTTTCCCCCGCCTCGAAGGGCCAGCGGAAAGTGACCATGCCGCGGCGCACTGAGCGAGGCAACCCTGGATGCCAGGTCAGAGGTCGCAAGTCGGCTGCGCAGGTTCGCTGACCACAGGCAACTCGCACACCCATGTCCGCGGGCAATGCGGCCGGGGCGAAAGGGATCGAAACACGGACCAACTGTTCACCCGCGTTGGCTGGACGGACTTCGAACCGGGGCAATCGGCCGATGGTCCCGGTGACGATCCCCTGTTGAGATACCGGCGGCGGCAAAAAACGAAACCGATCGAGCCAACGTTCCGCCGCACTCTCATCGGCAGCATGGACGGTGGCCGCCAGAGCGACCAGGACCATGGGCAGGAGCTGGACAATTCTTAACTCACGCGGAAGCCGAATGGATGGGATGTGCATGGGAAATCCATCAAGCCGGAAACTGGTGAATCAAATTCAACAAGTCGTCGACCTGCTGGGGTGATTCCAGGCCAATGGTCATCGCATCCAGGACTCCCGAGCTCTGGGCAAACTGGATACATTCCTCACGCTGCTGGGCGAGCTGGCCTTCCCCAAATATTTTCATGCCGATCACGGCTTTGCCATTCTTCCTGGCGGTCCGTAACACTTGGGCGATCTGCTCGGGCGTGCCGTCCATTTTCACTCCTTTAGGATTGAATCGGGCCAGGATCACATCGACCCACGGCGAAACGGCCGCCGTTTTCAGCGCCCCCAGGTCGTGGCACGACACGCCCACGGCCCGGACCTGGCCCTTTTCCTTGGCCGCTGCGAGCACTTCCATGTAGGGCTCCATTGCGTGATTCCACGAGACCTTCTGCATGCAGTGCAGCAAGACGATGTCGAGATAGTCGGTGGCCAGCTCATGCCGGAATCGTTCCAACGCCATGGTGGCAATCTGTTTACGGTCGGAAGATCGGGTCTGGTCCGCCGGGCCGTCGTAACGCCACCAGATTTTTGTCAGGATGGCCACCTCATCGCGAGGAATCGAACGGAGCGCTTCGCGAAAATAGACGTGCGTGCCATAAAGATCGGCCAGATCAAAAAAACGGATACCCCGGTCGTAGGAGTGACGGAACAGGGCGACCAGCTTCTGGAATCCCATCCGAGTTTGATTCGATTGCCGATTATTCCCGTGAACGCCCGTTCCTTGCCCGACTCGCGAGAGCTTGATTCCGGTCGGTCCAAGCGCAACGAGGGGCGGCGGCGGTGGAACCTCGGCGGCTTGCAGTTTGCTGGCCGCGGCCAGGCCCGCTGCGACACCCGCGGTCCGGCCCAGAAAATGACGTCGATCGATGGGGCCCATGCGCCAGTCCTCCAGGGAATATTTTTTGCAAGAATTTTCGTAGTCTTCAGGCAGTTCTTAATCTTAATCTTAATCTTAATCTTAATCCAGTACGGCCTTCGCCATCACGTGGCACGGTGTTACCCGGCCAGCAGAGCGGTACTCGTACTCGAATCGCTCGCCGGGCATTCGTCGAGTACGAGTACCGCTTCGCTGAGTACGAGTACGAAGGGAAGCCAAAACACCCAACCTGAAATGGGGAAGTTATTTATCGGTTGCTCCTTAGTCGTTTGAGCGGTAGACGTTACTCGGTTCAGGAGGATTTCGCTCCCTGGGGAAATGCCAATCCCGATCTCGATAGCGATTTCGATCCGGATGAGAATGTTCATGGTTGCCAATGAATTTGGTGAAGAACCAAGAAAGCTGATCTGGCCCAAGAGATCCAAAAGTGCAACACTAGGAGTGGGTGACAAGGCCTCATGGCCTGGATTTTGTACCACCAAGAGCCGAGAAGTCTGTGCCCAAAAACGACAGTTATTGATTGACCGATCCTTAACTTCACCTACATTTCATTCAAACATATACCGAAGCGTCAGCATGTCAATTTTAGCCCTGATCACCAAGACAGAAGAGGTGGGACTGGTCATTCCGTGGGCACTCCAATTTGCCAAGGCTCGCGAGACCACCCTCATGGTCCTCTGTTGGGCTAGTACGCCGATTGAGCAATTTCCGCTCTTCACGGACGAAGCAGCCTTGACCGACGGGCTGGTCGAGGCGGTGCAATCGGTGCTTGATGCAAACGATACCCAAGGGCAACTTTCCGATCGGAGTCTGCTTGCCGGAGATGTCGTGATTCGCCGCGCGTTGCACCCCAGCGCGACCGACGCCACGCTGGAAGCGGTTCGTTTGGACCATCCCGAATTGGTTGTCGCCGCGGCTCAGGATGCCAGTGGAAAGACCGGTGCGACGTATGCCACCAATCCGCTGCTGCGCGGATCTTCCAGTAACACGGTTATCCTTTTTGGTGGTACGGGACGTTCGTCCCAAACACGCCGGGTGCTGGTGGGCATTGCCGACAACAGTCACGATGTGGCAGCTGTCTCGCTGGCCGCCCGGCTGGATGAAAAATGCCAGGCAAAAGTCACGATTGCCCGGGCAGAGGAAGGATTTGAAGAGGAAGCGCTGGAGGTTGGCCGGCGAGAACTCAAACAGTTGATGCGCGATGCCGGTTTGAAGCGAAACGATCGAATCCAGCGGCACGTCTTCAGCAGCGACGATCCAGAGGCAATCCTCGCTGCCTTGAACAAGCAAGACCTGGTGTTGCTCGGAGCGAATAACTCAAAAGGGGTACAACAACTGCTGGCACGAACCGACCATCCGGTGATCGGAGTGATCAAGCGATCGCCACCTCTGCGGCCGTGGCATCGGGGCAAACGGGGAATCCAATGGAACCCACGGCTCAGTCCGGCAGACTATGCCGACCTGATTCAGGGTCTGCGAACCGGTTCTCGATTGAGTGCCGATTTTATGACCATGCTGGGGCTTGCGGCGGCCATCGCTTCGTTGGGTCTGTTGCAGGATTCCCCGGCCGTGGTCATCGGTTCGATGTTGCTCGCTCCTTTGATGACACCCATGCTGGGCGCGGGCCTGGCCTTGGCCCAGGCCAACCCCAAGTTGGGCAATAGCGCCCTTCGTTCGATCCTGAACGGCTTTTTGCTCACCCTGCTGATCAGCTTCGTGATTGGCTGGGTCACCCCAGGCGAGGAAATGACTTCCCAGATCCAGGCTCGTGGCGATCCTAACCTGCTCGACTTGGGCATCGCCCTCTTTTCGGCGGCCGCGGCTGCCTATGCACTTGCACGTCCTAATCTGGTTGGCGCGATTGCCGGAGTCGCCATCGCCACGGCCCTGGTCCCGCCCCTTTGCTCCGCCGGGATCTCGCTCGCTTACCGGCAGTATGCCAATGCGGCCGGTGCCGGCCTGCTGTTCGTGACCAACCTGGTGGCAATCATCCTGGCCGCGGCGGGTATGTTTCGCATCCTCGGTGTGATGAGCACTCGGGCCAGTAACAAACAGCGTCAGTGGGTCAATCAGGTGCTTGCCTCGCTAGTGCTGGTTGTCCTGGTGCTGGCCTATCCGCTAGAGAAATCCTTGGAAAGAAACATCGATCAGGGCAAACCTCAACCCAGTACGTATCCCTTGACTCAGGCTGTGGCGGAAGCGGTAACGAAGTATGTGCGCAGCCTGCCCGATGTTCGTATTGTAGCGGCGGGTCGGCCTAGCTCCATTTACGCAGATGCCGATGTGCAGATCTTCTTGACCTCTCCACGGCCCATGCCACGCGCGTATGAGGATCGGATCGTCGAGATCGTGCGGCGCGAGATGAACGCCCCGGAATTGGTGGTCAACGTCATTGGCCTGAAAAACGGCTGGCAACAGGGGGAAGAATAATAGCGATTACAGCTCGACCAAGGGGTCAGGTCTAAGTTTTCGGCTTGTGCGTCCATCGGGTTGGATGCCTGGTGGACCGAAAGTCACGTACCACCCGCTAGCGGGTGGCTTGAGGAAAGCCCCTAAAAGGGGTTGGAGAATAAATATCGTACTCGTACTCAGCAGAGCGGTACTCGTACTCGAATCCAAGTGAGAGGCCACTTCAGTCATCATCAACATCCATGGTCTCAGGTTTTGTTTGCATCCAATGGTTCCATTCGAGTACGAGTACGAGCACGACAAAACGCCTGAAGCCTGATGGGTACTCACCAGCAGAGCTGGTGGTTTACGGACGGCAACTAGAGTCATTAAGATTAACCGCCTCTTGCAAATTCGGAAGTGTCGCCCTTCGGCAACCCACGTCTTTTGCTCTCCGCCTTCTGCTCTCCGCTCTCCCGGCTGGCATCCCCTCAAGGAGCCAGGAAGGTGGGGTAGTAGCCACCCTCATCGCTGGTCGGCGCCGGCAGGAGCCTGACCGGGGCCTCGCCGCGAGTGCTGGAACGAACGCTCCGCGGGTATTGGAGGGTAGGCTTTGAGGCCAGATAAGTGGGGCGGTCGGAAGAGGCGAACCCCAGAGTCTGGCCCTGCTCGCATGAGGAGCATTCTTCACCCGTGGGGCAAGGTGAGCACGAGTTGCAGGGCTGAGGCTGGTAACATGCATGACGCCGAGCAACCCGGCTGCAGCCGCCGGAGACCAACAGCCACGACACCACAAGCAATGAAAGGGTGAGACGCTTCATCCGTAATTTTCTCCGTCGTATCCATGCCATTTTCGGTACACGGTCGATGTTCCGCTACTAGAAGTATCGGAGGTGCCCAATGGAACCATGACGCGGAATTTGTTTGAAATCCACTGGCACGCAATGGCCGGTCCGTTGCATTTGCGCTGTTCGTCATGGTCCGCAAAACCGCGCTTTGTCGGGTGTGGCTGGGTAACAGGAAAAATCCGCAGCCCTTCCTGGGATTGCTCGCGGTAATGGTCGCGATAGAGTATGATCGCTTTCGTTATCGGGATCGAAATAATATGGGTCTGAGGCACGAAAAACTGGATGTTTACCGTCTCTCGATGAAGCAGAAAGTCAACAATGAAAAACGGAATTGGACCGTATTGTCGCTAGGATCAGTCAATCAATAACTGTCGTTTTTTAGACGCAGAAATCACTTCTCGGCTTGAGAGATTCAATGACAACCACGAAAAACACGAAATGACACGAAATTAAAGACAAGGCAGGTGTGATGACAGAGATTACTCGTAAACTTCGGCCACCATCCGAAGCCAGAGTGGGAAAGACTGGTTCATTGAATATTTCGTGTAATTTCGTTTCTTTCGTGGTTGCAAAAATTTACTGATTGTACGGACAAGAAACGTGTACATTATAGACGCAGACATGACATTAAATGATTGGACGTCGCTTAGGCGGCAGAGGCTACTTAGTCAAAGAAGATTTCGTTCCTTATGCATTCGCGGACTTCGATCGCGATAGCGTTCCCGAGTCTCGATCCCGATCCCGAGTTCCGATCCCGAGTTCCGATCCCGATCCCGAGTTCCGAGTTCCGAGTTCCGAGTTCCGATCCCGAGTTCCGATTCCGAGTTCCGATTCCGATCCCGATGAGTAAGCACTCGTAACTGAATGGTCCCTGAGACGAAGATTTCGGCTACGGCTTCCAACCTTGACCCGACCCCCCTTTGGAGATCCACCCCCATGCGTTCGATCCTTATTTTGGCAACCCTGCTGCTGGCCACAATCAGCTTACCCACTTCCAACGCCCAAGCCGAGACGTTCGAAGAGCTATTGCTCCATGTCCCGGCGGAGGCCAATACCCTGGTCGTATTGAATATGGATAAGATCCTCGCCAGCATGCCTGCCCAATCGGGTGATTGGCGACAGAAACTTGCCGACTTGTCCGAAACGACCTCAATCTTGTTGCCCCCCAGCGCTAAGCAATTCCTGCTGGCAGCTGACTTCGACATCGAACATATGGCTCCACGCTGGCAGGCGGCTGCGATGGAATTGTCGATCGACCCCACTCCGCAGGCAATTGCCGAGCGACTGGGAGGGGTCCTCGATTCCTTCCCGGAACCGAAGGCTTCAGGTGCTGGCTCCTCCGAGGTTGGGGCCATCTGGTCCAAAGACCACACCTGCATCGTCAAGTTCGGCCCACACCAGTTCGGTGTGCTCTCGCCCACCAATCGACAGACCGCTGCGCGTTGGGTTCGCGATACGCCCCGGCGCAGACTCGAGGATTACACGCCTTATCTGCGGCAGGCGGTTGGCTACTCGGATCGGGTCGGGACCGAGATCATCATGGCGATTGACCTGCAGGGTATTCTTCGTTTGGATGATATTCGTCGGGCGGTGGACCAATCGGATCTACTGAAGAATGTCGACCACCAGCAGGCTTCCCAAGTCCTGGCAAGCGTCCGCGGCATCACCCTGGGCGTCCAACTTGGCAAGCAAGCCACGGGAAAGTTGAAATTCGATTTCAGCCAGGACTGCACCATTTTTCAGGAAATTGCCAAGCCGTTGATCTTGACCATTCTGGCGAATGCCGGAGCATCGCTCGACGAATTCGAAACATGGACTCTCGAGGTTCGTGAGCGGCAGATTGCCATCGGTGGCCGGCTCACCGACACTGGGATGCGGCGGCTTTTCAGCCTGGTGCTGCTTGATGCATCCGATCTCGATAATGCTTCGAACACGAGGCAAGCGGCCAAGTCCGTTCCGGCAGGGGCAGCCGGGAAAAAGACCCCTCCGGCCGCCGATGCCCAAAAAGAATTGGCTTATGCTTCACTCCGTTATTTCAAAAAAGTGAACAAATACTTGGACGATCTGGCACGCCCACGCCGGAACAAAACACTCGCTAAGGTGACACTCTGGATGACGAATTTCGCCCGTAAAATCGACCGCCTGCCCACCTACCGCATCGATCCGCAGATGGCCGCTTATGGCAAGTACGTAGCATCTCGAATGGGTGACGCGGTGGCCAGCATCCACGGCAGTGAGGATCGAGCGGACACGCGTGTTGCCGAATCGTCAGCCGACGAAAAAGTCACCGTGGGCATGATGCCGACCCGGCGCACCGTGAACTATGGCGGCTATCGCACACGTGAGTACGCTCCGTTTGCCTACGGCAAGGTTGACATCGCGGGTGGCTGGCCCAAGCGGGAGAAGATCCAGGCCGAAGAACTCGGCAAGGGCATCGAGGAGGCGCAAAAGATCCTGGCGGAAGTGAATGAAGAGATGTATGCCATCCGCAAAATCATGACCGACCGGTATGGGATCGAGTTTTAGGACTTCGGATGACGCTGAACTTGCTGCATAAGTTTGCCGCCTTAACGATTGGCTGCTATAACCGGGGTAGGCGTTCGAAGCTTTTCTAGTGGTTCTATGGGCTTCCTTCGAGGTAACACCATGCGAAATCGCATCCCTGTCCACCGCCATGCTGAGCGGCTCGGTTTCACGCTGGTTGAATTGCTTGTCGTGATTGCCATTATCGGCATTCTGGTGGCTCTGCTGCTGCCAGCCATTCAAGCCGCTCGCGAATCGGCTCGGCGTTTGAGTTGCGTGAACAACCTGAAACAATTTGGCCTGGCCCTGCAAAACTATCATTCCGCGAGAAAGACGTTTCCCCCGGCCGTTGAGATGACGAATCTCGATTTTCACAATAACGCGAATGTACTGCTGCTCCCCTATTTTGAACAATCCGCACTCAACAATCTTTATGACAACGATGGTCAGTGGGAGGATCAGGTCGATTCAGTCCTGGGCAGCCCCATTGAGATCTTCGATTGCCCTTCTTCCTCCGAATCGAATCCAATCGCCATCCCTGCCCTGGAGGATGTAGTTGGGGATGGCCCGCCTGACACGATTCGGCTCAATTACGGCACGACCGATTACGCCTACAGCAAGGGGGTTTACGACGGCTGGTGCGTCATTCCGGTAAAAGGCAGGCTGAATGAACCGGGCGACATCCCTTACAATGAAGCGGGCGTATTTGATATTGGTACCAGCAATTCCATGGCAAAAATCACCGACGGTTCGAGCCACACGATCGCCATGGGCGAAGCGAGCAGCGACCCACGCTGGCTGCTCTGCGAAGGCTATCGATGTGGTACCGATTCGCTCATCCCCGAAGGCGACTATCCGAACCATGCCTGGAGCGCCTGGATCATCGGCGAACCGGTCAGCACTTCATTCAAGCGAAAGCTAAGGGGTGCGAGTGTTTTTGGCTGTACTTTGGAACCGGTGAACAAGTATCCGGTCACGGAAACTTATGCGCACATTCCCGAACTCTTCACCGGCGACATCTGTGAAAGCCATTACCCCGGCAACCCCAATCAGAGCGCCGCCAATGGGAGTACGGTGAGCAATTTCCGCAGCGATCACCCCGGAGGTTGCAATTTCCTCTACGCGGACGGTTCGGTTCACTTTTTGCGTGAAGGGATCGACCTGGCCACTTACCATGCTCTCTCGACCATCCGCGGTGGCGAGACGGTGTCTGTCAGCGATTAGAGACAGGCCTTCATGGCGTGATAATGAGAGAATCCCGAATGAACGCAAAAAGGGATCGTGGTTTTTCGCCACGATCCCTGAGGAATGGACCACCAGGTCAGCTTAGATTCCGCGGCGCCGAGTCGTTCCGCAAGCGACGATCAGGGCGGCGAAGCCGGCCAACAGGACGCTGGCCGGTTCGGGCACCCCGGCGACTGCGGGCGGAGGGACCAGGCCAGTGACAAAACCATCGAGGGATTGCCAGACCGTCAGGTCCCGTCCATCCACATTCCCGTCACCATTGCCGTCGCCGTCGCCCAGCACGGCTGTGCCCTGGATGCCGAATCCCCGTTGCCAGCTAAGAAAATCGTTGCCGTCGGTGTCCCCATCCTGGTCAAAGTCGGACGTGACCGGACTGGACAGGTTCGAGGTGGCGACCAGCGTGCCGGTGGAAAAAAACTCTAAATTTCCACTGCCATCTATAGACCAAAGGTCAATGGGTATGGTCAGCGTTACATTCGCCCCAGCGACCAGGTAAGAGCTGTCACCAGCATCGTTGAAATCTCCGTCCCCCGGATCATCGACGATCGAGTCTTCAAAAATAATTTCTTCGCCATCGTTGAACGCACTGGGAGGTAAATTGATGCCCCAGGTTCCAGACGAGATATCGAATTTCTGGTCTATCGAGGAAAAACTTCCGTTCGTCACAACTTCCGGCCCGGACTCGTTCCAGATATTGTAGGCAAAATCGCGAAACACCAGATAGCCAATGCCGGTTCCCAGAGCTCCCGGATCAATCTCGTATGCGTAGTTGGCCGGAGCAGCGGGTCCTGGATCCTCCGTCGTGCCGCCACCGATTGCAGGCAGCCAGTCACCCGTGACGGCGGCCCGGAAATCACTGCCTAGGATTTCCAGAGAAGTCGGTGCCCCGGTCGCATCGACATCCACGGCAATCAGCCCACTGTAAGTCGCGCTCGTGCTTCCCGGACCTTGCCCTGGAAGGGGTGCCGTCAACAAATCCACCCCCAGATCGACAAAGCTCTGGGCCGGATCGATACTCAAAATGACCTGTTCGGCGTGGAGCGACGCCACCGTGGAGAAAGTAACAGCCAGGGCCAGCAGCTCCAGCCGTACGAATTTGCTCATGGGTTGAAACCGATGGGTAACTGGTATAACAGCAGTGGACATGATGGCTGCCTCCTCGGATTGTGAGCAGAATGTGAGCGAATAGAAAAATCAGGCTCCACCTAACAGCATAAATGGCCCCTGGTACCAATGCCAGTATTTGGCGATATTTTCCAGCCATTTTATTCTATTACACGCTAAATAGCACCGTACTAAAGGACAGCCGAGAATTAACTTCCCGGTTTTAAAGGAGCAGCATCTGGCCATGAGACACTGGAATATTGGAAAGATGGAAATAAATATGACTTGCATGTCCGCTTAAGTGCCACATGAATGACCGCTCCTAACCCCCCTAACCGGTTACACTGGGGCATCCTGCCGGTTACGCTGGGAAAGGTTGAGCGAAACTGTTTTTCCTACCTTGCTTCGCTCTCGTACTCCGTTATCTCTTCTTGAAAAGGTCCTCTCGATGCGTATTCCCTTACTCACTTTATTCGCTTGTGCAATGCTCCCATGGACACAGGGGAAAGTCCACGCCAAGGAGGCGACCACCGCCGTCCCAACAGCCCTGCAGGAATATGTACTTGCGCCGGACGACATTTTTTCATGGAAAATCCGTTCCCGGGTGCACCACGACGGCTGCGAAGTCCTGGATATTCTACTGACCTCCCAGACCTGGCAAGGAATCACCTGGCAACACACGCTCAGTGCGTTCGTGCCGGAAAACGTTAGCAACGATCAGACCGTCCTGCTTTTTATCACTGGAGGCGCGATAGGGGACCGGCCGGGTGAGGGCGATCTGGCAACAGGCATTCAATTGGCGAAACTCTCGCAAACGCCTTGTGCGTTTCTGCACCAGGTGCCCAACCAACCTCTGCTGGGTAATCGGGTGGAGGACGACCTGATTTCAGAAACCTTCTTGCGTTATCTCGACACTGAGGATAAGACGTGGCCCTTACTGTTCCCAATGGTTAAAAGCGCAGTTCGGGCAATGGACGCGATTCAGCAGTTGGCTGAACAGGAGTACGGAACCAGGATCGAACGATTCGTCGTCACGGGTGGATCGAAGCGGGGCTGGACCACCTGGCTGACGGCCGTGGTGGACAAACGGGTTGCCGGCATTGCACCGATCGTGATCGACACCCTGAACTTGCGCAAGCAGATGGACCACCAGCTCGAATCCTGGGGCGAATACAGTGAGCAGATTGCCGACTACACCAGCAAGGGACTGGTCGATGTGATGCGCAATCAGCCTGATGTTCCCCTGTGGCGATGGGTCGACCCGTACACCTATCGGGCCCAACTGAAGCTACCCAAATTGCTGATTAACGGCACTAACGACCGCTACTGGGTCCTCGACGCGATGAACCTCTATTGGGACGACCTGCCAGGTACCAAGCATGTTCTTTATGTTCCCAACGCGGGACACGGTCTGGGCAAAGGCAAGCAAGCGGCCCTGACCACTCTGGCCGTCTTCACGCAGCGCATCGCTCGCGGCCTGCCGCTGCCCGAATTGACCTGGAAACACGATGATGACGGCCCCCGAATGCGTTTGACGGTCCGCTCAAACGGCTCTCCCCAAAAGATGGAACTGTGGCAGGCAACCTCCCAGACGAAAGATTTCCGCTCCTCCCAGTGGACGGCCAGCCCGCTGGAAGTGGCGTCCGATGGCTCCTGCGTGGCCCATGTTGGTCACTCTGAAACGGGTTACGTCGCCTTCTATGTCGAAGCCACGTATGAGTTTGGGCCGATTTCTTATGGTCTATCGACCCAAATCCGGGAAGAAGTAGGAAAAAGAGTAAGACAAACAGGCAGAACTAGGAAATCAGAAGGGAATTTTTAAAAAATGCTGGCATGGGACGATATGGTTGATTATGATGAGATAATGAAGTGGGCATATTGCCCAAATTGACTAGTTTCACAAAAATGGTTTGCAATAGGTTTCTTACGAAAGGCAGCTAATGATGAAGATCCAATTGAAAGCTTTACTCGCTCTCACCGCCCTTGTGGCGGTGGGCCTCAGCACAGCACCCGCTGGGGCGTTAACCTTCACCGCACTTGGCAATCTCAGCCTGACAGGGACCGTCGATCTGGGCGGTGGGGCCATTCCATTTACCGAACAGTTGCCGGGTAGCAGCCTGGCAGCCTACAACGGTACGATTGAGGTTGTTGCGGATGACTTTCTGGCCCCGACAAGCATTGAAATTCTTGGCGGATCGTTGCTGGTTTCTCAGGATTATCCTGGCGGACCATTATTGCCAGCCGCCGATGGCGGAGTCGCGCCGGGCGACCCTGGCATTCCGGTACAGGCCAATTATGGCATTGAGTTGGATACTGGTGTCTTCGGTGTTGCCTATGCCGCGGTACGCGGACTCGAATGGAGTTTGAGCGCCCCAGCAGAGTCTGTGATTGCTGGAACCTTCTCTTCTTTATCCCAAACGCTTTCCGCGACCGCTGGCACGTTCGATGTTAATACGCCACCTGCTTTGGGTGGGGCCGCATCAAGCGATCCCATCACCACGGTCATTAGCAATACGGCCGGCGACAGCATTTATGTTGTCAATGGCACGACGGCAATCATGTTGATTCCATTTTCAGCTACCGTTCCCGGGGATCTCACCCTTACGTATGCGGGCACCATCGTGGCAACGGCCACGGTACCCGAGCCAGCCAGTTGTCTGTTGTTGGGGGTAGGCCTGGTAGCGATCGCGGGATTGTGCCGGCGAAAAATGTAGATTCATTTCGATCTTTCCAAAGCGTTCCGATGCCGCTGGCCTTTTCAGGCCGGCGGCATTTTTTGTCTCTGGTATCTCTGGCATTCGTGTTTTGCGTTTGGTATCGGTTCCGGTAGAATAACGGCCATGAGTACGCTACCTGACAATACGGCCAAGACAGTCCCGTTTTCCATGGACTCGCAATCGACGGTCGTCCCCGGACCATGTGTAAAGCATTGGAGCCGTGAAGAGTACCACCGTCTTGGTGAACAAGGATGGTTTCGTGGTCAAAGAGTGGAACTTATTGACGGAGAACTCATTGTTTTGACGCCTCAAAGCTACGCTCACGCCAATGCGGTTCATCTCATCTTTCACCAGCTCAGCGAACTGTTCGGTTCCGAATTTTCCGTTCGCATGCAGGTGCCACTAGTCCATGAGCCAAACACGGAGCCCGAGCCGGACGTTAGTGTGGTGCCGGGTTCCTGGCACGATTATTCTGACCATCCACAAACGGCCGTTTTGGTTGTCGAGGTCAGCAAATCATCGCTGGACTACGATCTCAATACCAAAGCCTGTCTCTACGCCAGCATGGAGATCCCCGATTACTGGGTGCTCGACCTGGAGAATCGCCAGCTCATTGTGCATCGCCAGCCGGTGATCGACGAAAAAGCGCCCTTCGGCCACCGGTACCAGAAAACGGAAACTATCGCCGCGAATGGCCAGGTATCTTTGCTGGAAAATTCCGCCGTCACTATCCCTGTCGCCAGTATGTTCCCGACGTAATGGACGGCTCATAAATAACTTCGGCATTTCCATATTCATTCCCCCAGCCCTTTTTAGGGGCTTTCCTCAAGCCACCCGCTATGTGGGTGGTATGTGACTTGCCATAGGTATCGCCCCCCCCCCCCGTTTGACCCCCTGGCCACAATCTGATATACAAGCACCTTAGGCGGCGCCCCATTGGGGGCATCCAGGCAAACGCCCTCCCAGCCCATTTCCGGTCAACCCGTTCACGAGGGCTCCCATGTCCAACGACCTTAAATCCGATTCGCTGCGCGATCAGGCTTATCAGCGGATTCGTGGAAAAATGGTACTGGGACGACTGGCATCGGGTAGCCAAATTTCGGAGCCGAAACTGGTGGAGATGCTAGGCATTGGTCGCACCCCTGTGCGAGAAGCCATCCAGCAGTTGGAAGTCGAAGGCCTGGTCGAACGAATCCCACGTAAGGGGACCGTTGTACGAGTGCCCAACCGCGATGACATTGTCGATCTCTACGAATTACGCGAAGGAATGGAAAGCTTTGCGGTCCGTCTCGCAACCGGGCGCATCAGTGCGATCGAGTTGGTTCGCTTGCGGACGCTTTGCAATCAACTCAAAAAAATCGCGGACGAGATGGTATCCCAGGGCGCTTCGGTACTGGGCGACGAAAGGATGCGGCGATTTCTGGCGGCCGACATGAGTTTCCATCTGCTGTTGATCAATGCGACAGGGAACCAGCATATCATGAAAATCGTCAGCGATTCGCATGTTATGAGCCAGATTTTCAGCACCACCCGTCAGGAGCATAATCTGGAGGTGGTCCAAGCCACGCATCAGATCCACAGCGAAATTCTCGAAGCGGTTGCAAGCGGAGATGCTGAAACGGCGGCGGCCCGGATGGTTCGGCACATCCGGCGCAGTCTGTGCGAAGCACTGGAACACTTTTTCCAGCAAGCCGAGCAGGAGCCCACGGATAGCGACTTATTGCTGAACCTTCCTCTCCCCGAAGAATTGCTCAAGGAGATCAG
>JAJRWS010000551.1 GCA_024276705.1 Planctomycetota bacterium | reverse complement strand
GCCATGCGACTCGAGTACGAGTACCGCCGCAAGCGGCTGAGTACGAGTACGAAGCTGCATTATCAGAACGCCACGATTTACCGAAGTTTTTTTCTTGAACGTTCCCTACAGAAAACCGGATAGTTATTTATCGGCCAAGTCTTACCCTGTAACATGCGCGTATGTTCTAAAGTGATTGGCCACGTAGATTCTTCGGTCGTCGACCAAAACAAGTTTCGGTGCCCGCTCCCTCGGAATGACTTGCATGTGAAAATGAAACCCGCAAGTTATTTTTCGGCTGCCGCTTTGCTCGTCAGCCACATTTCTCGCAGTACAAGGTGCGAAGTTATTACGGATCCGCCTCTTGCCTGATTGCGAAGCCTAAACAGATCGCGTAACCTGCCAGGAAGGCAATCTCACCTTTCGTGAAATCCGCAAAGAAACAACAAGGAGCGAGGCCATGGTGGAGAACGTTACGCGACGTAGTTTTCTTGGCACGGCCGGTGCGGTCGCCGCAACCGGTGCGGTGGCGAGTACGGCCGAGGCAAAGATAGAGAAATCGGCTGCGCCGGCCGGGTCGATCAAAATCCTTGGGATCGGCTGCAGTCCGCGCGAGCAAAGCACTACCGCCCAATCGCTCGCGGTCTGCCTGGCAGCGGCCCAGGAGGTCGATCCCGACAAAATCGACATCGAGCTGATCAAGCTTGCCGGGCTGCGCATCAATGGCAACGTCGCGGCGGGCGTGGCTTTGGAACCTGGCGAACGTGACGACTTTCCAGCCCTTGTACCCAAGCTGGCCGATCTGGCGGTAGCGGGAATCATCATCGGCTCGCCGGTCTATTTCGGCAACATGTCGTCGCACTGCAAAGCTTTTTTAGAGCGATTACTGGTGTTTCGCCAGGATGGGTTTGCCTTAAGCAACAAGGTAGCCGGTGTATTGGCCGTTGGCGGCGCCCGCAATGGGGGCCAGGAGTTGACGATCAAGTCCATTCAGACTTCGTTGTTCTGCCAGGAAATGATCATCGTGGGCGAAAGCCGCCCAACCGCGCATTTCGGTCCCGGGGCGTGGAACAATAAACAGTTCGAAGGCATCACTCATGACGAGGTCGGCATGTCCGCAGTCAAAAACCTCGGCCGCCGGGTGGCACGAGTCGCCTTGATGATCGCTGGCAACTCGTGAGCATTCCAGTGAATCCGCAGGCAGAGCCATACCGAAAGATTCAGCCGCTGCCGCCGCGCAACCGCATGTACAATCGTTGCACTTCGCGCAGGCAGCGTCGTGTAGTTTGGAGCGTGATGAAGGCCGGATGTGGGTGTCCAACGGCCCCGCGCCCACAGGAACTCCCAGCATCCCGCAGCGAGGGCAATGCAGGCGGCCGTCAAATTCCGGTTCACGGACAAAAGCCTTGTTCATGCGCTGCCCCTTGCCCCTTGCCTACTGCCTCTACCCTCTACCCTCTACCCTCTACCCTCTACCCTCTACCCTCTACCCTCTACCCTCTAACTTCTAACTTCTAACTTCTAACTTCTAACTTCTAACCTCTGCCTACTGCCTACTGCCTACTATTCACCGCATTCGACGTAAGGATTTTACCCACCAGGCGGGCATCGGGAAATGTTGCCAGCATGTAGGTGTTCCGGCCGTCGATGACTTCAACATCCGCCTGGTACGATGGCCCCACCGGCTGTCCATGCCAGGCCGAACGTAGTGACAGTCGATGGACTCCTACCGGCAACTCGATCCGTAACACTTGAAACTTAGCTGGCAGGAAAGTCCAGCCGCGGGTGTCGGCTTTTTCGGTGGCTTCCCAGAGGACTCCCGCCGCATCGTAGGCCACATTCACCAGCGGGCTCTCGACACCTGTCATCTCCTTGACTGAGTAGATGGCCGCTTTTTTCAACGTCCGCCGCACCACGGCAGTGGCAATCCGCCGATTTCGGCTGGCTTCGCATTGCTGCCAGGCCAACCGCCCCACATCGGTCACTGTCTGGGTGAGCCCGAAGGGCCGGCCGTCGACGTCGATGGCGACCGAATCGATCGTACAGTGCGGAACTACCACCCTGGGGATTTTCACCGGTGCAATCGTGGGAGGAAGCGAATGTTTGCCTGTCGCAGTCAGGATACGATCGGCGATCAAGAGCGACACCGTGGTCGCCTCGGCGACTTCCTCTTCCTTGCTGGGACCACGACCCACCATGGCCAGCATGTAAACAACCCCATGACCACGGGCGGAATGGACTCCTGATTGGACGCGTTGCAGGTCGTACTTGACCAATTCGAATTCCGGTTCCCAATTGGCAACCGTCCCGAATGACCGGCTGGCATCGTCATAATGCGTGAGTGACTCCTCCTGCAAAATACCGCGCAAATAGGCCCCCAGGGCAACATGGCGATAAGCAGGCTTCACTTCCTCGGGCATGGTCTCCTGTGCCCGCTCCAGGATCTCCCGCTGCTTCTGATCCACCTGCAGGCTGTAGGCTATTGCATCCGAGCCGTCGTGCATCAGGTTACAGACCGCCAACAGCGCGCGAATCAATACCTTTTCGTAATCCTCGCCGCCGTAGGCCACGGCCGTGTCATCGGTCATCAAGGCGAGGGCCGACTCGCCTAACGATTTTTGCTCCAGGAAATCAAATCGGTCACGCACCTCCCGCAAAAGCCGCTCCGCCTCGGCCGCATCACCGCCAACCAGGGAGACCATTGCCTGATCCAGAATGAGACAATCCCGTTCACCCGAGTGAGATTTCTGAGCTTTCCGCAAGAGTTCGCCGGCATGCTCCAGGTCGCCCTGGTAATAAGCCATGCGCGCATCGCGCACCCGATGGCTATGTGAAGCGCAGCCGGCAAGAAAAAATCCATGCAGCAGGAGCCCGAAGAGTACCGCGACCTGACAATAGGAACGATTCCTCCCACTCTCCGCCCAAACTCTTACCCGAGTTGGCAGACGCTGGGCAGAAGCTGATTTACCTGGCAGCCCGCTCATATCCGCCGCGTAAACGGATTGTAGTTCCGCCATTTGCCGACCCGTGTCTTGTGATAACCTTTACGCACCTTCGCCGACTCCTTGTCGTAACGCCCGGTATGGACATCAATCATTTCCAACGTCAACAGATAATCGCGCTGGGTGCTATGGTTTTTTTCGGTGGTGCCGGAGGTCAGCTTGGCGTAAAGCAGGTAATCAAACGGCTGGCCTTGCTGTTCGAGTACCGCCGAGAACATCCGCATGTTCTCGGGCAGGAAGAGTGCATCGGGGCGTAAACGGGTTTCACGCAAGGCCGCATCGACAAACCGGCGATTGATCGGCTCGAACATTGGGGCCTGGAGAATCTGAGTGTCGATCTGTTCGTAAACCTGCTCCTTGAAGTCTCCCATCTCCTCGATGCTGCAGTTTTCGACACAGACAAAGCAGATACGCTTAGGCCCCAGAGCACCCTCGCTGTAGGCCGCGGGCAGACACGCCGCCTCCTGGCGGCCCAACAATTTGGCCATGCTCTCGTCAATGAGTGCATTGTAGGTTTCGGCCCCCGCAGCATGGCTGCCGACCATATCCGACTGGTCGCCCTCAACCACATGGCCAAATTGATGGAAGCGGCAACCCGATGACCAAACCAGCGGAGCCGCTGTTACTGCTGTCAATCCCCACCGCAAAAATTCACGTCGTTTCATGCTGCACCCTTCGCTCTCTCCTGACATGGCAATAGACCTGCTCCTTACTTCGGTTGCTCTCCTGGGGCAGCTCAAACCAAGTCGTGAACAAATGCAAGGTGTTTTGAGCCAGGGAGTAGAGTAGGCAAGACTAGCAAGAGAGGGAAAAAGGAAAGAGAAGAGAACACCTGCTTCCACCACTCACGAGCCGCTGCCACTGCTGGCGCGACGGAGCTAGCCGACCGGGGAAATTCTCGATAAACTAACTGGCTAACCCATGCTAGCACCCCGACACAGCGATCAGCCATCGCGATAACGCGTGTCGCGGAAACAGTATTGGCCTCGAAAACGGAGTACCATGAACGTAATCGACGAATATCAGCAGATCCAAGCGACTGCGGCTAGCACGGAACTGGCCCAGAGATTGACCGATCAACTCGTTCGCCTGTGCCAGGTGGACACGACCCCCAGGCCGGACGTGGCAGCGCTGGCCCGGGCCGAGCACGAATGTTTTGCCATGATTCGGCAGGCCTTGGACGATTGCCAGTTGGACCACGCCCGCGTGCGGGAGGTCTCCATCGACCCGGCCATCGCCGAACATCCTTTTTACTCCAATCCGGCCTACACGAAGACCGATGAGCGACCAATACTCTCGTGCGTCGAAACCTACACCGGCCGCTGCAACTTGCTGCTGGAAGTGGACGGGGCTGGGCACAATGACGAAGGCATCAGCCTGGCGCTCAACGGACATGTCGATGTGGTGCATCCTTACATTCCTCCGCGGCTCGAGGGCCAAACGGTTTTCGGCCGCGGCAGTTGCGACGACAAGGGGCCGGTCGTCTCGATCCTCGGGGCACGGCGGCTGGTAGCCGAACACCTGCGGCGGCACCAGCTTCGGCTCAACCGCCACCTGACCGTGATGTTCGTGATTGAAGAGGAGACTGGCGGCAACGGTTCCTTGTCGCTGGCCCTGGATGACGTACTTCGCCGCCGCTACGACAGCATCGGCGTACTCGAATGCGCCTCGAGCAACATCCATCCGGGGAACCGCGGAGCGGTCTGGTACAAAATCGAAGCCCGGCTGGAGCAGGCCAACCTCTTTGAAGCTGCGGCGTTTGTGGTCGGAGCGATGGAGGACGAAGGGGCCGCCATCAAAGCTGAGTCCGAACATCCGCTCTTCCCTCACCGCCCCGTGCAGACATGCCACGGTATCCTTGGCCCCTACGGCGAGCATCCCTCGGGTATCTGCGGCGAGGTCTGTTTCGACATCGTAACCGAGGGCGACAGCGCCGCCCTGCGGGCGGTCGTAACCGAGCAGATCGACGCCGCCGTGGCCGACTACGTCGCCCGCTATGGCGACAAGACCCTGGTCCAGAGCAAGGCCACCGGGCTTCCCAAGGTCGACCATCATTTCGATTTGGACAACACGGAGAACGGCCTGAGTGTGCGGGTCTGGGGCGCGACTGGCCACATGGGCTCGATCCTGGAAAACGATGGCGCGATCACCAAGATGGCCACGATCGTCCGCCGACTGGTCGACCAGCGTCCTACGCTCGAACAGGCAGCCGGCGCTCCGGTGCAATGCAAGCTTCACAACTGGAACGAACCGGCTCACCTGGTGATGGAGGGGGGGCAAGGCTTCCTGCCGACCCACACCATGGACGACGTTCAAGATCGACTGCGCGGCGCGGCCCAGCGCGGAGCCCAAGCATATTTTGACCAGCAGATAATTCCGGCCCAGGCCCGGGACGTCGTGGCGGTCACGTACGAGAAGCTGCACAACGCGGCATTCGCCGGGCCGGCCGATTCGCCCACGATGCGGACCGCGATCGCCGCGGCCACCCAAACCGGCATCTGGCCCAAAGACCGCGCGGTGCGCGGCTGGGATGTCTCGTGCGATGCCCGTATCTTCGCCTGCCAGTACCCGGAACTGGCGGTCTTGACGATGGGGCCGGGCCATCTTCGCCATGCCCATGCCGACGACGAACAGATCGACGTCAACGAAATGGTTCGGTTCGCCGAGCTGCTTGC
>JAJRWS010000031.1 GCA_024276705.1 Planctomycetota bacterium | reverse complement strand
TCCTCAAAGGAGCCGGGGAGAGAATATCGTACTCGTACTCAGCAAAGCGGTACTCGTACTCGAACCCAACTGGAAGGCAAGATCGGTCATCATCAATACCCATGGCCTCTTGTTTCTGTTGCATGCAATGATTCCAGTCGAGTACGAGTACGAGCACGAGTACGAACAATATCACTACGGAACTGTCGAACTCTGCCAGTCCCCCGGCAAAGCCGGGGGGTTTTCTCAAGGGAATAAATGGGAACAAGCGGCCGATTCAAGGAACAAGTGGCCGTTTTAAGGAACAAACGGCCGAACCAGGGAACAGTCCTCTTGCCCATCGGTCTCCACCCCTTGATGCGCTGTGCCGTTTGCCTCCACTTGCGTAACTGTAAAGCCGTCTGTAGCAGCATCTATTGCGAGGAAGGGGTCAGGCAATTCACGCCCTATTTCGACGGCTAACGGTTACCCGCTTGCCACGATCCCCTACTCGCTCATCTCCAACTCCGCCAGATAGATGGCCGTTCGGGTCTTGCCTGCCGAGTCCTTTTCATGGCTGGAATAATATGAAACCAGCGCGCGATCATGGCCTAGCGACACAAAACCAGGATATGAATTGTCACCGCTACTGGGTAGCTCAACGATCGGCTGCAACGTGTCGTCCACCAGCCAATAGAGGGCGGTCACGGACTTGCCTTTGCTCGTTTGCCGCCCTCCAACTAGATAGTGGCCATTCCATGAAGCCAGCAGGGGGCCTCCCAGCGAATGATCCCCCTTCGAGCCAACCAAATCGGCTCGCTGCCAGTCCCGATAGGGTGGTCGGGAACGTAAAACCTGGGCATTGCCGCCACCTCCGTGGCGGGCAATTGCGAGGAGACGGCCATCGGGCTCGAATAAAAATGCCGTTTCATCGCCCAGATGTGGCTGGAACATGGCCCGGTAACGCCAGATGAACCCATCGTCGCTTTCCAGCATGACCGATTCAACAAGTTGGTTGCGCTCGGCACTCGTTTTGGTCTCGGCGAATTGGTGTTTGCGCCGTCCGCACAGGTAAGCTTTGTCCGCATGACTTGCAGCCCGCCATACATAATGGCCGTAGGTCCCTTCCAGCATTTTGGGACCCTGCCAATCGCGGCCATCGCCAGTCCAGACGGCGTAGCCGAGCAGTTTGTTCATCTCATATTTTTCAGGCTTGGCCGGGCCACAGTACCAGGTCCCCGTGTAGACAAATAGCTTATCCTGGAACTGCAGAAAATGAGGATCCCGCGTATCCCGCTTATCGACATGGAAGCGATATACCTGCTCCCACTGCCGGCCATCGTCGCTGGCCAGGATCAAGATCGAAGAAGTCGGGTAGACCATGTGCCCGTCCGGGCAATTACGAAACGTCAGGTAGTAACGTCCACCGAATTGGCACAGATCGGTAAACGCATTGTGGGGCCCCTGGTCGTAGACGCGGCGCACCGACAACACGCGAACCTTGGGCGGTTCGCTGCCGGAGGCTGCCTGCGCACCAGACACCCACCCGCCCCCAATGAACCATGGGCCAGGCAAAACGGCAAGCAGCATAAAAAGGAGTGACGGTCCGTGCATGTTTCGGCCGTGTCGATGGACACGCTCCCAACCTATTGCGATTGTCTGTACCATGCTGGCCATTCTAGCAGTTCACGGGTCCGACAACCACTCGATCACTGCTCGGATCGCGATGTTCTGATAGGCTCAGGCATTTTGGGGCTGGGCCGGGCGAGACTCGATCTCCTATCCACACGTCGGAGTGCTCCCTCTCCCCCCTTGCATTCAACCCGATCAAATACCGTGCAAGGCGCCCAGACCATCTTTCCGCTCCCCGGACAAAGGGGGTACCGCCCCATCGCGGCCAGGATGTACCAGGCGCTCATTTCGCCATTATCTTCATCACCGGGAAGATGGTCGAGACTGTAGAGCGATCGCATCACCCGTTGTACCTGCCGAGCGGTCCAATCGGCGTGCCCCAGCGCCGCGGGGTACCAAAGAAACCCATGCACCGGTTGGTTGGAATGGGCATACTGGCCAAACGAGCGTCCTTGCTGGTCGGTTGCCGAGGCCATCTCCGTCATTTCGTGGATAGTCTCTCTGTAAGACCCCGGCTGGAATCGGGGCGCAAGGCCAAGCATGGTCTCCAACGCCCCCAAGAGCTTGCCTGCGCCTCCCAACAGATTAGCCAAACCCTGAGGGTCATGCGGCACGTTGAACGAGTGCTGCCATGCGCCTCCCTCGACATATCCGTCGCCCCAGGAGAACGGACTCCACGGTTCCACCCATGTCCCGTCGCTGTTTCGAGGCCGCATCAGCTTCGCCTTGGCATCCCACAAATTGCGATAGTTGCTGCTTCGCGCCAATAGAGTCGCGGCATCCTGCCGATAACCAAGCGTTTGGGCAACCTGGGCCACGCACCAGTCGCAATGGGCAAAATCGAGTGTTCGACTCACACTATGTAGAAAACCATCCGCGGGTACAAAACCTAGACGATCGTACTGCTGGAGACCGAATCGCCCGGGCCCGGCAGGTGTCTGGCTCGGTTCGAAGGCGTTGCGTCGAATGGCCTGGTAAGCTTCCTGGTAATCGAATCCTGGAATACGGCGCAAAACCGCTTCGCTGACCACCGCGTCAAAATGCGAACTGATCATGCAGTCGCGGAACCCCGGACTGGCCCATTTGGGAAGCCAGCCAGTTTGTCGATAAGCTTGCAGGAAACCGTCGACGATCTGGCCGTATCCTTTCGGGTCGATCAAGGCAAGCAGGGGATAGACGGTCCGATGCGTGTCCCAAAATCCGTTGTTGGTACTGAGCCTGCCCGAATGGACTTGGCCGTCATAGGGGCTCCGGTGGAGCCGATTCCCATGCCCATCCGGTTCGTGCCCAACCATGGGAAACAGACCCACCCGGTACATGGCCGAAGCGAAACAACTCCGCTCCGACTCCGATCCACCTTCTACTTCAACCTTCGAAAACCAATGGTTCCACTTCCGCCGGGATTCGGCGGCCACCTGCCGCAGATTGCGCGTGCCGATTTCTTGCTGCAAATGAAGACGTGCCTGCTCCAAACTGATAAAACTGGTTGCCACCCGCACCAACACCGTTTGTCCGGGCTCAACGCGCACAAAAGTGCCAGCACGTGGACCTGCATAACGAACCATGGAGTCCATGATCGCCTGGGAATTAAACACTCCCACGCCGCGTGGTGCCACCCGCAGGTCGACAATAAAATAGCACCCGTACTCGTCGGGGCAGCCGCCATGATTGCTGAAGCTGATTCCGCTCATTTCACTCGAAGAACCGAGATCTCGCACCACCACCTCGCCGTACGTTCTCTTTTCCGCGGCTCCCGTCTGCAGGACGATCGCCGCATCGCCCGTACCAGGAAAATCGAACTCCAGGATGGCGCAGCGGCAGGTTGCGGCGAGACGCACATCGATGCCATCGCGTAGCAGACGCATCCGACACGTGTGCGGCCGCAGAACCATCTCTTCCAACCGGCATGGGCTGCTTCGCTGCTGGGGAGTCGGCCGAACCGGCCCAAGCATGGGAAAGATGTCAAAATGACCATAATCGCCCAGCCAGGGAGAGGGGCTGTGAGTCGCACGAATTCCACACAGTTCCTTGGCCTGCCGATCAAATAAAAACCTTCCGTCACTCGTTTGGGGTGCCCAGTAAGTCATCCCACGTGGCACTCCGATTGCCGGATAAGTGTTGCCCGTGGAAAATTCTCGCCGGCTATCCGTCCCCTGAAGCAGGCATGCGTTCTCGATGAATTCAGTCTCAGGCATCGATGCTCCCTTGCGCATCGGACGGTTCGTACCAATTGGTTTCAGGCAACCATCGATACCACAAAAAGTACACGCCTCCCAACCCGACCAGGAGGCTGCCTGCCCAAATTGCCGCGGCAGCCCAATTATGGAGAAGCACCAACATGGAGGTCATGAACATACTCACTTGCCAAAGGAGGGCAAACGGCAAGGCCAGGAGATCATGCCAGTGCTCCGAGGTCACTCGCCGCTGCGCGCTGGCACTCAGTCGCGCCTTCATCGGACCCCAGATTCCAAAAGGCCTGGTTTGGTTATAAAATTTCCAGAGCACCTGGTCACTGACTGGCGGTGTCAACAAGCTGCCAACCACCGAACCGGTGGTGCCCGCCACCATGACCAGAGCAAAAACCAGCATCTCGTGCATATCCGGGGCGACCATTCTTTGGCTGATTGCGGCGAACAGGCCAAAAAAGGTGCCGATGGCAAACCCTCCCCCCGTGAACCGCCACCAATAGAAGCGGAGAAACGAAGGACCCAACATGCCGGCGGTCATCCCCATGATGATCCAGCTCCAAATGTCGTTGATGCTCTCGATTGTCAAGGCGAACAAAATGCTCAAAATGACCAGGCCCGTGGCGACCGCCCAACTGGCACGGATCAATTCGGGCTGAGAAGCATTGGTTCGAAAGTAGGCCCAGTACAGGTCATTGACGACCATCCCGGTCGCCCGGTTCAGATGCGAATCAAAGGTTGACATGAAGGCGGCGATCAGCGCAATGACGAGTAGCCCGCGCACGCCAGCCGGGACCTTCAGCAGCAACACCGCGGGAAGGACTTTTTCCGCATTGATGCCGCCCTGGAATCCGAGCAACTGGACTTTCTTCTCCCATTGATGATCCCCCAAAAGCTGCTTCAGTCGATCCACCAAAACAACACCGTGTCGATCGGAATGATTTGCGATATCGGAAATTAGCGGATCCCATCCACGGGGCGTCACCTTGGGGTAGGTCGCATGAATCTCATGAGCTGCCATCTGCCGCGTCTGACTGTCCGGAAACAGGTCGTTCATCAACACCAGACCCAGGATGGCTATCCCCATCATCAAGGGCCAGCGGACCGTCATGAGACAGGTCCAGAGAAATGTCAGCGTGCCACATTCCCGATCGTTGCGAGCGCCGAAATATTTTGGGTCGTCACCCGCGGCCATCCCGCCAATCACTTGCCTGAAAAAATAGAGGCCGGCAAAAAGGAGCAGATACTGGTAGGCCTGAAATTCCTCCGGCATGGGAGTGAACCAATCGGCTCGCGTCGAAGTCCAGGATGTGTTTCCAGTCACCCGTTCGGCAATCTGGGCCAGTGTTTCCATGTCGGGGGCAACCGCGAAGGCCGTGACCGCGACATAAACAGTCGCTCCAAGAATAAATATCCCCTGGAAGATATCGGTAAACACCACCCCATAAAAACCGGAGATGGCGGAATACAAGGTGGCAATTGTCAACAGGCCAGCGGCACAGGCACTTGGCGGGAACGGCAAGAAAAGCGACAAGAACTGCCCTGCCCCATACACCACCATGGCCAGCATGCCGATCGTACTGAACGCCGCGGAGAGGACCGAAGCGACCCGGGCGAATTGGCCACCGAATCCATTACCGAAACGAAAGACCATCCACTGGGCCGCGGTGAGACAACCCGATCTTCTGTTCCACTTCCCCATCCAGAGCATCATGAACGCCAGGATTAAGCAAACCCCACCTCGAAATTCGATGTAGAGCCCTCGTGGTCCAAGCAGGAATAGAAAGGCAACGATAATCGCCGTGCCTGCCATGTCCAAAAAACTGGCCATGCCCGAAAAGCCGAGCGCCCACCAGGGCAATTGGCGCCGGGCGAGAATGTAATCTTCCAGCCCCTTCGACGCGAACTTCTTGAGAAAGAGACCGATCCCCAACAGGCCAACCAGGTAGAGAGCGATGACTCCGTAATCGATCGCATTGAAAGTTTCGCCCATCACGCCTCCTTAGAGTTGATCCGAGCCAATCACCGCGCCATCCGAACGATGCCCTAAATTGTTGAACAGCTCCCGATCGATGTCGTACGACAACATGCGCACCGAACCGTCGCCGAAAGCCGCATGAACGCCCGCGGAATGCGCCGATCCAACGCAGTTGCCGAACTGGCCATTCGTCAGTTCGGCATCCACATCGGCATCCTGCCGAATCGGGAAACTGGTGGAACGAATCGTATCGGCATCCCAACCATCGGTCCAACCGCGGTCGTCGTGCCAATCCCCCGTCTCGTATTGGGACGGTCGTAATCGCTTTTCGGTAATCAAGATCGTGTGCGACAACCCATCGGTAACCTGTGCCACCTTGGTGGGAGGCGGGTTGGGTATATCGACCTTGGCGGCCACGTAGTAGGGAGTCCTGACAATGATCCCCAAATCATCGGCAACCTCTTCGTCACGAGGCAGGTCCTTCCAGGTACACAAACTGGGATTGCACCCCTTGAGAGCCAACTCGTCGTTCGCCACGAACGGATTCGTACGTCCGGGGGCAACTGCGGCGTAGTCGATCCCCCACCCCAACATCGTGGCGCCCGTGGCATTGAACGTGTTTCGTGATGGGGCGCGACGCGAAGGACAAAAATACAATGGCACGACACTTTCATCCAATTGCTGCTGTGTGACGAGTCCCTTGATCGCGTTCTGTTCGAGGTAGGGAAGTATCTGATAAGCCCAGCCAAGCCCTTGCCTGGCAGCGCCATTCGGCCGGCCTCCGGTAACGTAATCCTCGATGCGCGGCCAGGGAATATCTCCTCCGGTCGGAAAATAGCCAAAAGTATTCTCATGATTGAGCATGGCAACCGAAATCTGACGTAGTTGGTTCTTGCACTGCGTCCGCCGGGCGGCTTCCCGCGCAGCCTGGATGGCGGGTAGTAGCAATGCGACCAGGATGCCGATGATGGCAATCACCACCAGCAGCTCCACCAGCGTAAAACCGTTTCTTGTTTTCACCCGCTTCGACCACTCGTCATTCATGACATACACCTCCATTAAACGTTCCATTCAACGACCGCATTTCGGGAAACGGCTTGGGCTCACCACTCGTGGAGCTTCACTTCAACCGTTCTTGCAGCTCGCTCTCATTCAATAGCTCCACCGACCCCAAGGCGGTAATGACGGCCCGCTTACCGTCCGCCCCTTGCCGTTCGTACGCGATCGGGTAATCACTCTCCGATCCGCTTGGAGCGTCAAATCGTAACACCAACGGCTGCTGATCCCTGGGCGAAATAAACAGATCCCCAGGGTCCTCCACGCCAAAGCGGCGCAGCACCCCCCGTCCCTCCTTCTGGACGAACTGGCGGAATGCCTTCTCGCTCAAGGGGGACCGGCCTTGACGGGTCCCCACGAATCGTCCCCGCAAGATGGCCAGGGCTTTGAAGCGACCCACCGTTTCGGGCTGTTCCACCTCTCTTGCCCCACAGCCGGTCAGCAAAGCACCGGCTAACATGCCCAGAAGCAGCACGAGGCTCCATGCAATGGGAGTACCCGCGAGACCGTGTGCCAGGGAGCGTTCGGCCATTGGCAGCCGCCTCACGACCATCGCTTCCTCCTGACGACCAGCAGCGCGGCCGCCGCTACCAACAGGAAAGCAGCCGACGGCTCGGGCACGGCTGCCACGGCCAGCGTGGATGCAGCAGACGCAGCGATCGCTCCGCTGCCAAGACCAAATTCTTGTTGCCATTGAAGAAAATCATTCCCATCGACGTCGGTGTCGCTGTCCGCGTCACCCATGCTTTGATCCGCCCCACTGGCAGCACCGAAATTTGTTTCCCAGATCGCCAGGTCGGCTTCATCGACGACAAAATCCACGTTGAAGTCCGCAAGCAACCGGTGAATGGCCACTTTATCGAGCAAGACCCGACCGGAAGAGAGCATCTCATTGCCAAAGATATTCGCACTGATGCGTACGTCCGTACCATTGCCACCATCGGGAACCGTGAACTGGAAGCTGATGGAATGCCATTGATCGTTGGCGTAGTCCTTGGCCAGGATCAAGGGGCTTATTTCCCCCATGAAAGGGCCCGACGTATTCCGGTCTTCGTCGATCCCCGCAAAGGAGCGAATCTGGGCCAGAAAGCCTTCGTCATCGAAACCGGTCGGATCTTGATCGGCGACTCCCTCGAATTTGAAATCAAACGAAAAGATCAGGCTCTCGCCTCCCGTGGTGTCAACGCCTTCCGTGCGGATGTCGGTTGGCAATCCCACGACAACCCCCGGCACCACCTCGAACAGGATCGAATTGAGGGCCAGGGAGTTGGTGCCTGTCCCATCGGAATCGTCCCCGGTATTATCCTGGGCTGCATTGTTCATGTTGTTCGGGCTGATCAGTTCCGTGTGGGGCACGCCGTCTTCCACATTGGGATCCCGAAACCAGGCAGCCGCCTGCTCGTTGCCGACGGCATCGAGCAACGGATCACCGAATTCATCCGTAATGATCAGTTCCATGTCCGAATTCACCACGAGTTGCTCGGCGGTCACACGACCTGAAACGAAAACGAAAAACAGCAAGGCTACCGCGATTAAAAGTCGATTTTTCATTGGATTTCTCCTGGGCTTCGAACATTCATGAAATAAGTTACGACATGGAGTTGCACAGAACATCAAGCGAATGGACCTTGGCTGCCGATCCGGCTACGGCAACCACCCAGCCAACCGAAAAGGCAAATCATGAGACTGGCTGCGGCAGTCGGTTCCGGTACCGCCAGGGAGAGCGGCTCCAGCCCTTCGCCCACCCCGACATTCCGTTGCCAGGCCAGGAAGTCGGCCCCATCGCTATCCCCATCGCCATCAGCGTCTGCCCCGTCGCTGATGCCGAATGCAGCTTGCCATACGCTCAAATCGGCCCCGTCGACCACGCCGTCCGCATTGAAATCGCCTACAACGGGTTCTCGTAACAGACGGATATTGTCGATCATCACCTGCCCAGCCGCGAATGGATGAAAGAAAGTGCTGAACCGGACATCTCCGACCGCACTCCCCTCGGGCACCGTGACCTGCAGCGTGAGTGTTTGCCACTGGTTGTCCGTAAAATCGGCGGCATCGACAAAAGCAGTTGTCTCACCGACGAATTGCCCTCCCGATTCCTCGGGGCCGTTGAAAAATCGCGCATCGGCGCGAAAACCGCTCCCGTCGGGCACACTTCCGTCGAACTGGAAATCAAAAGCAAAAGTCAACTGCTCTCCAACCTCGGAATCAAAATCGATCGATCTCCAATCGCTGTTCACCTGATCGATCGCCACGGCATATTGTCCATTCCCATCGGAGTCCTCGCCGGTAAGAAGGGCCGTTCCGGCGCTGTAGAACCAGCCCTCGGGTCTGCTTGGGTTGCCCGGATCGAGCATCTCGAAATCGCCGTTGAACACGAGATTACGGCCGCGCACGGGATCCACAGGAGAACCAAAATTGTTCCGCAAGTGAATCATCAGTTCCTCGAGCGTAACCACTTCGACCGAATTGTTGAGATTCTGGGTGATGTACTGAACGTTGCTCATGGGATCGCCCAATCCGCCTCCCGCGGCACTGGTCGACCAGGGATGGACATTCACGATCGTGAAGGAACCCTGATCATTGAACGGATCGGTCGGCCCGTTGTTGAGTGCGCCGATGATGTCGTTGGGCGTGTCGAACCCATCCCATAGGGTATACTTGACCGACACAATCGGCTTGCCATCGCTCCAGTAGATGGCCCCATTCTGACCCGCGTAAGCAGGCCCTGTCTTGAGCATCAGTCCCATCACTTCGTCGCGGGCGGCCATTTGCTGGAGCGCTCCCAAATCGACCGTGGTGTCGAGCACGGAAATGATGTTCTGGTCGACATTCACCATGGCCGTGGTCGTTGCATCCATGAAACCGGCCAGGTCAGGAACCTGGCTTGGGTAGTTGAGCCCTTCGCCGCCCGGAGTGACGAAAAAAGTCTTGTTGGCATCCGCCGATGCCTGATCGTAGATGGTTTGCAAAGCGACTGGATTGGTTTTCAGCAGGGCGGGGCTCAGGTCGAAGGTAAAATCGAAGTCTCCCCGATAGGGCGATCCAAACCAACGCGGGTTGCGGGCAAAACCGTTGGTCAACCACTGGATATTATCCCCATCACTCATCACGAAGGCCACGTAGTGCTTGCCTGCCTGGGTCGGTGTGGAGACCGGTGTATGGGCCGGTTGCACGGGCACCGCGGCATCCCACCGTGAATGCGGTCCGGCCGACTGGAGATGATCGGCCGGGACCCCCATCAGATTGTTCCGCGACGCCGAACTGAAAAACTCGTTTTCGTCGTTATTGAATCCCCAGCCATAGACAAGGGAATGATCATTCTGAGCGGCCAAAAAGGTATCGCGGGTCGAGCCCGTTTCATTGAAAACAAATCCCCCCTCCTTTACCGCCAGACTCCGGAGCTGGTAGGAAAAACTCGGCTGCTGGCGGAAAATCACCTCCTTGCTGAGCATGGAGCCATACTGGTTGTAAACCCACGTACTGTTGCGCCCACGAACATCTTCCACCTGTCCCAGGCCAGCATCCGCAAGGGCCGTACCGATCGGACCGCCGAGCAGCGACTGCTCAACCATCAAGGCTCCGAGGGCGCCGGCCACGCTGGTCGCCTCGTTGATTGTGACCGAATCATAAACAACATACCCGGACAATTGGTCCTGGTAACGATCGATGAACCACTCGGCCCCGCTTTGGCGGACTTTGCTCGTATCCGGATGGTTCGCAATGAACTGATCGACCCAATATTCCGGATCGCTGTCCCAGAATGTATTCCCGAAACCGAGTGCCACGTCAGCCGTGGTCCTGGCGACGACACCCGCGAGGCTGGCCATCAACGTACTCCGGGCACTGGTGGTCTGGCTCATGTCGTAGACATAGATGGTGTCGGGAGTGACGCTCGCCGCCCGGCCCGACGGGATGAAGGCCGCAGTCAGCAGCAGAGGGAGGCTGATGCTAACCAACCAAACCCGATAGCAGTCTTGAATGTTTCTCATCGTTCCGGCCTAATTCCTCAGTTGCCAACACTACTTCCAGCTCAGCATACTCGACGTGTCAGGCGGGGCTCGCCAAGCGGGTGGCCAGCAAGCCGAAAGCTTGCCGGCCACCCAAATTCACATCCTTAGACCATCGTTAGCGGCGCCTCGGCGACCGTCGTACCAACCAGCCACACGCCAGGCAGCAGGTTGCCAGCACACCAATGGAAGCTGGTTCGCGCACCCGAGTCACCACGACTTTGTCGAACTGAACCGTGCCGGTCATGGCTTCCCCGAACAGCCCTGCGGAAAGGCGGATATCGCCAAACATGGTCACTTGCCCCGAAACGGGCGCGTTGAAGACATACGGACCGAGCGTACGCCAGGTGTCGTCCGCCACCAAAGAAAGATCGTCGATCGGGTGAACATCCTCACCCCGAAACTGTCCGAAAGTCGACCCTACAGCATCGGCAAAGTCGAAAAAACGAAGATCGGCACGAACCGATCCAGTCGTACCCGAGAGAACCTTATAGTCGACCGACCAGGTGAGCTCCTCTCCTTGGGTCACGGCAAAACCTTGGGAACGCCAGTCCGTACTTCCGAGTACCGCAGCGCTGCGAGTTCCGGTCCCGTCGGAATCATCATCGAGGACATAGGCAGTCGGCGAACCGTGAAACCAGAAATCCGGCCACGCGGGATCCACAGCATTCGTTTCAAAGTCGTAATTTGGCACCAGGCTTGCTGCCTTAACCAAACCCGGGCAGGACAAAACCAGCGCCACGGCAACCGCCAGCGATGCCACTCCCCTCATCGATACCAGCCCCCTCGTTAAAAACTGTCGTCTCATGAGACACCCTCCTAAACTGTTGTGAAAAGAAAACCGAACAATCCAATACGACACATGTCCGTTTGAATCTTCTAGGAATATGGGCCCGAAAAATCGTCAGGACACTTACACCCAATATACCCAAGCAGTCATGACAGGCAAAGAATAAGTAGCTAGAATTCACACAAAAGTTGTTGTATCATATTTACAGGGGACCCTACGTATGTAAGCTCCGGCCTCTCTCTATGGCATTCATTTTGAACACCTGACAGCAGCTCACCCATGAATCCAAGTGCGAATACCGCCCCAGGTGAAAACTCCGACATCACGATGCCCAAGCATGCCCACCTCCGCAACGTACTCTCGGGGTTGATACTGGACGGCACTTGGACGAATGGCCAAAAGCTGCCATCGGAAAAGCAACTGACAACCAAATACGGTGTCTCTCGCACCACCGTCATCCGGGCACTCCGCGACATGGAACGGGATGGCATTGTCTCTCGCCGCCAAGGCTCTGGAACTTACGTCCGCAATGATCGTTCCGGGCAGACCGCGGTGGGCTTTTTAGGGCCTGGACTGATCCCCAACGATATCTTCCTGTCGGTGCAACGACACATCTTTCGCCAGAGCAGCCGTTTCCATTGGAAATTGCTTTTCGGTGAGGCATTGCTGCCCGGAGAGAGCGATGCGGCCGGTCATGCACCTGTAGACGCGGCCAAAATGCTGGTGGAGTCGGGGGCCCAAGGGGTCATCCTCATACCGCACCAATTGCACGGACAAGCGGAACAGTACAACAAAACGATGCTCAACGTATTTCAACGGGCGAAAATTCCGGTGGTACTCCTCGACCGGGACATTGCCGCGGCTCCCGACCGAAGCCCGTTGGATCTGGTCAGCCTGGACAATCGGCGGGCCGGATATGAACTTGGTCGGCACCTGCTCGATCGAGGCCGATGCCAATTCGCTTTTGTGGGTGAACCACACATGTATACGAGTACGTACTGGCGACTCGCCGGGCTACGCCAGGCACTGGCGCTCGAAGCGCTGTCACTGCCCGAGAACCAAGTGTTTGGCAGCTCGGAAATTCACTATCAGTCAATCGTCCAACAGATCGAAGCGGGAAAGGTGGATGCGGTCGTCTGCAAGTCTGACCAGAATGCGGCTCTGATGATGCGCGAAATCCTTTCCGCCGGACTACGTATTCCCGACCAGGTTTCGCTTGCCGGCTTCGACGACCAACCGGTGGCCCGGCTCCTGACCGTCCCATTGACAACCGTTGCCCAACCCGTGCAGGGACTGGCAATCCGTGTTCTATCGACCTTGCGGGACCGAATCATCTTTCCGGCTCTCCCCCCTACCACCGTGCGGCTCCAGGGAGAGCTGGTCATCCGGGCCTCCACGTGATCCCTTACTTAATACGAAGCACCACTCCTTCCGGATCGTTGGCAAAGCGAAGCAGGACGGTGGCTCCTTCTGCCTGCTGCTCGACCGCCACCACTGTTCCGTTCGCGGTACGGGCTTCCAGCGCGCGGATGCCCGTGGGCGCATGCAGCCGCAGCACGGCCGGTGTCCCGGCCGGCCCGCGAACACTCAAGCGCAATGCCCCCTCTGTCTGCTCCTGCTCGACGAGGCGATGGGTGGTGTGCAGAAGACGCACTGGCGCGTCATCGCCCCGGTCGAAGATGTCACCAACTTCCCGGTAGAGACCGCTCTGGCCGACCTCGAGGTGGACGCCCTGGTAAACAGGCAAGTCTGGAGCAAAAACGTCGAGGAGCTGGCCAGACAGATCGAGCGGCTGCTGCGTGGCGTGGGCAATGACGAAAGGGCCCCGGCGAAGAATGAAACCGCCGGGAGTCTCCAGACCTTGATCGGCGCCAGCCGCCTTCAGACCGCGATCGATCAGCGGCAAGTAAAACTCCTTCGCCACCCGTGCCTCCGCGCAGCTCCGCGGCGATCGCTGTCGGCACCAGATTCGGCCACGCTCCAGCGAGCGCTCACCCTGGTCGTTCCCCACCCAGCCTGCCTCCGCCAACAGATGCTGCAGAGCCGATGAATAACCGAGCTGCCGCCACCAAAAACTCTTCCCCGCCAGTGGTTCATCCCGACCCAGAAGAATCAACGTACCACCACGCCGAACCCAGCCCGCCAGCGCACGGTTCGCATCTGGACTGACAGGATTCCAGGACTCGCGGGAAAGAACAATCAGCCGAAATGCATCGAGATAGTCCTTTTCGCCAGCGCGCTCAGCCACGCACGCCGAGACCAAAACCCCCGCTTCCACCAGGGGCAGGATCATTCCGTACATTGCTTGCAGTCGCGGCCCCGACGGGCGCTGCCAGAGAAGGGTGTCGGAGACTCCGATGCCGACCCCGGCGGGACCGCCAGCAGGCAAGATCCAGTGGCCCGATGGCGGCACCTCTTGCTGCACCTGGACAGCCGAAAGGATGACGATGCGGTTGCGCTCCGGCGCCGGCGTGCCGCCTCCCGTGGCATGCCCCGGCAGAAAGATGCGGTCGGGCCACGGCATCACTTCGTACGCATCGACTTTAGGAAAAAGGAGCGACGCGACGACCGAATGCCGGTACCAGGCCTCAAACTCGCTCCACGAGTGGTTGGGATCATCCTCCACCGGATCGATCAAAAGCCAGAGTTTCCGCTCGCTACCCGTAGTCATGGCGACAAAATAATCGTAGAGCGCGTAGGCCGAGGAAAAAAATGATTTCTGCTGGGAGTCGTAGTTCGCCAGCGCCCAGCGCACCGGGCCGGTCCATACCTGGCCGATCATGCCGTCGACGTGCGGGATGGAGAGTGAAGAGCCCAGCGGCGCGACAAGATTGGCGGCAACATTGCTGTAGAGCGAGTGAACCGGCAAGACAAAGCTTATGTCGCGGCCAAGTCGTCTCGACTCTTGAGCCGTGAGCAGGGCCAACCGCCGCTCCAGTTCGAGATAACGTTCGTTTTTCAGTTGCCCGGTGAGAAAACGGGCTTCCGCCGATTCGCTTTCAGGCCGCCAGGACTGGCCGTATCGTTTGCGCCACAATTCCCGAAAGCTCTTTTCATATCCCGTGTGGGCGTGTGCCAACGGTTCCTCCGGCAAGATGGCGTCGGCTCCCGCGGCAATCGACTGACGGGTCATATCCTCCAGGTAGCGGATCCAGCCTTCGGTCGGCAGCATGTAGGGGCGAGTCCCGGCACAACGGACCACCTTCCCCTCGGCATCCCGCTCAACCTCATCCGGATGCTCTTGCCCGTCCCACTTTCCCTGCCAGTAGTGATTGCCCGCATCGGAATCGGCAAAGAACATCCGCCCTACCGAATAGCCCTGCTCTTTCCACGACCCAATCGCCTGCCGCACATCGGCTGCCGCCGCTCCGTGCCGGTGCACGATGACTCCATCCACGGCGATGGCCAGACGCGGATCGTAAGGCCGATTGGTTTGAAAGAGAGTCTTCGCGGCCAGAAAAGGGCGTGTCTTCGCCACGACCGGCAATTCCTCGCCACCGGCGGGCGGAAAAGGATCGCCAGCCACCAACAAGGCAATCGCTGCGAGCGCCAGTACCTGACGTTTCAGCCAACGCGTGAATTGTTGCGGTAAGCAGAAAGCGGCACGAGGGCGGATTGTGGCCATGGGACAATTACCGGCGGGTTCATGGGAGTCAGCGACCACCTGCCGAGCAGGTGGCTTGAGGAGGGAATCTCGTGCTCAGCGAAGCGGTGCTCGTGCTCGAATGTAAGCGGGAGGGAATGTTGGTCATCATCAATAACAAGGCTCTTCACCAGCATAGTATTGTTCCATTCGATTACGATTACGAGTACGAGCACGACGGAACGGCGGAACCTGATGGGTACTCATCAGCGAAACTGATGGAGTAATCGACCACGGCTAGAAGCCTTGTCTTTGGCTTGCCCCGCAAAGCGGGGCGTGGGAACGGTTGAAACGTTTGTTTTTGGCTTCATTGCGTTTTGGTTTGGCTTTCGTACTCGTACTCAGCAGAGCGGTACTCGTACTCGCCGTCAACATGGTGCTGGACGGAAGAGCGATGAATCGACCAATCGATCGAAAGGCGTTAAACATCCACTCGATCGTGGCAAAG
>JAJRWS010000550.1 GCA_024276705.1 Planctomycetota bacterium | reverse complement strand
CTGGCCGAACTGCTCCTGGAAAAAGGTTACGAAGTGTGGGGCATGATCCGGCGTAGCTCTTCGTTCAATACGGGCCGCATCGACCATATCTATCAGGACCCGCATGAAACCGATATACGGTTGCGGCTTTGCTACGGAGATCTGAACGATGCTTCCAGCATCAACCATATATTGCGGAATGTACATCCCGACGAAATCTACAACCTGGGGGCTCAATCGCATGTGAAGGTGTCGTTTGAGATTCCCGAATACACGGCTGAGGTTACCGGGCTGGGCGCGGTGCGGATCCTGGAAGCGATTCGGGAGGAAGGGATCGAGGCACGCTTCTATCAGGCCTCCTCCTCGGAACTCTACGGCAAGGTGCGGGAAACACCGCAAACCGAAACTACGCCCTTCTATCCCCGCAGTCCCTACGCCGCGGCCAAAGCCTATGCGTTTCATATCACGCGGAACTACCGCGAATCGTATGGCATGTTCGCGGTCAATGGCATCCTCTTTAACCACGAATCACCGCGCCGCGGCGAAACGTTTGTCACCCGTAAAATCAGCCGGGCCGCGGCCCGCATCAAAGCCGGCTTGCAGAAAATGATTTATCTGGGCAATCTCGATGCTCAGCGCGATTGGGGGTACGCCGGCGATTACGTCGAGGCGATGTGGCGGATGCTGCAGCAGGAAGTGCCCGACGACTACGTCATCGCCACGGGCGAGACGACTTCCGTGCGAAAATTTTGCGAACTCTGTTTCGCCCGAGTCCATTTGCCGCTGGAGTGGAAAGGGGAGGGGGACCAGGAGCAGGGCTACGGTCCCGCAGGCCAACTGCTGGTTCAGGTCGACCCTCGTTATTATCGGCCGACTGAAGTCGACCTGCTCCTGGGCGATGCCAGCAAAGCCCGTCGTGAGCTGGGCTGGGAGCCCAAGGTGAGCATCGAGCAGCTGGCTCAGAAAATGGTCGATCATGATCTGCTTGTGGCGGAAACCCAACAGCAGGAAATTCGGGTTTGAGGGGTTCTGTTCACCGCTCCTAACTGCTGTCGCCACTACGTCGGTATCTCCAAGCCTTCCACCCCTGGCGACCCCCATGTGCTTGTCACGTGGGTGAAGAAGATTCGTAAGCTAGGCGGCCTGCTCGCGAGTGCTTCCTGTGCGATTGGATACTTGCGCGGCTTGCTGCTCGAGTATCTCCAGGGTGCGTTGCGGTGCGTGGCGTTGGGACCACTGACGGGAGTATTCCCGCGCGCCCCGACGATAGTGCTCGTAGTGCTCCAGCATCTCCTCCAACGCGGGCTGAATTTGCGAGCGATCGGCCAGGGTCAGACCAACGGCTCCTGACGGGATGCTGGAACCGGCTTTCCGAGGCACTGAGTACTCCAGGTTCACCAGCGCGATCGGCCCGGTGTGGTAGGCGTTGCTCCAGGTCACTTTCAAGGTTGTCGTTCGAGGCCGCAAGGAAATCCGGGTTCGCACGGGCCGCGAGCCGGCCCGCTGTCCTTCGATGTGACTGAATCGGTCCAGCCGATTTTTCTGGGCATCGAACTGTTCCACTTCGAAGCGCACGTAAGTGCCCGTGAGGGCCGGCTGTTGCCAGCCGAACGACAGCAGCAGCGACTGGGCGGGGCGGGGCAGCGAGATGGTCTGGGCCACGCTTTGGCCTCGAGCGGGGATGGAGAGGGCGTTTTTTTGTTTTTCTTCGGGAGCCTCCCTGGGGCCGGTTTTGCCGCCGGAGAGGACTCCAGCAAGGGGCTGTAAATCGTCTCGGCACCGGTCAAGATGCTGATAGTTGACTTCGGCGATTTGCTCGGAAAGCCAACAGCCCGCGGGTACGATGACTGGGACACCGGCCGTTAACATTTCGACCAGAATCCCACTGCAGCGGGCGTAGTAGGTTTTGCTGTCGTACAACAGCAGGCCGATGTTCGTGTCACGAATCAATTGGACGTATTGGTCCTTGTCGAGTGGATGCTGAACGGGCACGACCGGCCCTTTGTCGGGCGACCTCTGGCGGTCCGCGCGAATTTGCCGCACGATCCGGTTTGGCAAACATTGTAAAAAGCGGCGCAGGTCGAGTTGCAACTGCAACTGCATGCGGCCGTTTTGAAAATATTTTTCATAGGAGTCGGCAAAAAAATCGGCCAACTGCTGCCGGCCTTTTTCCTGTCGTACATGCCCGGGACAGACCAGGCGGAGGGTCGTCTCGCGGGGCCGTGAGCTGACAGCCGTTTCGGTGCGAAAGGCCTCATTGGTGGGATAGGGCAGCCATTGGAAATCGGCGACTCCCATTCGCTGGAACTGGGCCGTCATCGGCTGGGTTGTGGAGTAAAAGTGCAAACGGTGCGAGGTAATTTTTTGCAAGGCTTGGGAAAATACCTGGGCCATATGAGCCCGGCGCGGCTCCTGCCGGGAATAGTCGGGGTCCCGACCTTCCAGGAAGTTGAAATGGAACTGCAGGTGCCAGTCGACGAGTTGGGTCGCGGGATTCGATTGCAGGTATTCCGCCAGGCAATGCAGGTCGAACCCAGACATCGTCGGCAAAAATACAACGTCTCCTTCCGCAAGTGGATAGCGGGTAAAAAGTTGCTGGCAACAGCGCTGGTACCAGGCGCTGATGCGGGCGTAGCCACGGCGATACCCCAGGTTCGCCAGAGGTTGAACAATGGTCCTCTGGAAGATCGCTGGCAGGGTGAGGCCACGGCCCCGTTCAGAGTTTCCGGCCTGCCCGGTCTGCCGATCCAGATGTCGGGCATGGCGATTGTAAGTCGAATGCCGGAAGAGGCACGCCACGTTCCAGCTCTTCGGCAACGACTGCCGGTCGGTAAAATTCTTGTGGCAGCCCAGTACTACCGCATACCCGGCAGCTTCCGCGGCTTGCAGGATTTGCATGGCATATTCATAGTGGTGGCCGCCCACGTCGATCAGCGAATGGTCCAGCAAGTAGAATTTTTTCATGGGAGTGCGTTTTTCAATCTTGAGGACCAGATTTCGGCAGGCACGGATTCTAGGCGTCCCGTGCTTCTGCCACAAGATAATTATGGGAATCCCAGGTTTGTGCCATCGGACTTTGCCCACGGCAGAGCGTTTGTCGCCATAGGGCGACTTCCCTCTTTCGGCTCGCTCCAAATGCCTCATCGCCACTGCTAGCTTCGCCAAGTTTCCAACTCCCCGTCCCCAGCAGGTGCAGGAACGCATTGCGAAACGGGTCTCGTGTGGCACACGCTCTGAGGCAAACCAAGATCAGACGGCAAAACCAGTAGGGGAGTGGCCTGGCGTTATCTGCTTGCAGAATCGAAAGATGCCGAATCGCAACTGTTTTCGGTGGGCTAACCTGTGCGAAAATCCAAAGCGACAGCTGCGCGGTCGCACTCCATAATATGGAGTGCTGCGGCGCAGCCGTAGCTTTGGATTTTACCTACTCCCAAACGTTGAGCTCCTACCCCTCGATGGAATCCAAAGGAGCTCCTGGCTGACTTGGGGCAACCAGTTGATCGTCATTGGCCATCGTTCACCTCCTTGCTTTCCAGGCCCTCCCCTATTGAGACAGAAATTCAACGACCTACGTTGTCATTCACCCCCCATTTGGAAACCACATCAGTTTCTGGATGCAAACTATGTCCTTCCCCCTTCTTCTGCCAGGCGTGAAATGTGGGCTAGGGCCCCGGGTTCCAATTCGCTAAACTACTCCGCCAGCCGTTTTTCCCAAAGGAATGGATCGATCAATGGACGTGAATGTTATCTGCATGAAATGGGGCGATAAATATGAACCTCAATACGTCAATCGGCTTTATGCGATGGTGGAGCGTAACCTGACTCTGCCCTTCCGTTTTGTTTGCTTCACTGACAATGGCACGGGGATCCGCGATGAGGTTGAAGTGCAGCCACTTCCGCCCATGAAACTCCCCGAGGGCATTCCCGAACGGGGCTGGAATAAACTTGCCACCTTTGGCGAGCAATTGGGCGACCTGGAAGGGAAAACACTCTTTCTCGACTTGGACGTCGTGATTGTTGACAGTATCGACTGCTTTTTTACCGACCAGCGGGAGTTCTCGATCATCAAGGACTACCATCGTCGGAATGCGGCCCGCTCGATCGGCAACTCATCGGTTTATCTGTTCAAAATTGGCCGCGACGCCGATATTCTGGAGAATTTTCGCCAGAACTTCGACCAGGTCCGGTCGACTTTTCGAAATGAGCAGGCCTATTTGTCCGATCAGATGAAACAGAAGGGCAAACTGCAATTCTGGCCCGACCCTTGGTGTCCCAGCTTTAAGCATCACTGCATTCCGCGTGGCCCGATGTCGCTTATTCGCGAACCGGCACTACCTGACGGCGCGAAGGTCATCGTTTTCCACGGGGACCCCAATCCCCCTGAGGCGATCGACGGCCGCCGCAGCAAGTTCATGCGTTTCATGCGTCCCACCCCGTGGATCAAGGACTATTGGCGAGAATAAGGGCATCAGTAGTTTCAAGCATGGCCGATGAAGCCGACCCGGAGAACGTGCTAGCGGCTAAAGACGTCGGCCCCCGGGCGGCTTATCGCCCTGCCCATGTGGGGCTCCGTGGCAATGTGGAAGTACAGAGCCTTCTGCCCACGTAAGGTTTCGTGACAATTTGGAAGTACCGAGGTAACATTCGGGAGTGCGGAATGAAAAAAAAGCAGCAAATG
>JAJRWS010000549.1 GCA_024276705.1 Planctomycetota bacterium | reverse complement strand
TCTCAGGCGGAATGACCGGTCGGCTAGAAGGCTTTGGCGACGACATGCCCTAGGTCATTACCGATTCGCCTTTTTGAGTCCAGATCAGTTTCTTGCTCACACAAACCTTAATATCCACACACCGACCCGTGAACGGTTGCGACGCCCCTGGGGTCATGGAATACCTTGGCGCCACGAAGTATCCTGCAGAGCTGGTCGAGTCGCGGCTGGTCGAGCGTGCAGCCTTCCCAGCTTGCCAGTACCGTATCGCTTGGGCCGAAGGTGGCGTGAAACAGATCATAATCGTGCCGAGCGGAAAAACTCGGAGGGACCCATTCCAGGGGTGAGTTACTGTTCGATTCCAAAGTTCGAACGGCACCGTAGATCACCAACGGTAACGCGATCAGACCGTAGAGGAGCAGCAACTGACGCTGCATAGCCGCTGCCAGTGGGCTGCGCGGTTGGGTTGCGGAAATCATGCGGCGATCCGGTGCCCTGGAGTCTGCGAGTGGCGGTCGGCCTTGCGGCGGCCGAGCGGTCCCAGCGGCAGCCAGGGGAAGCCGGGTACGCGCTGCTGGTAGGCGCGGTACGCATCACCCAGGTAATATTCCATTCTTGAATCTTTCAGGAAACTGCCGAATAGAATGTACAGCGTCCAGAATCCGGTCAAGATGGCGTGGTCCAGGGTCATCCGTGGCGTGAACCAGAGTAAACCGGCAAAACTGAGATAGACAGGGTGACGGAGCCAAAGGTAGGCGCCGCGCGGCTCGAATTTCGGCCAAGGTAGCGATTGGCGGCGAACCCAATGCCACCATTGGGGCAAGCCCGTTTGCGTGCCGAAACCGGTGAGGCTCAAACTGTAAAACAATGCGAGCCAGGAGGCGTAAAATCCGACCAGGATGGTACCGCGGGTCATGCCATGGCATTCCCAAAGGACCGTCTTGCTGGATTGCCTGTAGGCGATCGTCAGGAGTAAGCCGGCGCAGGTCGCGATACAATAGAAGAGCGGATAGAATTCCCGAATGATCCATTGGCCGAGAAACTTACGAACCGATGGCAGCAGCAGGAGGCTGTGGGGAGCGGCGAATTGCATGGCCAGCAGGGCGTCCATCCATACGGGGCCCTGGAGATTTCTGGGACCGCCATCCTTCAAAAACCAGAACAGGAACCAAACGGTTGTCAGAAAAAATAGTTGCGTGCCAACGCCCAGGGCGATGCCCAAGGCTCGGCGGATTGGCCCGCTTGCGGAGAAGGTTGTCGTAGCCATGCTTGATCGTCTCGCGGTACTAAAGAGTGCAGGAAGAGCCCGGCTTGCTGGCGATCAGGCAACCGTATTGCATGGCGCCGCTTCGGTAGGCATTGAGAATGGTGTCGAACCGCTCCAGGAACATCGTCATGTTGGCGCCGAATAGCCTGGCGAGGTGCCACGCGCCGGATCGCTGAACGCGGGCCTGGCATATTTCCCAGGTCCGCAGGACCGCCTGGGTCCAGTCGTGCGATTGCACCACGGTCAATCCGGCAGCGGACATCCAGTGACGATAATCCTCCATGCTGCCAAGGGATGGGCAGAAAAATCCCTCACACACATCACGAACTTGCTGAGCGGACGCGTCGGTGTCATGGGTGTCCCCGTCCAGCCAGGCACAAATGGCCATGCGGCCACCTGGCTTGAGCCATTGGGCGGCCTTTTGAAAAAAGCGGGCTTTTCGAACAGATGTTCCGTGCATTCGATGCTCCAGACGATGTCAAAACTTCCCGGCTGGAATTCCGCCGTTTCGGCATCCTGGGCGCGAAAATCGGTTTTTGCTTGCACGCCATGCCAGCGGGAAGCCCATTGAGCCCAATGACGTTGCACGGGGCTGAGCGTGATTCCCGTTACGCGGCAATCGAGGGCTTGCGCCAGCGCGATTGAGGACCCACCCATGCCGCAACCCACGTCGAGAACACGGTCCCCGCTCTGGATGTTGGCTTCCTGAGCCAGGCGATCGGTCAGTTGTTGCTGCGCGACTTTGGCAGGTACATCTTCCTCGAAAAGTCCATGATGGAGGTGATGGCCCCAAAGCAACCGGTAGAACGGTGTGGTGAGATTATAGTGCGAGCGAATGACGGGCTTGCGTACGGATGTACATGAAATCATCGAGGCCTTGTCCTGTCTGGTGTTGGAGTGTCCCTTGGTGGTTGCTCTGGTTGCTGCATTGGGCGTTGCCCCGGGCGCTACACTGGGAAAACCGGTCGTTCTCGTTATCGTGCTTGCGTTTCAGGAATGGTCGCGGTTACGCCCTGAGGCCCCGCGATCCAAAGATCCCCCAAAATCTTTAACCGGTCGGTGATCCCGACGGCACCAAATGCCTTGCTGAAGGGAGTGATGCCATAACTCGATTGCAGCATGACAAAACCGCCCCGCAGGTGGAGCCAGCCTTCCCGCGGTTCGGCGTCGGCGATAATACGCACTGGTTGCGTAACGCCGTGGAGCGTGAACTTGCCATCGAGCCGGTACTGGGGAAAACCACGCTGGCTTTTCTCTTCAAGCAGACGCGAGGATTCGATGGTAAATATCGCGGTTGGGTATTTTCTGATATTCAATACGTCTTGCCCGCGCATGTTGGCGTTGACTTTCTGCCGTGTCGACAGATCCGTCGAGCCGTGCAGCCCGACCGATTTGCGGGCTGCGTCACTATCCGCTTCGAATCGCGCCATGTCAAAGACGAGCTGGCCAGCATTCTGGTCGGCGCCGAGTCGAAGGGTACCACGCTGGATACGGCCGACAACGCCATGCTCGTGGCCAAATCCGGTTTTGCCGGCGTAGACAAAGACTCGCGAAGAAGTTTCTCTGTTTGTGTTGGCCGACCTTCGCGATGTGCTCTTCGGTGGACGGTTGCCTTCGTTGATGTTGAATATGCTCACGGAAGATGCAATCTCTGCCGAAGATATCGTTGCGATCCGTGCGGCTTTGGCCAAAGTGGAGGAGCAACAATGACCTCCGGCGCATTCCTCGAGTTGTTCGCGTCACTTTCCACGCAAGTGGCCATCGTGGTGGGGGTGGCGGCCTGGCTTGTCCCGCGGCGGACATGGGCAAGCGAAGCGCATCGAGTTTGGGCTGCTTGCCATGTTCTCATCCTCATGCTTGTGATGTTGGCCGTATTGGTTCCGCACCTCCGTCTTTTTCCCGCCACTCCCTTGACGGTCTCCATGGGGTCGGTCCACACGGCATATTTGTGGAACTCGCTCGGAGCCTATCTGGAATATTTCTGGCTCACCGGCATGGTGTTCGGCTTGCTGATGCTGATCCTGGGTATGCTGCAGACGATCTGCGTATTACGTTCCGCCAAACCTTTCCTGGCCAACGATCCGGCTTCCTCTCAAGCCGTGACGGCGATACTTAAATCGTATCGGAAGTCGGGTGGGGAATCGATCCAGTTGCTTGCCAATTCCCGAACCCGCAAAGCATTTTGCTGGCAGATTCATCAGCCGTACATCGTGTTGCCAGAGTCCATGCAGGTTTTCCCCGTGGACGAATTGCAGTGCGTTATCCGCCACGAGATGGCGCATTTGGAGGCGGGCCATCCGATGCATCTGTTTTTGCAGCGCGTGGTTGAAATCCTTTTCTGGTTTCACCCTCTGGTATGGTGGGCATCTCGCCAGGCTGCGTGGAGCCGTGAGTTTTATTGCGATGCCACGGCCGTGACGACACCTCGAGAGACAGCCTCCTACTTGCGGGGGTTGCTCCGATTGTCGGAGCAGAGGATGGAGGTGGGCTTGGGAATGCCCGCGGGTCTTGCCTTTGTCCATGGAGTTTCCTTGGTGCAACGGCGCGCGGACCGTCTGGCCCGCCGTAACTGGAATGTTGCGCCCGCCCGCTGGCCATTCGCTGCAATGGTCGCGCCGGTGGTTGGGAGCGCCCTGCTGGCTTGTGTGATTTGGCTGCCTGTCAATGAGGAAGCTTCGGGTCGTTCCGTATGGTCTCCTTGGCCAAAATGGACCGCAACCGCGCTCCATGAACTGGGGATTGCAGCACGTGATTACGAACTTGATGGACATCGCGTGCATCCACACGAGCACTTTCAGCATGGCATGGTGCTGTAGGAAAAGAGCAATCAAAGCACCTCTTGAATTGATGCATCTGTGATGAGAAATGGAATACCAAAACCCGATGAACAACGGCAATCCCCTTCGCCCGTATCGGCAAATCCGATGTTATGGTCCTTTGTCGCGAGCTTTTACGGTGTTGGAACTCCTGGTCGTGATTTCCATTCTGATGATGTTGTTTGGTTTGTTGCTCCCGGCAATCCAGGCCACGCGAGGAGCCGCCCGGCGCATGCAATGCGGCAACCATTTGCGGCAAATTGGGCTGGCCTTGCAGTTGTATCACGAAAGTCAACGTGTTTTGCCCGCGGGATGGTTGCGCGATTCGCGGCACAAATCTACGTATGGCTGGGCCGCCTCGCTGCTTCCGTACCTGGAGGCGGGCTCCTTGTATTCCAAGGTGGACTTCGAGGCGGGCATTCTGGCGCCGGTCAATGGCCAACTTCGTTCGCTCACGCCCGAAGTGTACCTTTGCCCGGCGGATATCGCCTCTCCTGAATTTACCCTGTTTGAGGAAGGGCACACGCAGCCGCGCGAACCCTTGTTGCTGAACCGTGGTCTGGTGCAACTGCCAAGCGCAAACTATGCTGGCGTGTTCGGCACGAGCGATCCGGACGATATCGAGGGAGACGCGGGGGAAGGCGCGATGATCATGGACTCCGGGTTTCGGTGGGTGGAGCTGCGGCGGGGATTGAGCCATGTTTTTCTGGTTGGCGAACGGACGGCAAGGAAATTGCCATCCACCTGGTTGGGGTATGTTCTTGAGGGTGAAGACGCTGCTGGGCGTGTGGTGGGTAATGCTTTTCTAGGCGCCAATCGAGACGATGCGGACGAATGCGAATTCGACAGCCGTCATGTGGGAGGCGTGGATTTCCTCTGGGCGGATGGCCATGTCGATTTTGTTGCCAACGAAGTCGACACCAATACCTATCGTAGAATGGCGACACGCGGTGACGGACCGGTACATTCAGTACTTCCCAATTGTCACGTCGCCCTAGGTGGAGCAGGGCGATAAGCCGCCCGGAAACCGACGTTTTTAGCAGTTAGCACTTAGCCCGGGTCGGCTTCATCGGCCATTCTTGGAACTACTGACATTAGATTGGAGATTTGCTCGTAGAATGAGCAGCCGGAAGTCCGCGACCGGATAAGTTCGTTTTCATTCCATCTTTCCAATATTCCATTATTCCAGTGTCTCATGCTCAGGATGCTGTTCCATTTTAAACCGAGAAATTAATTTTCGGCTGTCCCTTAGCTATGCTTCATGCCACGGGAAATTCATGTCTACAAAAAGCCTTGCACTCAGATGGCGTCAACCGGAGTGGATGGACCAGCCCGGGCTTGACAAACTTGCGCACCGCAAGGCGTTGGATGGCTTGCAGCGCGTCAATGGGTTATGCCGGATCAGAAATGTACTTTGGCGAGCCGTCTGTCGCGTGGCCCAACAGCGGCAGCTTAACAAGGTGCGCGTTCTTGATTTGGCGTGTGGGGGAGGGGATTTCGTGATCTGGCTTGCCCATCGTGGTCTGCGGGAAGGAATTGATTTTTCGGTCGATGGTTGCGACATCAGTCAGAACGCCGTGGCGTATGCGAAGGAAAAGGCACATGCCGCAGGTGCTGAGAATACTTGCTTCTTTGTGGGCGATGCTCTGAGCGAGTCGTTTGCCCCGTACGCCAGCAAAAAATACGACATTGTCATGTGTTCGTTGTTTCTGCACCACCTGGAGGAGGAACAAACGGTTGCCCTTTTACGGAGGATGGCGAATCGCGCATGCCACGCAGTCATCATCGATGACCTGCGTCGTACTCGGCTTGGTTATGGTCTTGCCTGGATCGGTTGTCGTCTGCTTACCCGCTCGCCCATCGTCCACCAGGATGGCCCCATGTCGGTCCAGGGGGCGTATACCGTCGAGGAAGCCCGTTGGCTCGCGGAAAAAGCGGGCCTTCAAAACGTGAAGATCAATACGCACTGGCCTCAACGATTTTTGCTGACCTGGCAACGAACCCTCACATCATGAAACAAAAGACTGCCGATGTTGAAAAAGGGCTTTGGGACGCGCTGGTTATCGGTGCGGGACCCGCGGGTGCGCTGGCCGCGCACGAACTGGCGCGACGCGGAATGAAGACATTGCTGGTCGAAAGCAAGTCGTTCCCAAGGGACAAGGTGTGCGGCGGCTGCATCAATGGGCGCGCCCTTGCGGTATTGCGGTCGGTTGGTCTGGGAACGCTATGCGAGGATCTTGGCGGGAAAACGTTTTCGTCCATCGATATACGAACCCCATGGCGAAAACTCCGCATTCCATTACCGGGTGGCATTGCTGTTTCGCGTCGCGTGCTGGACGAGGCGCTGGTTCGGGAGGCGGTTCGCCAAGGCGCACAATTTCTGCCCGAAACCACCGTGACCGTGAACTCACCCACTGAGATCTCGGCTCGGCATGCCGTATTATGCCAACATGGAGTTCCTCTTGGCGAAGTCCGCGCGAAGGTTGTGCTCGCTTGTGATGGGCTCAATCATACCAGTTTGCGAAAGCTGCCGATGTTTCGGAGTCGTGTCGCTCGAAATGCTCGGATCGGCATCGGCGGGATTGCCAGGGGGACACTCCACGATGACCACCAGGAACAAATCACCATGGCCATCGATCGCCGTGGATATGTTGGAATGGCATCCGTTGAAAAAGACCAATTGAATATCGCGGCCGCCGTGGATGCCGGCCTGGTCCAGGAGCTTGGCATGCACCAGGCAGTACGGACCTTATTGAAGAATACGGCAACGGACGACCTCGTGGATCTTGACCACATCGAATGGCATGGCACGCCACCTCTTACCCGCCATTCGCCTTGCCTCGCTGCCGAACGTTTGTTTGTCCTGGGCGATGCGGCAGGCTATGTCGAACCCTTCACGGGTGAAGGCATGGCCATGGCATGGGTTGGCGCGAATCGAATCGTCCCGTTGTTGATTCGGGCGATCGCCGGCTGGCATCCGGACCTAGCCCTGCAATGGAGTCGCGTTTATCGTCGCGCGATTGGAAACCGGTTAACGATTTGCCGGACCCTGACCGCTCTTGTCCGACACCCATGGGCGGTGCGAGCGACGCTCAGCGTTCTCGCCACCTGCCCCATGCTATGCGCTCCGGTCGTGGAGCGTATCCATCATGCACCGCAAGACCTGAAAGCTACCTACCCATGAGTTTTGTCCTCGAAGGCATCGGCACCGCGGTTCCCCGGAATTTTATCGAGCAAAAAGATGCAGCCACCTTTGCCATGACTTGTTGCGAAAGCAATTCCAAGCAGCGTCATCTTGTGCCAGCCCTTTATCGTCGAGCCGGCGTAAAAAGGCGTCATAGTGTCATTTTGAATGCGTCAACGAACTGCGGTCCGGCCCAGCAGGAATTCTACCGACCCATGGATACCCTGGACGAACGAGGGCCGTCCACTGGGCAACGAATGCAGGCGTATAAAAATCACGCCACCGAACTTGCCATTCGGGCAGTCACGGATGCCATGTCCCAAGCAGGGACCCAGGCGGCCCAGATCACGCATCTGGTGACAGTATCTTGTAGCGGCTTTAGCGCGCCCGGTTTCGATGTCGCTTTGATTCAAGAATTAGGGATGCCTCGAAACACGAGTCGCACGCATATCGGTTTCATGGGCTGCCATGGAGTGCTCAACGGATTGCGCGTGGCCAAAGCATTTGCCGAATCCAATCCTGCCGCGCGGGTGCTGCTCTGTGCGGTCGAGCTCTGCAGTTTGCACCATCAATACGGCATGGATCCAGGTCGCGTGGTCGCCAATGCACTGTTCGCAGATGGCGCGGCCGCGGTGGTTGGCCGTGCGGGCAGGAAGGGTGCCGAAATCCGCTGGCAAGTGGCAGCGCATGGTTCGACCGTATTGCCAGATACCGAGGAATTGATGAAATGGTGTATAGGTGATCACGGTTTTGAAATGACCCTATCGCCCCGTGTTCCCGCGACGATCTGCCAATCCTTGACACCTTGGATCACGCAATGGTTGGCGGCACAACAGACTTCGATTGCGGCAATCGGTTCCTGGGCCATTCACCCTGGCGGTCCGAAAATTCTTGATGCTTGCAACGAGGCGTTAGGGCTCGACGACAAAGCATTAAGTCCCTCGCGGCGGGTGTTGACAAATTATGGAAACATGTCATCGCCAACCATCCTGTTTATTTTGCAGGAGTTGCAAGAAGCGGCCGCTCCCCTTCCATGCGTCTTGTTGGCCTTTGGTCCAGGCCTCACGATCGAAATGGCTCTGGTGAGGTAGGCGTCCGCGCATCAATATCGTAGCGTTCAGGCGTTCCTTTTCGGCCGCGGCACTTTGCCGCCCTTTCTGGATTTACCCGCTTGGGACCGTTTTCCGGATCGGCGACGACCTTTCCCATGGCTATATTTTTCCGAGGATTCCTTCACCGAATCGAGCGGCTCGCCAATCGATTCGCGCATCTGCTCGATACGGTCACGAATCAGGCCCGCCCGCTCGAATTCGAGATTTTCTGCCGCGGCGTACATCTCCTTTTCTAGCTCGGCAATGTATTCCTCGGTGATATATACCGTCTCGTCAGTGCGGCCCACGGCTGCGTTTGCCTTGGCGTGGGCGGATGCCCCTGCTTCGATGCCTTGGTGGATCGCCTTGCGAATGGTTTGCGGGGTGATGCCATGACGCTGGTTGTATTGCTTCTGTAGCGCGCGTCGACGCGTGGTTTCATCGATGGCCCGCTGCATCGAGCCGGTTACCTTGTCGGCGTACATGATCACCCTGGAGTTTACATTGCGCGCGGCTCGACCAATCGTCTGCATTAGCGACGTTTCGCTGCGCAGAAACCCCTCTTTGTCGGCGTCGAGGATCGCCACCAGCGACACTTCGGGTAAATCGAGCCCTTCCCGAAGTAAATTGATGCCGACCAACGTATCAAAATTCCCCTGCCGCAGATTGCGCAGTAATTCGACTCGCTCAAAGGCATCCAGTTCACTGTGAAGCCACTTACAACGCAGCCCTTTCTCGCAGAAATAAGTGGCCAGATCCTCCGCCATCCGCTTGGTCATGGTCGTAACCAGGACGCGCTCGTTCGCAGCGGCCCGTGCCTTGATTTGTTCATGCAAATGGGCCACCTGGCCACGGGCTGGCACGACTTCGATTTCCGGGTCCAGCAGACCGGTTGGGCGGATGACTTGTTCCACCACTTCGCCACCGGTTTGCTTCAGTTCGTAGTCACCAGGAGTCGCCGATACGTAGATGACCTGATGGATGCGTTCTTTCCATTCTTCGAATTTCAGGGGCCGGTTGTCCAAGGCGCTGGGCAGGCGGAAGCCGTGCTCCACCAGCGTCTCCTTGCGGCTTCGGTCGCCGGCGTACATGGCCCTTACCTGCGAAACGGTGGCATGTGATTCGTCGACAAAAAGCAAAAAATCGTCTGGAAAAAAATCAAACAGCGTATTGGGCGGTTCGCCAGCCGCCTTGCCACTGAGGATACGGCTGTAGTTTTCAACTCCGGGGCAGTAGCCCATTTCAAGCATCATTTCGATATCGTATCGGGTGCGCGCATTGAGCCGCTGCGCTTCGAGCATTTGGCCATTCCTGCGAAACTGCTCCAGTCGTCCCGAAAGTTCCTTGCGGATTTCGTCGACAGCTTGCTCGATACGCTCTTCCGGCAAGACAAAATGCTTAGCCGGATAGATGTAGACCTGTGGAAGTGTATCGATGGTATCGCCGGAAGTGGGGTCGATGATCGAGAGTCGTTCTACCTCGTCTCCCCAGAATTCGAGACGATAGGAAAATTCCTCATAGGAGGGCCAAATTTCGACACAGTCACCTCGAACCCTGAATTTTCCCCGTTCCGGGTCGGTGTCGTTACGTCCATATTGGATATCGATCAGTTTGGCGAGCACTTCGTCCCGGTCGATCATCTGGCCCACCTTGAGCCCCACCATCATCTGCTTGTAGTCATCGGGCGAACCGAGCCCATAGATGCACGATACACTGGCGACCACGATCACATCGCTGCGAGTGACCAGGGAACTGGTGGTCGCCAGCCGCATCCGATCAATTTCCTCGTTGATCGAAGCATCTTTCTCAATGTAAATATCCCGCTGAGGGATGTAAGCTTCGGGTTGATAGTAGTCGTAGTAGCTGACAAAATAGCTCACCGCATTGTGTGGGAAAAAATCCCTGAATTCACTGTAGAGCTGGGCTGCCAGTGTTTTATTGTGCGAAAGCACCAGCGTGGGGCGCTGGATGGCCTGAATGATGTTGGCCATCGTGAAGGTTTTGCCCGAACCGGTCACCCCCATTAAAACTTGCTCGTCACGGCCCTGGCGAAGACCGTGGAGGAGTGATTCGATGGCCTGAGGCTGGTCGCCAGCGGGCTGAAACGGCTTTGCGAGTTGGAAGGGCACCGATGGTTGCTTACTGGTTGAGGGTTGAGGGTTGAGGTGTCGGGTGTCGGGTGTCGGGTGTCGGGAAAGTAGAGAGTAGAGAGTAGAGAGTAGAGAGTAGACCGCATGAGAATTGAGAAAGAATAAGGCCATCACAATGGGTGCAACCGGCGTCCCGCCAGTAAATTGGGACGCTGGAACGTGTCATTTCTCTGCTCAAGCGGACGGGCCATTTCCAGATTCCTCGGCGGATTGCCGGTTACACCCTATCCCAGAACCACTTGCAGGCATTTCTGGCACGAGAGCTTTGGTTGGTTCTGGGATAGGCTCTAAGTAGGGTAGCAATTTTTTCAAGGTCTGGGCGCCGATGCCATGGACTTGTTGCAACTGATCGAGTGCCGTAAATGGACCGTTCTTCAAACGATGGTCCACGATTCGCTGGGCTAAAGTTTTTCCGATGCCTGGTAACTGAGCCAATTCTGGCCACGAAGCACGATTGATGTCGACTACAAACCGGGCAGTGCGAAGGGACGCTCGATCCCACAGAACTCTTTCGCCGCGATGTCCGCCAGCAGCAATCCAGTAAATCCAGATTGCCAACAACAGGCAACTTATCAAGACAGCCAGGGTTATCTGCTCGCGTGGCCGAATCCAAAAGAAGGGCGTGGTATCATCTTTTTTCATGAGTAAGTCCCCAGTGCCCTTCAGACCTGGGAAGGGGTCAGGTACAAGTTTTCGGCTTGCATGTCTATCGGGTTGGAAAGCTGGTTGGCCGAAAATCGTACCAGACCCCACCCTCCTGTTGGCAACTTGCCCACCGACACAACAGATTCCCACAGTATACCCTTGCGGAAGGACCCAGCAGAAGGGACAGTAGCAATATGCCGAAAGACTTTCAACAAGTAGACTGGAATGAGCAGGTTGAGCAGGACTGCCGGGTGCTGACACGTCTTGCCATCCACGAAGATTTAGCCCAGCAGCAGGACTGGACAACGGTTGCTTTGGTCCCCTCGGGCATTGAGGGTAAGGCGAACATCGTTACGCGGCAGGCAGGGGTTGTTGCCGGTATTCCCGCACTGGTGGCCGCGATCGATGAGATGCAGGCCCGACTGACCCTGATGCCTGCTGTGCAGGAAGGCGATTCGATTACTCCGAATAGGGTACTCGCCACATTGACAGGTTCCGTGCGAGACTTGTTTACCAGCGAGCGCATTTTACTGAACTTGCTGGGGCGGCTGATGGGGATCGCGACCCTTGCCGGGCAATACGTCGAGGCGGTTGCAGGGACCGGAACGCAGGTCTACGACACCCGCAAAACGACTCCTGGCTGGCGCCGGCTGGAAAAGTACGCTGCTCGCTGCGGTGGCGTCCGGAATCATCGGACCGGCCTATTCGATGCGGTACTGATCAAAGATAATCACCTGGCTCTGTTAAATTCTATTGAGTTGGATTCCTCTGAGCTGAAATCTTCCGAGCAAAACGGTTTGGGCGGTGGCCCTGCGGCTGCCGTGCAGCGAGCACGGGCTTTTTTGTCCGCGGATTCCGGCCGCCCCAGCGGCTGCCTGATTGAGATCGAAGTGGATACCCTTGATCAGCTCAAGGCCGTTTTACCGGTTAGTCCCGATATCGTATTACTGGATAACATGTCGCCGAAAATTCTGCGAGATGCCGTCCAGTTGCGAAACAGGCTGGCCCCTCGGGTGCAACTGGAGGCGTCGGGGGGAGTAAGTTTGTCGAAAATCCGCCAGATTGCGGAAACGGGAGTTGAGAGGATCAGTGTAGGCGCTCTGACGCATTCGGTCCGATCGTTGGATATTGGCTTGGATTGGTGTGAAGCAGGGTAATTCAGCCGCAAACCAAATAATCCATTTTTTTTGCCTAAACTATTTGACAGCACGCTGGGTCTGTATTAGAGTGGGGACTGTTGGTATCGGCTACTGTGCCGTTATGACTAGTAAAAGTACTTCATTTATAGGGTTGTGGACCTCATGAACATTCGATCGGCGGCGAGTCGCAATGACTTTCCGTTGTCCGAGCAGGCGAAAGCAGTAGCCTGGGTCCACTGCACCTTCTTGCGTTTCTGAGCCTTCTTGCGTTTCTGATCGCTCAGATCCATAAAAGCCAGAATTGGCTTGCCGATTTGCACGGCTTTCAAATCGCGAAAAGGCCAACGGATTCAGCGTACTGTTTCCAGGAACGATCCCCAGGTCTTTTTTCGGGAGCTGCGCACGGCCTCTTGTCGTTGTTGCGCAGTCGATCCCAGGATATCCGACCTCATCGGGTTGTTCGGTTGCCGGGATGATTGAGAGGGTTGCGATGCGCTAGAGATGCGCTTGCACGATTCCCTTGCCGCATGCCATTGGCATCGCGGTACGGGTGGTTCACAAGGCACTGCGTGTAATTATTCCGATCGAATGCCGGTCAACTTCATGCAAATGCGTGCATGCAAGTTGGCTTTCTGAAGTCTGCTCCCGACCTATCGTACAAGTTTTTTGTTACCAGGGGTCTTATTTTTCCGCAAGATTTGCGGTCAATATTTGGGAGAAGCATCATGATTAGCAGTATTCAGGCTCGATTGTTCAGCAGGGTTTTAAGCGTGCTCGGTGTGCTCGCCCTGGCCAGCATGACCTTGCCTCATGCCGTGGCAGGTCCCATTCAAGGCGCGTACGAAATCGCAATCGCCTCGAGCGAGCGGCTCCTTAATGCAGGGGATTTGTATGGCTTCGATTCCACCGAGTACGATGGAATCCAGATGGAGGAATCGTGTGACAATCCGCACTACCGCGTACGAGCCAGGAACAAACCGGCCGTCTTGATTCAAAATGCGGAGAGTTCCGAAGGCGATTTGACCAGCTTCACGATGCGGATCAATCTGGATGCCTACATCTATTGCACGGGTGATTCCGCCATGGACGGGTTCAATGCGTACATCAAGCGCAGCGCGTACGCGGATCCGGGAGTCGATATTACAGGCAGTTCCCTTTCCGCCGATGGTCAGTTGATTACCGTGAATTTCGCCGGTTTATCGGCGGGCAAATCGGTCCTGTTTCGAGTCGATCTCGACGTGAACCCCGATCCCATCTATGGCGATCTGTTCCCATTTCCGGACTTCCGTACGGTATTGTTCGATGCCGACGAAGATGGAAAGCCTACTGGATTTACGGGCCTCACGTCAGCCACGTTTTCGCTGGGTGAGTCGTCGTCGACTACCCCCGAAACGCCCCTGTTCGCCAATCCGGATTTCGATTTTGAGTGGGAAGGCGAGAATACACGCCCCTACCATGCCATCGATCCGGTGATTACCGGTGGTGGTGGTGGTGGTGTACCGGAACCGACTTCCCTGTTGCTGCTGCTGACCGGGTTGGTGGGGGTTTCCATGTCGAGGCGAACTCAGCGTTAAGTCAATATAGCAGGGCTGTTCAAGCGGCCCTCAATCTGCTTCCCCCTGACAACGGGCGATCACGCCGCAGCGACTCGTTTGCCGACACAGCGAGTCAGCGGTGTGGCGCCCGTTGTTTATTCCCTTGAGAAAACCCCCGGCTTTGCCGGGGGACTGGCAGAGTTCGACAGTTCCGTAGTGATATTGCTCGTACTCGTACTCGTACTCGTACTCGACAGGAACCTTTGCATTCAACAGAAACATAAGGCCATGGATATTGATGATGACCGACCTTGCCTCCCAGTCGGGTTCGAGTACGAGTACCGCTTTGCTGAGTACGAGTACGATATTCTCTTCCCGGCTCCTTTGAGGAGCCTTCCATGAGCACGAAATTCACTTTCCGGCCCCTTTTCGTGGCCTTCCCGGGCCGAATTGCGGTTTTACCGGTATTACCGGTTTTGCCAGTCGAACCCTTTTTGCCAATTCTTCCGGAAAAAGGGAAAGTGACGGTTATTGGGTTACCGATTCATGCCTATGACTGGTATCTGCTGGCGCGCTGTGAATCCTTGCCAGGATAGAGCAGCGGTCATGCCACGGTTTCCAGGTAATCTGAATATCAGCAGGTACGTAGCCTGTAGGGTCTTGCGCAGCCGCTCGTGGCTCGATGTGTCTGGCGGACCTCGTTCAATGACTAGAGGGGGGATTCTAGGATGAGACTTGAGAAATGGGGAATTGCCGCGTTGGTACTCGGCTTGGCGCCTTGTGTGTTATCAGGCTCAGTGCAGGCCCAGTTTACCGATGGTGGTGGACAGTATCAGTCGGCCTACGAGGCGGCTCAAATGGCCAGTGACTCGCTGGCATCGTATGACAGCTACAGCGAGGAGGGTGGCTACCTTGAGGGAGGGGGTTGCACTGACGGCAGTTGCAATTCGGGAGGCTGTGCAACGGGCGACTGCAACTCGGGTTACGAGTGTAACGACTGTGAGTGCAGCGAATGCCAAGGCGAGGGATGCGGCCTGGGTGACTTCTCTCTGGGAGGCGGGGGTGTGCTCGGCAGGCCTGGACAATTCTTTTTCGGTGCAACCTATATCTACGCCCGTGCCGATTTCAGTGAAGCATTGGCCTATATTGAGTCGGATCCGGTCGCGGGTGGGGAAACCTTCAATATGTACGATTTCAATTACAATTCGTCGTACGGTCTCGACGGTGGTTATCGGCTCAATGACTGTGGCGGAGAGATTCGGTTCAGTTTCTTGCGGCTCACCAGCGATGCCGATTTCGCCGCCGCGCCCAACGACGCAAATGACAGTCGGATTTTTACGCCCTATGAAATCGACGGGTATGTCCAGGGCCAAGCGAGCGCGGATCTGAGGTCCTACGATTTGGGATTTTCAAAGACCATCCCCCTGGGAAGTCCCTTGAATAGCTGTGACAGCGGCTGTGCCGAGGTGGTTGGTTGTGGTGACGGTTGTGGTGGTAGCTGTGGCTGGTGCCCCGCATGGGACCTTACCTGGTCGGTCGGGGTACGTTTTATCGATGCCGATTGGTCGCGTGGTACCTCCGCGGTTGACAGCCAGGGCATCTTTATCGATTCCGCGCGTACCCGTTTGAAATTCCAGGGTGCGGGTCCCCGCGTTGGTGTCCAGGGGCGTCGCTACATTGGCCGTCGTGGCTGGTTCAGCCTGTTCGCCAAGGGAGACCTGGCGTTACTTCTGGGAGATGTCGATCTCGACGTACAGACAGTTGGTACCGCGGGGCCGGGTGGCTTTTCGCGGGCATCCTTCAATAACATCATTCCCGAGACGGATATCGAGGTCGGTGGCACCATCCATATCCTCAACCGTTTCAATCTGAGTGCCGGTTACTTCTTTGCCGCTTTTCACGATCTTGGCATGCGGGATGAATACGACTTCAACCAGTTCCAGTTGTCGACTTTCGACGATGCCAACATCCTTGGATTTGACGGGTTCTTTGCCCGTGGCGAGATAACTTTCTAGACCCATAGCGAAGTTTATTCGCAGGATAAGAAGAGAACATCCACGACAGGCCAGTTGCGTTCGCGCGGCTGGCCTGTTTGTTTCTGGCTGGTCGCATGGGGGTCTACACGGGGGTGTTCATTTTACAACCACCGGTTGGACTGGTGCCTTATTCCCTTGAGAAAACCCCCGGCTTTGCCGGGGGACTGGCAGAGTTCGACAGTTCCGTAGTGATATTGCTCGTACTCGTACTCGACTGGAACCATTGCATTCAACAGAAACATAAGGCCATGGA
>JAJRWS010000548.1 GCA_024276705.1 Planctomycetota bacterium | reverse complement strand
TGATGACCGACCTTGCCTCCCAGTCGGGTTCGAGTACGAGTACCGCTTTGCTGAGTACGAGTACGATATTCTCTTCTCGGCTCCTTTGAGGAGCCTTCCTCAAGCCACCCGCTATGCGGGTGGTACATGACTTCTCGAACGGTCCTAACCGCGATGTGTAAAATATGCGATTGACCGAGGCCGTATTGGAGTAAGAGTAAGATTAAGAGTAAGATTAAGAAAAACCCCAAGGCTGCCTCCGTATGAAAATCAGCGACGAAAATCGGCCCCTGCCTGGCCCCAAGGAGCGGCCTGAGGCCGATGTGGTTCTTTATGACGGCCAGTGCCGCATCTGCAGGTCTCAAGTCGAGAAATTACCCTGGTGGGACAGTGGTGGTCGGCTGGCCTATTTATCGCTGCACGATCCAGAAGTGGCCCGTCGGTGGCCCGACATGGCACCCGAACGTCCGTTGTTCCAGCGTCTCATGCAGGAAATGTGCATCGTAGAAAATCATGGCCCCGAGCAACCGGAGATTCTCCACTGGGGCCCCGCGGCCATTCGCTACCTCACGAGCCATTTACGCCGACTCTGGTGGGCGGCCCCCCTGCTCTACTTCCCAGGCAGTATGTTGCTCTGGAGCCCTCTCTACCGCCTGATCGCCAGAAATCGATACCGGCTCAGCGGAACCGGGTCGTGTGAGGAAGGAACGTGTGAGAGAGGCAGGGGGCAGGGGGCAGGGGGCAGGGGGCAGTAAAAGGTGGCTCTTCAGCGATTATAGTGGCTACGATGGGGGTTCTCATACACCACGAGAACCTTTTCCCGATGCCCCGTAACAGATACTGCCTACTGGCCCTGCTTGGGCCAGGGCGATAAGCCGCCCGAAACCAACGTTTTTACTGCTGGTACGCCCGCCGGGTCGGCTTCATCGGCCACTACTTGGAACCGCGTCTACTTATACCCATGCTCCGGCCCTGGGAATTGCCTGCCACGAACCTCGTCGCGGAACTGGCGGATCGCATCGGTGATCGTTTCCCCCAAATTGGCGTACGACTTCACGAACCGTGGCACGTAATCAACATTCATTCCAAGCAGATCATGTAAAACCAATACCTGGCCATCACAATCCGGGCCCGCACCGATGCCAATGGTGGGGATGGAAACCGCACGCGTTATTTTACCGGCGATTTCTGCGGGGATGCACTCCAGTACCATCGCGAAAGCGCCCGCGGCCGCAGCGGCCCGAGCGTCGTTCATGAGGGCCCCTTCGTTGCGTTGCACACGGTAGCCACCTAACTGATGCACATTTTGAGGCCGCAGTCCACAGTGGGCCATCACCGGAATTCCGGCCGACACCAAGGCCGAAATCGTTTCCGCCTGCTCTGCGCCCCCTTCCAGTTTGACGGCCTGGCAACGTGTTTCCTTCAAAATGCGGCCTGCGTTTTCGATGGCCTTATGACGCCCCAAGTGATAACTGGGAAATGGCATGTCGACCACCACCAGCGCATGCTGTACCGCGCGGCCAACCATCTCGGCGTGATAGATCATCTCATCGAGAGTTACCGGAAGCGTGTTCTCGTGCCCCTGGACGACCATCGACATGCTGTCGCCGACCAGAACGCCCTCGACCCCCGCCCTGTCGACCAACTGGGCCATGGGGTAGTCATAGGCCGTCGTCATCGTGATTCTCTGGCCCTTTTCGTCACTCTCGGAAGATTTCAGGGCAGAAAATTTTGGGGCCGTCATCCGATTGGGACGGGACTTATTCACAGCGGTAGGGTCACAATGCGACATATCGTTCAAGCTACCGGACAGGAGGGCCGAGGGGAAGCTGCAAAAATCGTTCCAGGTGTTTCCCCTAGGCGGTTGGCGGGAGTTGGCTGGAGAGGTATAATCGCCGGTTTCGTTTCCCCATCGTTGGCCCACCACTAGAGCATTGCACGGATTTGCAGTGAGAACTGGCAGGAAATGGGTGGATTTAATCCACTTTTCGCCCTGACTGGTTATTCCCTGATTGGCGTAAGTTCCATGCTCTCTGAAAATAGCTGTTTCAGTACTACCAAATTTCCTCGTAGCCCTACGTGGGGCAGGGCGATAAGCCGCCCGGGAACCGACGTTATTAACCGCTAGCACGTTATCCGGGTCGGCTTCATCGGCCACTGCTTGGAATTACTGTGTTTTATAAATTCAGGCTGCCTCGAAAGAGACAGTCAATTCGCTGACAGGTGTTTTGTCGCGATATGGCAAGAAAGTTTCGCTTCACAAGGAGAACAACGTGTCGATTCGAGTCGCTATTAATGGTTTTGGACGTATTGGTCGTCTGGTATTTCGCATCCTGCACTCCCAGTCGGACAAGTTCGAGGTGGTTGCGGTCAATGATCTAACCGACAACAAAATGCTCGCCACCTTGCTGAAATACGACAGCACCCACCGTCGCTTCCCCGGCGTTGTGGAACATGACGACGAATATCTCACGGTCGATGGAAAGAAAATGCGGGCGATGGCTGTCCGCAATCCGGCCGAATTGCCTTGGGGCGACCTGGGCGTCGACGTTGTGGTGGAAAGCACGGGAATCTTTTCCAGTCGAGCGAGCGATGCCAAAGCGGGCTATGACACGCATCTTGCAGCCGGTGCAAAAAAAGTCGTTCTCACCCAACCCGCCAAGGATAACATCGATTTGACCTGTGTCCTGGGAGTCAATGACGACCAATTGACGTCGGCTGTGAAGTGCGTCAGCAACGCCAGTTGCACCACGAACTGCCTCGCTCCGGTCGCCAAGGTACTACAAGATACCTTCGGTATCGAAAAAGGGCTGATGACCACGGTACATGCCTATACGAATGACCAGCGAGTTCTGGACATGCCCCATTCCGATCCTTATCGGGCCCGCAGTGCCGCCCAGAACATCATCCCCACGACCACCGGAGCGGCCAAGGCCGTTGGTCTGGTCATACCCGAATTGCAGGGAAAACTTACCGGCATTGCCCTGCGAGTACCCGTGCCGACCGCCAGTGTCGTCGACCTGACGGTCATGCTGCAAAAGAACACTACCGAGGCCGAAGTCAACAAGGCTATCAAGGCGGCTGCCGATGGACCGATGAAGGGAATCCTCTGTTACACCGAGGATCCGGTCGTCTCGACCGACATCATCGGCGATTCCCACAGTTCGATCTTTGCCGCCGACTTCACTCAAATCATTGGCGGCAACATGCTGAAAGTGGTGAGCTGGTACGATAACGAATGGGGTTACAGTTGCCGGACGGTCGACCTGATCGAACGTCTTAGCTAACGCAACGCCGATTTCCAGGTCGGTTTGCCACCCATGGACGGAGGGCCGGCGGCCATGCGAGGCTCCACGGCAGCAGCCTCAGGCGTCAGAGAAATCCCTGAGTGCCTGGCTCGTGCACGGGAGGACCCCACCTGAGCCACCCAACGCGGCGACTTCGCAGAAGTGGTTGCTCGATGCTTGACGGCGGTCCCTGGCTGCAACGATTGAATCCGCGCGGTATGCCACTGGGTTTTACTGGGTTGGGTTTTACTGGGTTGGGAGCCAGTAGATTCGGTGCTGGCAGACTCGACATTGGCAGACTCGGCGATTTTTCCTCGCCGGGCCTGAGACGCCTCTTCCAGCATCGTCCGGTCCACCAAACGGACTGCGCCATTCGTCGGCAAAGGCGAACCTTTTTCCAGTCCGTCAGGCTCCGGACGCATAAGGAGTGCGTCTTGCAATGCAACCAAATGTTGCAGGTTGAAAGGTAACTTCGTCAGGTATTTCTGACCGTCGACTGTCACCAGTCGGGCCCACAATTCCAACGGCTCGTCGGCCAGGAGTGGCGGCGCGAATGGCAACTCCAGGTGAAGCCCGTCGCCCAGGGGCGAAGATTGCCAGGCAGCGCGAGCTTCTTCGGCGGAGAAATCCCAACGCTGTAAGCGGCGAGGTTTGCCTGCAGACGAACTGTCGGCATTTGTTCGAGTGGAAGATACCGCCATCACCATCAGTGACAACTCGCCTTCGGCGTCGATCGGTTCGTTGGCCAAATCACGAATTTCCACAACGGCCAGCAAACTTCCTGGTGGCGTGGCTGCACGCGAAGAAGGCAAATCTCCGACCAGGGAGGAACTTTCCTCCGCAGGACGATCCTCATTCGGCAAATTTTGCAATAACTGTTGAATGACAATTCGATCGATGGCCGCGGTGTCATCCAGTTCCAGAGTTGCATCATGCCGAACCTGGTGATTCCGGGAATCATCATCCGGCGTTGGCTGAGGTGGCTGATAATTGACCGGATCCGGAATTCTCACGAAACCAGCGGAAGTTGAGACACCCTCGACACTGCTCATCAATATTTCCGTGTCGGTGATCGACCAAGGCTGCAACGGCCTGCTCGAATGGGCCGCATTCGGTTCTTCAATTTTTAGTTCGGGGATTTCCAAGTCTTGCAGTTCGCTGGGTACGGAAGGCTGCTCCTTATTGTCCGGCGCGGGCGCCTGTTTGGGCGCGGGAGGCTCGAGAATTTCCGCTGATTCTGCTTGTGATTGACCTGTCGTGGTTTCTTCTGGAACGCGCGCCGGTTGCTCGTTCAGCCCTTGATTGCCTCGCTTTTTATCACTTCGCGGCAGCTCGTTTGGCGGCAGCTCATTATTTGGCGGCAGCTCGGCCGCATCGTCCTCTAAATCCGCATCGTCCAGAAAATTTTCAGCTCGGTCAGGCTTCGTGGACGACTTGGCCTGGTTGGCCTCTTGCTTCGCGGCCAGACGCGCGCGCCGGAGCTTCACGGAATACTCCGCTAAATAATCCTCCAGCTCGTAAATATAGTCCTCCTGCTGTCGCAGTTCCTGTTCCAGGACGTCCATTTGCACACTGCTGGCACCCCGGCATCCGGTCAGTACCAGTACGACCAGGCCCAAGCTTACGACTGACAGCACCTGGCAACTCCGCTGCGTGCTGGGAGTTGAAGCCAGGTTGGATGGTAACGAGAGAGGCATACGAGTTTGCATGGCACGTGGATCGCGAGACAAGGAAGGACAGGCCGAGTCGCGAAACGCCGCTCGAGGCGGATAACGTACAAACCGACCTTCCCATGAATTCACAGCCAAGTGAAATAGACAATCGGCCGCCGCCGGTCAAGTGGGATTGGGAGGCTAGCTGCGATTATTCCATCTTGCTGATCACCTGGTCAATCAGGTGATACTCGCAAGCTTCCTCGGCCGACATAAAGTGATCGCGATCGGTATCCTGCTCGATTTGTTCAAGCGACTGCCCGGTATGCTCGAGCAAAATCCGATTGAGCCGATTCTTGGTGCTTTTGTATTCGGCCGCATGGATGATGATATCCTCGGCGGAACCTTCCATGCCAGCCGATGGCTGATGGATCATGATCCTGGAATTGGGCAATGCATGTCGCTTGCCGGCCGCACCGGCTGCCAGCAGCAACGCCCCCATCGAGGCCGCCTGCCCCAGGCAGTAGGTGGCCACATCGCAGGTGATGAACTGCATGGTGTCGTAAATGGCCATACCGGCGGTCACACTGCCACCAGGCGAATTGATGTAGAGATGGACATCCGACTTCGGGTCGTCGGATTGCAGGAACAGAAGCTGGGCCACCAGGCAATTGGCCACGTCGTCGTTGACCGCTGAACCGAGCATCACAATGCGGTCCTTCAACAGCCGGCTGTAAATATCCATGGCCCGCTCTTCGCGGCCCGACTTTTCAACAACATAGGGAATAAGAGGCATGGCAAATCAAGAGTTGGGGGTGGCTGGAATGGCAGTCCACGATGGGATGGGAGCAAATTTTTTGAAACGCATGCCCTCACCCAAAGACAGAACCCGTGGGTTACTCGTCTTCTTCATCACTGCCGAGTGGTTTCGTGAGGATGTCATCGACAACACCGAACTCTTTCGCTTCTTCGGCGTTCATGTAGTAGTCGCGATCGCATGCCTGGCCAATTTCCTCTGGGGTCTTGCCCGTATGGCCCGCCATGATTTCATTGAGTACGAACCGGGTACGGACGATCTCGTGGGCTTGAATTTCGATGTCCGAAACTTGCCCCCCCACGCCACCATGCGGCTGATGGATCATGACTTTGGAGTGCTGCAGGGCATAACGTTTTCCTTGGGTCCCTCCAGCCAGCAGAACCGCTCCGCCGCTGGCTGCCAGCCCTACGCAATAAGTCGACACCGGGGGCGTGATCATTTGCATCGTGTCATAAATGGCCAGGGTAGCAGTCACGCTACCACCAGGCGAGTTGATATAGAAATGGATTTCTTTCCGGCGATTCTCACTCTGCAGGTAGAGCAGCTTCATGACCAGCTCGTTGGCATTGCCGTCGTAGATCTCACCCTGCAGAAAGATAATGCGGTTTTCCAGCAGCAGATCGCCCAGTGTCATTTGACGCTGGCGCTGGTAGTCTCGCATCGCAGCGGCCATTTGTGGATCCAGCGCGAATGCCGCCCGATCGCCCGGGTTCCCATGGGCCCCCTTGTTTCCGTGAATCCCCTTGTTTCCGTGAATCCCCTTGTTTCCGTGAATCTGAGTTCCATGGAGCCGCTCGGCGGCTCTGGATGTGTCGTGCATGACCAAATTATTTCCTCCTTGAGCATTTGTCGCGGCAGTGGGCGACAGGCTGAAACCAGCGGTTGGCTGGAAATGGTTGCTGAATTTGAAATGGCCACCAAACGCGGCCTAAGGGACGGCTCATCAATAACTTCGGCATCTCCATGCAAAGTCGCGACACTCTTCATCCTGGTGAGGAATAGAATGAGTGATGTGAGATGTGGGAATCGATGATCTGAAGGATGGCTCCTTTTGCAGTTCATCGATCATCGATCACACTTCAAACATCCGTATGGCGTGCTTCTCCATGGTTATCCCAAAGCAGGAAGTTATTTTTGAAGCATTCCTGACCAGACTCTAGCTAGTGGTTGCGCCGGCGGAAGCCTCGCCTTCCTGCGTAGCACTTTCTTCCTGGCCCGTCTCCGAATCACCCGTCTCCGAATCACCCGTCTCCGAATCACCCGTCTCCGAATCGCTCGTGGCATCGTGGATCGATACAGCCCCGTCACCGCCTCCCGCGGCAATCGGCACAGCCTCCACATCAGTCTGCCCCAGGTCGTAAGCTTCGTCTTTGAACTCCGCTTGGGACTGGACTAATTCCAGGACCTTACGCTCCACAATCTGATTTTGCAAAACATCCATCAGGCCGCGTTTTTCGATCTGAGCACGTACACGCCGTGGCGATTCACCACTTTGCAGGGCCATGAGGTGGACTTCCTTTTCGTAATCTCCTTCTTCGGCTTCGATATCCTCTTCCTCGGCAATTCGTTCGAGAATGAAGTGCTCCTTCAAGGCACGGGCGGTCGACTGGGCGCTGTTTTGCCGCAATTCGTTCTCATGGGCACGAATATCGGTCTCGCCAAATCCACTCCTCCGCAGTTCCATGACGGCACGCTCCAGCTCACGGTCGCTTTGCCGCTTCAGCAGTTCTGGTGGAAGCTCAAAATCGGCCTTTTTGGTCAGCTCCGCGGAAATTTGCTGGCGAACTTGCTGCTGCTGCTTATATTGCAACTGCCGGCCAAGATTGTCGCGAATGGTATCTCGCAACTGTTCTTCCGACTCGAAATCGCCGATTTCCTGCAGGAAATCGGCCGTCAATTCGGGAAGTTTTAGTTTTTTCACTTCCAAGACTTCAAAATCGACATCAATGGTTTCGCCTCGCAAGGCTTCATTGGGTGCGTCCTGGGTGAGCTGGACTTGACCCTTAAAGCGGTCCCCTGCCTTAGCGCCCTCCGCCAACTGGCCGAAGCCCTCCAAGCGACCGTCGCTAAAGCTCAAAGTGGGTCGAATACGGAGCAAGCGATCGGCTTCATGCGATACCTGCTTACCCTCACAAGAACCGGTGATATCGACGGAAATATAGTCGCCCTCAGTCGCCGGCTCACTGTGCGGGGTGAGCTGGCCATAGCGAGAAAGCATTTTCTCCAGCTCGATATCGATATCGTCGTCGGTAAAGTCACGCACCGAACGGGCGAGCTGAAGTCCTCGCCACTTAGGCATCTCGAATTCTGGCCGTACTTCGATGTCGAATTCGAAGGTCATGGGCCCTTCTTCAGGCACTTCGACAGCATCCAGATTGATATCCGGTTCACTAATCGCGGCAAAATCTTCCTCCTCACTGATCTGGCCCAGACAATCCATCAGCAAGGAACCCTTGATCTGCTCCGCGATCTGGGTTTTGTAGCGAGTCTCCACCAGCTTACGAGGGGCGCGTCCTTTCCGGAATCCGGGCACGTCGGACGTCGTCACCAACTCGCTAAAGGCATCGTCCAAGTAGCGATCAATATCTTCGCGCGAAATGGTTACCGTAACATGCCTCTGGCACGCGCTGGGACTGGAAACCTGAACGTCGAGATTCAGTTTCTCCGTTTCGTCCCCGCCATCCTCCCCAGGCCCATCCGTCGCTGGCCCATCCGTTGCGGAACCGTCAGCCACAAGCCCATCTGTCGCAGGCCCATCTATCGCTGAAATGGCTTCATTGCTGGGGCTGTCGTCGTTTAATTCTTCTCGCTCTTCAGCAGCCATAGGATGACTCAACCCCTCACAAGTAATCGGCTTGACCAGACTCACCTTCGTCAAATGAGTCTTGCTGGCAGCCAACAACCACACGGCGTTGGAATACCAACCAAATTATCACGTTGGCAGCCTGCAGGTGAGGCTTGACCAGACGCACCCTCGTCAAACGAGTTTTGCTGGCGGCCAACAACCACACGGCGTTGGAATACCAACCAAATTATCATGTTGGCAGCCTGCAAGCTAGGCTTGACCAGACTCAGAGCGGGTGATGGGATTCGAACCCACGACAACAACGTTGGCAACGTTGTGCTCTGCCAACTGAGCTACACCCGCATTAGCCATATCTCTGGGGGATTCCCAGAGCACCCCCAAATTATAGGTTGGGTACGGGACCATGCAAGGGGGAATTGCTGCCTCTGAGAGTTAGGGCTTTTTTAAGGGTACAACCCTCAAAGACCCACGTAGCAGGATCGGATTCCTTTACGGCGGCATAACCCGGGCTATAGTGCCAACATTTCCTGCATGGCCTGCGCTACCCGTGGCGGATCGGCCAGCATGTGCCAAATGCTGGCCGACAGTAGCAAGAAGGCCAACAATACGATCGCCAATCCACGTGGACCGCGGGTCACCCGTAAACCATGAATCCGCTTATGCAACTGGGCTGCCAGCATGCGCCAGCCTGTCAAATTTTGTTTTGCTCCGGCAGCGACCAGCGACGCATTGCGCATGGCATGAGATGTTTCGACGTGCAATTGCACGCCCAAGGTTGGCAGGGACAAACTGTCGCCGGCCCACCGCGACTGGGGGTCGATGGAACTGGCCGTCTCGGCCAGCAGCGGTCGCAACTCTTCGCCGCTGATATTGTAGATCACCAGCCGAGGCCGCGCCAGCAGGACCGCCAACCAAACCCACAGCCAATAAAAAACCAGCAAAAAGAACCAGACATAGCCCCCAAACTCAGCCGCTGCGGCTTCCGGCCGAAACAGTTCGATCGGTCCCACCAGCACCAGGCCGGACAGAGAGGCACCCAATGCTGCCAGATCGCCCCCCCCGGTGGTCAGGAACGGACGTCGGCGGAGATTCAGCAATCCGATTAGCAGCAAATAGGAGGCTACAGGGACGAGGGCAACGGCCAAGCGTAGCGGATCAGGAATCATGGGGACATGGTAATGCGCGAACTGGCGGGAGTCGAGGGTCTGCAGTTACCGGGCATCCGCGTCTTCTCCTTTCTGCTCTCGCAACCAGGCGAGCATAACGCGGCCGACTTTGCCCAATGAGCTGGCCGAGCATCGGCCTGGAGAGTCCTGGGTCGTGTGCCAGAATCGCATCGAACGGTCCGGATACCAAAAGTCGATGATGTCGCAGGTGGGAATTCCAGCGATTTGGTGCAGCGGGATGTGGTCGTCGAGCACTTCATACTTAACTTGAGGAATGAACTCCTTGACTCCCAAACGGCTGGCGGTAGCCCAAATCTGTTCGACCAGTGGTCGGGTGTCGGGCCAGCTCATGCTGCTTCGCTCTTGATAGATGGTGAGCTGCGAATCTCCGATCATGTCCAGAAGGACCCCGTACCGATAGCGGTAGTTGGGCGGATTCTCCCGGTATTGCCGAGCAAACCACCGACTGCCTAGAAAATAGGGGTCGCGCGGATCTTCGTAAACTAGCTCTTCGCCGTCGAAAAAAACGAAATCGATGCCGTCGGAAGATTGAAGGGTGGGGATATGCCGCCCCAACTCCATCAGCAGGGCTGTACCACTGGCCCCATCATTCGCGCCCAGGAACACCCCACTTTGCCGCAGCCGGGGGTTCGGATCACGCGAGGGCAGTGGCCGCGTATCGTAGTGAGTGCATAAAAGAAGCCGCTGCCTGGCCTTGGGGTGCCAGTGGACAACCAGGTTGGCCATGGGGACGCGGCGGCCAGTGCGCGGATGATGTTTGACTTGAAATCGTTGATATTCCACCTGCCCACCCAGATCGGTGAAATATTTCTCCAGCATGGCTTGCTGGCGACGCATACCGGGGGTGCCACTGATTCTCGGCCCCAGTCGACAAAGTTCCTTCAGGTAACCATAGGCTCGCTTGCCGTCGAACTTAGACTGTTCCGGGTCAGCTACCGCCCTTGCTGGCGTTACGGTCAACAGGAAGATCGATGGCAATACAATAAGGGAAAACAGTATTGGCAAAGGCCCCCATGTTCTCGGCGGAATTCTTGTATCAAGCATGCCCACATTATAGATCGGCCTTGCCCGTATAGCGATAGCAATGGGCCGCGTTGAGGGTTGAGGAATTTATGATTTATGATTTATGATGGATGCTTTGGGCCCAATGAAAAGTTCCGCTCTCTGCCGATGGTCGCAGGGTTCAGGGCAATAGTGTTCGGCCCGGCATGTGCCGCATGCAATGAGAAGGGGGATAGGGGACGCAGGTATCGCCGCGACAAAACAGTCATGTACCACCCGCATAGCGGGTGGCTTGAGGAAGGCTCCTCAAGGGAGTCGAGGAGAGAATATCGTACTCGTACTCAGCAGAGCGGTACTCGTACTCGAACCCTACTGGGAGGCAAGGTCGACCGTCATCAATATCCATGGCCTCTTGTTTCTGTTGCATGCAATGGTTCCAGTCGAGTACGAGTACGAGTACGAGTACGAGTACGAGCAATATCACTACGGAACTGTCAAACTCAGCCAGTCCCCCGGCAAAGCCGGGGGTTTTCTCGGGGAAAAATAAGCCCGCAGGGCTGACACAACCCTAGCCGGTGCCGTAAGGCACCGTGTTTCTTGTATTCCATTGATTTTAGGCCCGTAGGGCCGACACAAAAACGACAATCGCGATGTGTCTACGGGCATGCTTGCCTATTTCCTGTTGACACAATTTAGCCGGCATCCTATGACATCCTGCCCGTTTTCAAGGCTGCTTATCTTACGACTGCCCCAAGACCCCGAAGTGACAATCGCAAAATGGATAAAATCGTCTTGTGCATCAAATGGGGGACTTTCTACGGGCCTGAGTATGTGAACCGGCTTTACGCCATGACGGCTCGTAATATCACACCTCCCTTCCAGTTTGTCTGTTTGACCGATGATCGCACTCGATTGAACAAAAATATTCAGTGTTTTGACCTGCCGGAGCTCGGCTGTGAGCATCCGGTCGGTGTGCCCGGGAAATGGAGCAAAGTTGCACTCTGGAATAAAGATTTGTTCGGCCTGACCGGCACCGCCCTCTTTGTCGACCTCGATACGGTCATTGTTGACAATATCGATGAATTATTTCAGTACAAAGACTCGAACGATGTCGTCCTCGCACGAAATTGGCTCAAACCGGCTTATCGTCTGGGCCAGACAACCCTTTTTCGCTTCCCGATCGGCAAGCACTCCTACCTGCTGGAGGAGTTCCGGAGGGATCCACAAGGGATTGCCGAAAAATTTCGCTTTGAGCAACACTATGTCACTCAAGGCATCCGCGGTGGTGTTCAGTTCTGGCCGACACGATGGGTAAAACATTACCGGCATCATTGCCTGGGACGAAATTATCTAAACCGGTATCTAAAACCGGCCAGGCTTCCACGAGGCGCCCGCATCATTGCCTTCCCCGGCTTCCCCAATCCGGACGACGCCGTGCAAGGAAGCTGGGCCGGCCGACCGGGCGCCGACTCCGCCTGGAAACATTTTCTCAATGGATTCACCGATAAGCGTCTAACCAACTCCATCCTGGGGCACATGAAAAGTTATCACTTACCATGCCCCTGGGTGCAGGAACATTGGGCCGAATAGCGGGCGATGCTTTTTTCGTAGATCTGAACAAGTTCTGGGATGATGGCATCCTGGTAAAACCGAGTCTGGTACGTTTCTCGTGCGGCATTGGCTTTGGCTTGCCGCAAACCAGGATCGCCGCAAGCGTTCAGCAACGCTTCGGTTAATGCGGCTACGGACCCAACTTCACACAGGAAGGCAATATCTTCGTTAAGAAATTCTTTCGGCCCCTCGGTCCTGGTGCTGACGATCGCTTTTCCCCGTGCCATGGCTTCGATCAACACAATGCCAAAGGGTTCGCTCAGTGAGGGCAAAACAAACAGGTCATGCTGATCCAGGATGGCCCCGATATCCGTGACCCAGTCCCTCAGGGTGATGCTTGGACAAGCGCCGGCCTGTTCTTTCAAGGCGTGCTCCAGATCTCCTCGACCCGCCAGGGTCAAGGTCGCTTGCGGAAATTGGCGGACGACTTGCCCGAATGCTTCGATGAGCAGGGCAAATCCTTTCTTTTCCACAAAACGGCCAAAAGCCACAAATCGCAATTGGTCTTTCCTCTGCGCTGGCGCCCGTTCGATGGGTGGAATGCGAGAAAAATTCGAGAGTACAAACACATCGCCCTGCTGGCATCGAGTCGATTGGGCAATGGCATCCTGGTGAGCCTCGGTGAGTGCGATCAAGGTGTTGGCGCGTTCATAGGCCGATAGGTGGTCGTAGTTATGGACCGACACAACCAGGGGAACCTGGCACCTATTGGGAATCTTGTTGATCAGCGTTAAGCCTCGGCGCAAGTGTGCATGCACGACGTCCGGTCGAAAGGCCGCAATCGATTTTCCGGCTACCCGTCGCGCAAATAGATCGTTGCGGCCCCACATGCGGATTGCCGCGATCGTGAGACGCGGGTGCGAGGGCAAATAGGCAAGAGACCGTGCCTTCGCATCGGTCACTGCCAGCACCTCATGGCCCTGCTCCGCCAGAGCGATGCAGGTATCGACGAAGACCCGCTCGGCTCCGCCAAAGGCTTTGTTCACCATGACCTGAACAATACGCATCTTGAATCCTTGCCAAAGGTGAGGACTTTCGGTGGCTAAGAACTACCCCGGAACCTTGCAAATCTTCCGCGACAGCGGTGCCTGCGGAGTTTCTGGGGCTAAGGGGCAATACCGTTGAATGAAGCACTGCTATCGGTGTTATTCCTGTCATCCTGATGGAGCCTAAGCGACTGAAGGATCTCACGTAAGTCATGCAGCTAAAGGAGATCCTTCGCCTCGTACTACTCGGTTCAGGATGACAATGGCTGGATCTAACTAGAAAAAAGCGTTATTTCAACGGCATTGGGGCTTAGGGGGTCTGGGACAGGGCTCTTAATGTAGCAGAATACGAGTTCCCGTCGACTCGAAGCCTCTCTTGTCGCCCAAACCCAGGTTGTCTAGAATCCGCCCCTCTTGTCGTACCCATGAGGCATTCCGGGATGCTCTGTAAAGTCTGTGACCGCCAAACGCACGAATTCGCCAAGGCTGAAATACTGCACCAATACGTGATCCAGTATTATCGCTGTTCCGATTGTGGGTTTATCCAAACGGAAGAACCGTACTGGCTCGAGGAAGCGTACTCCGACGCAATCATCTCCACGGACATCGGTCTGGTGCGCCGCAATATGAAGATTGCCAAAAGGGCGCAAGCGGTCATCAATGCGTTCTTTCATGGCCAGGCGTCCTACCTCGACTACGGCGGAGGGTATGGATTGTTCGTACGGATGATGCGTGACCTGGGTTACGATTTCTACCGTTTCGATCCGTATTGTGAAAATCTCTTCGCCAAAGGCCTGGACGCCGGACCAGACGCCGGATCGTCCTACGAACTGGTAACCGCATTCGAGGTGTTCGAACATTTGGCAGAACCTAGAGAAGGGCTGAAAAAAATTAGCCGGTTCTCTCGCAACATCCTGTTCAGCACGGAACTGGTTCCCGCCCATGCCCCCAAGCCGGGAACATGGTGGTACTACGCCTTGGAAGGTGGGCAACACGTTTCGCTCCACACGATGCGATCGCTCCAGATCCTGGCCTCCCGGCTTGGATTGAATTATGTATCCAATGGCAGGTCGCTGCATCTGATAACCGAGATGAAATTGCCTAAACACATTTTTCGCCTGGCCATGAAGCAACCCGTCGCGGGCGTGCTGAACCGGATCTACCGGCGGAAATCTCTGCTCGGAAGTGACTACCAGCGTTTGACCGGACATGCCATCTGACCCGCCTATGGATGCCCCATGCGTGCTTAAGGACTCAAGACGATGCGAATTTTGTATGACGGGATGATTTATGCATGCCAAAAAGCGGGCGGTATCAACCGGTATTTTTCCAAGCTGATCGGCCGTCTGCCCGACGACGCGACCCCCATTTTGACCACAACCCAGTACCATGCGGAGCAATTTCCATCACATCCCAATTTGGAAGTGTATCAATGGAATTATAAAAAGTGGCCACGTCTGGTCCGTTGGCTGCCCAGGGCCATGAAAGGCTTCTATTTCCAGAGACAAGCCGACCGGCACGAATGCGACCTCCAGCATCCCACCTACTATGGGTCGCTGTTGGGCAGGTGTGGGCATCGCTGCCACCCACCCCTGATATTGACCGTCCACGACATGATCCACGAACGGTTCCAGAAGATTGCGGATCCTGCCCATAAGCAAGCACGTCTCAAACGCCGCGCCATTTTGCAGGCCGATGCCATCATCTGTGTTTCCGAGAACACCAAAGCCGATTTACTGGAGTACTACCCACTGCTCGATACGCCCATTTCCGTGGTCTACCACGGGTGTGAAATGGAGGTTCCCGAGAATGTCTTGGCAACTCCTTGCACCGGCAGGCCTTACTACCTGTACGTCGGCAGCCGGGAATCGTATAAAAATTTCGACCGTTTGCTGCAAGCCATGTCGGTGGTCTGCCTGAACAACCTGGATATCGATTTGCATGTCGTGGGGAGCTCTCTGACGAACTGTGAGAAACAGCGAATCGGCCAATTGGGACTGACCGAGCGTGTGGTACACCGAGGGTATCTGGACGATGCGAGCCTCGCCGCCGAGTATCGATTCAGCCTCGCCCTGGTCTACCCGTCGCTCTACGAAGGCTTCGGCATTCCCCCCCTGGAAGCGATGTGTTGTGGCACCGCGGTGATTGCGGCGAACACTTCATGCATTCCTGAAGTCGTGGGCGATGCGGGCATCCTGTTCGATCCCTATTCGGTGGCGGAACTGACGGAGATACTGGTCGAATTTCCCGGCAACGAATCGCTACGCAGGCAATGGATCGAACTGGGCAACCAGAGGCGCCACCAGTTCAATTGGGATCGGATGGCCAGGGAGACGATCGGCGTCTACCAGCAGGTGCTGGCCGCGGCATGAGGAGACTTGATCACGAAAGGCCCGAACCTTGCCCCTGGAAACACCCGTTGTCTCAATCATCTTCAATCGCCCCGGCGTCACCGGGCGCGTGCTGGCGGAGATTGCCAAAGCACGGCCACCCGCCCTCTGGGTCATCGCGGATGGCCCACGACCCAATCGTCCGGGTGAAAAAGAAAAGGTGGCCGAGACCCGAGCGCTGGTCGAACAGTTTGAACGACGACTCAACTGGCCCTGCCAGGTACGGCGTAATTTTTCCGAAACCAACCTGGGTTGCAAAAAGCGGGTCGCGACTGGCTTGGATTGGGCTTTCAGCGGCTGCGAGCAAGCCATCATCCTGGAAGATGACTGCCTGCCGACCGGCGAGTTTTTCAATTTCTGCCAGGAGCTGCTCGATCGTTATCGGGAAGATCGACGAGTCATGTCCATTGGCGGTATTAATTTCCAGGATGGCCGGCCCCGTTCGACCTCGAGTTACTACTTCACCAAGTATTTTCACTGCTGGGGCTGGGCCTCGTGGCGCCGAGCCTGGCAACACTACGACCTGTCGATGCAGTCCTGGCCCGAATTCAAGGCGTTGGGCGGTCTGCATACATTCGCCGATACAGATCGCGAAGAGGCCTACTGGGATAAAACCTTGACGGCGGCGTACGACGACCAGATCGATACCTGGGACTACGCACTCTTCTATTCCTGGATGACGCAAAGGGGGTTGCAGATACTTCCCAATGCCAATCTGGTCAGCAACCTGGGCTTTGGCGACGGCGCGACCCACACCACCAACCAGGACGGCCGGTTGGCGGAAATTCCACACGGCCATCTCGGTTCGCTACGGCATCCGCCATTTGTGATTCGCAACAAAGAGGCCGATCGATACACGTTCGACCATTGTTTTTCCCCACCACGACCACGCGGCTGGAAAAAGCTGGTTTCCAGCCTCCGCAAGCGCGTTCGACGACTTTCCAGCTAGAGGCTCAACGATGCTTGTACTCGCGAAAAAATATGGCCAGCTCGGCAATCGGCTCATTTTATTCTCGCATGCGATCGCCTGCGCCCATGAGCACCAGTTGCAGCTCGTCAATTTCGCATTCTACGATTACGCCCACCTGTTTCAGTCGACCTGCAACACGACGCTCCCAAGCTACCCTCCTACGAACTCGACTCGCGGCACCTGGCAATGGACACGACCGGCCCTCTATTGGGCCATGAAACACCTGATCGGCACTGCCGCAACGCTCCATTGCACCGAGTTGCCCTTGAAGATCATCCGCTTAAGGGGCGAAGAATCTTTGGATCTGGCATCAACGGAATTTCTCCAGGCAGCCCGAGAACGAAAATGGGTATTCCTGCGGGGATGGTGTTTTCGAGATTTTTCGGCCGTTCGGCAGCATGCGGACATCCTCCGGGATTACTTCCAGCCGATCGCCAGGCACCGTGAAAAGGTCGCCAAAGTTGTCGCCAAGGCCCGCGCGGACTGCGAAGTCCTGGTGGGCGTCCATATCCGGCATGGCGATTATGCCAATTTTCGCGACGGGAAATATTTTTATACCTTGCCTCAGTACGTCGACCAGATGCGAACCATGGCAAGGCTACTGGCACCACGGCGGACTTGCTTCCTGGTCTGCTCGAACGTGCCGCAGGACCCAACCCAATTCGGTGACCTGAAAGTAACGATGGGGCCGGGCCATTTGCTTGAAGACATGTACGCCTTGGCCGAATGCGATTATCTGATGGGGCCTCCCAGCACCTACACGATCTGGGCCTCTTTCTACGGCAAAGTTCCCTTGCATCCAATCGAAGCCGCGGATGCTCCCCTGGCATTGGCGGACTTCCAGGTTTGCGAAACACTGTAAAGCGGAAAACGGAGAGCGGAAGGAAATGAGTGATGGGAGATGTGGGAATCGATGATCTGAAGGATGGCTTCGAATACAGTTCATAAACCATCCATCACACATCATCCATCAAGTTGCCTGATTTTCCAGAGCTATTCCAAAACAGGAAGTTAATTTTGCAACATTCCTAGGCCGCCTGCTGGTTAGTCGCAGAGAACGGCTCAGCCTGGGTCACGCCCTGCACGCGGCTGTAGAACCAGAGCGCGGCGTATTTGTTGAAAACATAATGGCTGGCATGAACGGCAAAGAGAAATCCCTGGCGGCCATCGAGAAAGCCACCTTGGAGAAGATACAACCGGAAGAAGTTCCAACTCGCATGCAGGACCGCATTGGCAACCGTTGACGTCCGGCCCCGCTGGGCCCGTTCTCGAGCCCAGTCATGGGCGTAGGCGACGTGTTTTTGCAGAAAATGCTCGTAGTCGTGACAGGTGTCGTGATAGAGGGGGCCGCGCAACCGCTTGACCACGGCACCCCGGGTATCGACCGACTCGTGCACCTGGCTGTCGTGATAGGTGTAATACTTGCGGGCATAGAGGCGAACAAGCGTTTCGTGATGCCAGCCGTGAAGGTCCAGAATGGCGCCTAAAAACCGGTTATTGCGGACCACTTCGTGCACTTCTTTCCGGTCGTCCGGATTCGCGAGGACGGTCTGGATGCTTTTTCGTAGCTCTGGCGAAACACGTTCATCCGCGTCGATTGCCAAAATGTAATCGCTCGTGGCAAATTGCTGGGCCCGCTGCCGCTGGATGCCATACCCTTGCCAGTCCTCCCGCACATAGACCTTGGCCCCTCGCGCACGGGCCAGTTCCAACGTCCGATCGGTACTGCCCGAGTCGAGGATAACCAGCTCATCGACCCAATCGAGGCTATCCAGACAGGCCTCCAGCATTCGCTCCTCGTTCTTGACGATCAGCACCGCGGAGAGCGTGGCCCGTCCGGAGACGGACGCCGCGGCATGCGCTGGCAGCCGGAGTTCTGACAAGTCGGCTGCCGAAGCCATTTGCTGTTTTTCTTTCATCCCGCACTCCCGAATGTTACCTCGGTACTTTCAAATTGTCACGAAACCTTATGTGGATCAGCAGGCCCAGTACTACAACTTGCCACGGGGCCCCACGTAGGGCAGGGCGATAAGCCGCCCGGGAGCCGGCGTAAGCCGCCAGCACGTTCTCCGGGTCGGCTTCATCGACTTTCCCTGAAGCTACTGAGGCTCTTATTCTCGCCAATAGTCCTTGATCCACGGGGTGGGACGCATGAATCGCATGAATTTGCTGCGGCGACCGTCGATTGCCTCAGGCGGATTGGGGTCCCCGTGGAAAACGATGATCTTCGCGCCGTCAGGTTGTGCCGGTTCGCGAATAAGCGACATCGGGCCACGCGGGATGCAGTGATGCTTAAAGCTGGGGCACCAAGGGTCGGGCCAGAATTGCAGTTTGCCCTTCTGTTTCATCT
>JAJRWS010000030.1 GCA_024276705.1 Planctomycetota bacterium | reverse complement strand
GTTTGTACCGTTTTCCGCATGTGTCAAGAATGCGCTTAGCCTCTGGAAAGCAATTCGTGTGCATTCGTGTCCATTCGTGGTTCTCATATGCTCTCTGCTCTCTGCCCTCAACCCTCCGCTTCAGCCAATGCCCCCGATGTTAATGTAGGCGTGGACATGGGGCGCGCCGCGAAAATGCCAGACGAGCGTCGGACCTTCCACTCGCCAGATATCCCAGACCTTATCGCTCTCCAGGTCATCCTCTTGATAGAAAGCCATATGCAATCGATCCAGGCCGCCGCTGGCCTTGAGAATCGACATGACCTCATCAGCATCTTCCTCACGGTAGGGTGCCAGGAGCATCTTCAGCGTCGATTCAACAAGTTGTTTCTGGTTTTCGGCTAATTGCTCCACGGCAATGCCGGGGAATTTTCCTTGTGGTCCCTGAATCCGCACCGCACTTTCGCTGGGAGCCTTCTTGATCAAGGCAATTTCTGCCTGTTTGGGATCGAGTGCCTGAAAGACTTCATTGGCCCTTTGCGTCTGATAGTAAAAAAGGTTCTCCTTGGGACTCTCTTCGCCGTGGCCATACACAATCGGCCCACCGAATGCGGCCTGGTCCACCGCATTGCCATCGGCTCGTATGGTGAGATGGCGTCCGGTCATTTCCCACTGGAACTTACCCGCTCCCGGTTCGCCAAAGATGGCAACGCTGTAGTTGTCCATGCCACCGTCATCATCGTCCATCTGCCGGATGAAGCGTTGATAGCCATCCTCGGACGTGATGCTGCGCAGGATCTGGTCGATGATCGATCTCTGCTTCTTGGTGAACAGGTCGTCTCCGATCGTCGTATCGGTAATATGCCAATTTGCATTGATACGCTGGCGGTCCTTGTGATCCAGGGGCCTGCAGATTGCTTCCTTCTGTTTTTCCGTGAGCGTGCGGTAGAATTGTACCACCATGGTTTCAGCCGAATCGGTGGATGCCGCATCCGTCGATGCGGCATGCGCGAATCGCGGGTCGAAGAGAGCCGTTGACGCAACTCCTGCCATGGCGGCTCCGCCGATTTTAACAAAATGACGTCGATCCACACCACGGTCGTCCGTACAATTTTTTTGGCGATTCATCGATCAAACGCTTTCGTTTTTGAGATGGGAACAAGGGATCAGCCAGTCGTCAACTATAAAGGAAACGTATACAATGTCCAGGACTTGCGGATTTCAAGCAAATGCTCAGTAACGATTGCATCGATGGCAATCACAAAACGAACGTTAACCTGACTTCCCCAACAAGACTTAAAAACGCCTTGTATTCTAGATTGGTGAGTGAATACATGAACTTGAGTAAAATTCTATCGCGGGCAATGGGCCGTGCAACGTTGTTGCTGATTGTTACCTTTCCTTTCGCACCAGTCCATGTGATGGGAGCGAACAATGACCTGACGCTCTGGTACACCAAACCGGCAACGTACTGGAACCAGGCGTTACCCATTGGGAATGGCCGCCTGGGAGCGATGGTCTTCGGCAGCCTGCCCAACGAACGCATTGGGCTCAACGACGACACCCTTTGGGCCGGTCCCCCGGTCCCCGAACAACCTCGTGACGCGGCCCAAGCCATCGCCCAAGCCCGACAACTCTTTTTTAGCGGCAAACCCAAGGAGGGACAAAAGCTGATTGCCCAACGCGTCCTGGCCAAACGCATCTCACCCCGCAGCTATCAGACGCTCGGCGATCTTCACCTCGATTGGATCGAAGCCGCTTCGGCTACGAACAACTCTCCGCAAAGCGGCAATACCCGCCGGCAACTCGACCTCGACACCGGTCTGGCCCGAACGACTTATACGATTGCCAATACGAGCGTTACCGAAGAAGTCCTGGCCAGTGCCGTCGACAATGTGATTGCCATCCGGCTCACCGCCAGACCTTCTGGCAGCATCAACCTCGACATTCGCCTCGACCGGCCCGCCGACTTCACCACCCGTGCGACCGGCAAATCGACACTCCTGATGCATGGGCAGGCCCAACACAAGGGCAAACAACGGGGAGTCCAATATCATTGCGTGGTCGAAGCGATTCCGCAGCAGGGCACCGTCCAAACCGCCGGCAAGGTGCTTCAGGTCCGCGGCGCGAACTCGCTGCTGCTGCTGGTCGCGTCCGCCACCGATTACAACAGGGACGATCCGGCGAAGCCTTTGTCACGCGATCGCCGGGCGGCCTGTGCCCAGACCATCACCGCGGCAGCTCAAAAGGGTTATGCCAGGCTGAAGACCGATGCCGTCGCCGACCACCAGCGGCTATTCCGACGCGTCAGTATCGACCTGGGTCGGACCCCGAACGCCGACCTGCCAACCGACCAGCGACTGATCCGGGTCCGCAAGGGTCAGGCCGACCCGGCCCTCATGGCACTCTATTTCCAGTATGGCCGCTATTTGCTGATCGGCTGCTCACGCCCTGGAACGATGCCGGCCAACTTGCAGGGACTCTGGAACAGGCATATCGCGGCCCCTTGGAACGCCGACTACCACACGAACATCAACTTGCAGATGAACTATTGGCCGGCGGAAGTGGCCAACCTGCCCGAATGCCATGAGCCACTCTTCTGGCTCATCGACGCAACTCGTCCAGCCGGCCGGAAAATGGCGCACCGGTTCGGTTGCAGCGGCTTCACGGGTGGCCACACAACCGACGCCTGGGCCTGGGCAGCCTGCCAGGGCCAGCCGGTCTGGGGCATGTGGCCGATGGGGGCCGGTTGGTGCTGTCAACACCTCATGGAGCATTACCGTTTTACCGGCGACAAAACTTTCCTGGCCGAACGGGCCTATCCGATCATGCTCGAGTCGGCCGAGTTCTTCCTCGACTGGCTCATCGAGGATCCAGGCAGCGGACGGCTCGTCTCCGGCCCGACGACGTCACCTGAAAATTCCTACCTGCTTGACGGCAAGCGGCTGAGCCTCTCGATGGGGCCGGCCATGGACCACGAAATCATCTGGGACAACTTCAGCAACTGCCTGGAAGCGGCTGCGGTACTCGGCATCGAAGATGAGACAACCCAGCGGATTCGCGACACGCTGAAACGACTCTCACCGCCGAAAATCGGCGCCGACGGACGGCTACTGGAATGGGACCGGCCCTACCAGGAAGTGGAACCGGGCCACCGCCATATCTCGCACCTGTTCGGTCTCTACCCGGGCCATCAATGGAGCATGGCTCGGACTCCGGCCCTGGCCCAAGCCGCCCGTAAATCGCTCGAATTCCGTCTGAGCCATGGCGGCGGCCACACCGGCTGGAGCCGAGCCTGGATCATCAATTTCTTCGCCCGGCTGCAACTTGCCGACCAGGCCCACGAAAACGTCCGCTTGCTGCTGGCCAAATCGACGCACCGGAATTTGTTCGATAACCATCCGCCTTTCCAGATCGACGGCAACTTTGGCGGTACCGCCGGCATCGCCGAAATGTTGCTGCAGTCGCATGCGCAGGAACTTCACCTGCTTCCCGCCCTGCCCGCGGCCTGGCCTACCGGCCACGTCGAAGGACTTCGGGCCCGAGGCGGCTTCCAAGTCGACCTCCAATGGCAAGATGGCAAACTCCACCAGGCTCGCATCCTCTCCCTCCACGGTAACCC
>JAJRWS010000547.1 GCA_024276705.1 Planctomycetota bacterium | reverse complement strand
AATCCCCCGCTCCCCAACACCCAGTACCCCAGCCTTCGTTACCTCAGAAACCGGACCTCCCGTCTCCATCCACCCAGCCTCCAGCAGCGAAAAAACAGGCGTCAGAGACACAATCTTCCGAGCTGAATGGACCGGAGGTCTCAGTGGCCGAATTCAAAACATTGCCCGACCCTGAGCTTTGAGAGTGTACGCTTTCAGCATAGCTCAAAACCAAGGTATTCTACAGCATTCATCTTGCCATCCAGGATTGGGCGAAAAATGGTTTTTGACCCGCCCTCCTGGCTGTTTCCTTGCCGTCACGACTGACTGTATTGTTGCGTCTCCCTGCATCCTGTCCCCTGCCCACTCATGCCGTTGCATTGCCATTTGGGTAGGCAGTATCCTATACTGGTTCACCAGTCTGCGAATTCGGCCAGGTCGTAAATTGCCAGGAATGGATTTCGCTCCGTATTGATTTCCGAGATAACCCCTTGCTCGACATGACGTTGCGGTTTCCGGGTCGACGGGGCTGGTCGGAGTATTCACCCCAACGTTTCACCGTTATATTTTCCATGCCTGGCCAGCCCATTTCATCAGAGTGCGACTCGTTCACCTTGTCCGACCTATTGCAGAAATACTCTCAGGACTATGCCGATCGAGCTGCGCTGGTCTTTCATGACCTTCCCGGGAGTGATGGGCTAGCTTCTTCTCGGTCGGAAGAAGGTTCTCGGTTGGGGAGAGAAAGGCAAGTTTCACCGATTGCGACGTTGGCGGAGATCGAAGCATGCACCGGCCTGGAGTCCATCTGCTGGACGTATGCTGACCTGGATCGTCATGCGCGCCAAATCGGCGTTTGGTTGAGCCAGCATGCGGAAGTGGGAGACCGGGCGTTGCTGGTTTATCAGCCCGGGCTGGAGTTTTCGGCCGCCTTTTTTGGCTGTTTGTATGCCGGGGTCTTGCCCGTGCCGGCCAGTTACCCCAAACCGCGGCGCAAATTGTCGCGGCTGGCCAACATGGCTATGGATTGTCAGCCTCGGCTGGTGCTTACTTCGCGGGCGACTTTTGCAACGATTTCCCTGGAATCGCAGGCGCCCGTACTGAGTGAAATACCCTGGCAGGAAACCGATAGGTTGCCCTTGATTGCCGATGCAACGTCGTGGCAACCGGTGGAAAGGCAACTCGACGATCTGGCTTTCCTGCAATACACGTCAGGGTCGACGACCGAGCCACGGGGAGTGATGGTGACTCATCGCAATCTGTTGCATAACATGGAAATGATTCGGCGCGGATTTGGTGTTTCTCAGGTGAGAACACCCGACGAGATCACCGCGCATGTATTTTGGTTACCCGCCTATCACGACATGGGGCTGATTGGTGGCATTCTCACGCCTCTGCACTGGGGGGGGACCAGCCATTTGCTGGCTCCGGCCACGTTTTTAGGACGCCCCTTGGCCTGGCTGGAGATGTTGTCGGCTACTGGTGCGACGATCAGTGGAGCGCCGAATTTTGCCTATGAGTTGTGCGTGACAAAAACGAAGCCAGCGGAGCGGGCTGCCCTTGATTTGAGTCGTTGGCGGCTTGCTTTTTGTGGGGCGGAACCCATTCGGGCGGATACTTTGCGGAAGTTTGCGGAAGCTTTCGCGCCAGCCGGTTTCCGGGCCGATTCTTTCTATCCATGCTATGGTCTGGCAGAAGCAACGCTTCTGGTCACTGGACCCCAGGGGCCTGGCCGGCCGCATGTCTTGCAAGTCGACCGTGAGTCGCTTACCCGAGGATGTATCGAACTGGTTCAGGCAGCATCGGCTGGAGTTGATGGAGATGGGGCCGATGGAGTTCGCCGACAAACGCTGGTTGGCTGCGGCAGTTCGCCAGGCAGCCAGGAGTTGCGAATTGTCGATCCCCATACGTGCCAGCTACAGGTCGAGGGACGAATTGGCGAAATCTGGATAAGTGGAGATTCGGTTGCCCGTGGCTATTGGCGTCAAGGGGAATTGTCACGAGAAGTTTTTTCTGCGCGGCTGGCGGATGCGAGGAGCAAATCGGATTTGCAGTATCCATTCCGTGGTTCGGACCCTGCCCAGGGTACGACCCATGGTTTGCCAGCCGGCGCACCCGCCACGATCGAGCAGGAGAGAACCTACATGCGCACTGGCGATTTGGGTTTTCAGCTTGGGGACCAACTTTACGTGACCGGTCGGCTCAAGGACTTGCTCATCCTGCGTGGCCGCAATCATTACCCGCAAGATATCGAACAAACCGCCCAGCAGGCGCATGAGGCGGTCGACCTGGGAGCCGCGTTTGCCGTGGAGTGTGAGGAGCCTGTCAGTCACCTGCAAGGAACCTCCGCGGCGGCGCCAGCGCAGGAACAGTTGGTGGTGGTTCATCAGGTCAAGCGAGCGCATCGCCGGAGCGATTTGGACAGTGTGTTGCGAACGATCCGGCGTGCCATTGTCGAGCAGCACGAGTTGGAGCCCCAGGCAATCGTCTTGATTCGTCCGGCCAGTCTGCCGCTGACGACCAGTGGCAAGGTGCGGCGATCACACTGCCGGGAACTGTATTCTCGCGACGAGCTGAGGATCTTGGCCCAGTGGCGGCAGAGTGCGGAGCCAGCCAATACGCAGGCATGGGACGATCTTCAAGTTCGAGCTGGAGAGGATTCAACGGAATTCCAAGTGGTTCGTCCCGATTTTACCGAGTTGGCTCAAGCCGGTGACCCATGTCAACTCGGGTTCGTCATCGAAAACTGGATGCTTTCCTGGGTCGCCGAGCGGGCCAAGCTTGAGCGAGCTGAACTGAATTCGAACACACCCTTCGCCGAGTTGGGGGTCGATTCGTTGACCGCCATTGAGCTGAATCAGGAACTGGAGGAATCGTTGCAGCTTAAAATTCCGCCGGTCGCTGCTTGGGATTATCCTACTCCGGCAACCTTGGCTAACTACCTGGCAGAGCAGTTTCTGGCTGGCGATCAATGGAGCCGAGAGCCGAGAGTTGAGAGCTGAGAGAAGAGATAACGAAGGGCCGGTTGTCTTAGTCTGTTGCATTGTGCGGGTTTGGAACCAGCCATTGGTGAAAATTGCCATGGGTCGCCGATACTATCGGAAGATGACCATGCTGACTCGAAGAAAATTTGTGGCTGCGGCGGCTGCCAGCCTGACGGTCGGGCAGCACGCGGTTTGCGGGGCGATGCTGTCGTCGGTTTCCGCGGACGCCGCGGTGCTTTCAGGGCAGAGTCGGTTGGCCGATGGGCGGCTCTTGGGCTGGACGCAGTTTGGTGATCCCCGAGGTTATCCTATTTTCTATTTTAACGGACTGCCAACCAGTCGTCTCGAAGGGGCTCTCCTGGCCGACGCTGCCGCCCGCCTGGGCTGCCGTCTGGTGTCGATCGACCGGCCTGGTATTGGCCTATCGAGTTGCCAACCTGGTCGCACCCTTGTCGATTGGTCGAACGATGTTCGCTGTCTGACGTCGGGTTGGGAGGCGGGTCGTGAATATTCGATTCTCGGTTTCTCTTCGGGTGGACCCTATGCGGCCCAATGCGCGTTGTCGTTGAGCGACACCGGACTGCACCGGGTCGCCATCGTTTCCGGAGTGCCCCATCCGGACTTCGGTTGTTTACCGGCAGGGGAGGGAGAGCGAGGGTTGGCGCTGGTTCGGCGGTGGCCGAACCTGGCCCGTCGGTTGCTGAAGTTTTACTCCCGTCGGGCGGCACGGCGCCCTGTCCTGGTTGCGAAACGGGTGATGCGGAGGATGGCTCCAGCCGACCGTTGCCTGCTTCAACAATCCTATTTTCGTGATCTGTTCTTGCGGGCTTTTCTCGAGGCAACTAGGGCGGGTCCTGATGGGGTCATTCAGGATGCGCTCCTCTTGACCGCTAATTGGCGAATTCCGCTGGAACAGATCGATTTGCCGGTGTCGATCTGGCATGGCGCGTGCGACCGGACCATTTCCGTCGAGGCCAGCCATGCCCTGGCCAGGCGAGTCCCGGGAAGTCAGTTGCAAATTATTTCCGGACAGGGTCATGTGTCGATCCTGCACCGCTTCGGGTCGGAAATTTTGCAATGGTTAATCGCTTAGAGGGTAGAAGCATGACGAACCGAAAAAAATTGCGGGTGGCCATGTTGGCGCCGGTTTCCTGGACGGTGCCCCCCGATGGATATGGTCCCTGGGAACAGGTCGTGTCAAATTT
>JAJRWS010000546.1 GCA_024276705.1 Planctomycetota bacterium | reverse complement strand
CTCAGCCCAGCGGTACTCGTACTCGCCGTCAACATGGTGCTGGACGGAAGAGCGATGAATCGACCAATCGATCGAAAGGCGTTAAACATCCACTCGATCGTGGCAAAGATCGGTTCGATTATTGCCCAGTCCTTTCGAGTACGAGTACCGGCTGGCGCCAGAGTACGAGTACGATTCAAGGCCTGAACTTTCAATCCATGGATGACCTTGAAAAACTCTCGCCGGACCGCACGAAGCCTGTCAGGGCCGCACGGCCGGAGGCCGTGGATTTAGGAAGGATTAAGCGCTAGCCGGTTCGCAAACGGGCTCCAATCCCACCACCAGTTGCAGCGGCCCGAAATCGGTCTCAAAGGGAACCGTAATCGGTTGCGTATTGGAGGGGAAGCGGATATCGTGCCCCTCGCCAGTGATCACATTCGGCAAGCTGACCGACATATCGTATTCGGCCAGGTCCGCCTTGGCCTGACCGGCCACCATATTGGCCAATTCTCCCACGGCATCGACCACCTCGGCGTTCAGCTCGTCGATCTCGGTCATCAACATGGTGGCCGCGGCTTTGATGGCCACATCTTCCGAAAGATTGATGACCACCGTTCCCACGGCCTTGCCCGTGAGGCCGATGACGCCACTGACTGGGTAGTCGCGTCCCCCTTGCCGGGCAAGCGTTATTTCCCCGCGTTTGACTTTGCAATTGAGCACTTTGTCGAACGTATCGACCACCGACCGCAAGAATGGATTGATATGTTCCGCACGCATTACATTACCCCTCGGAGCTATGGCGGTGGCCTTTCCGCCGTGCAAGAAATTCCCTTTTTCTGCCTAAACGTAGGTCATCAAATCAATACGGCAAACGCCAACCGAGAGAGACTGCCGCCAGGATCCGTTCAAACCGGTTATGCGGGATTTTACCCCGGTCCCCAATGCTGGTCGCACACGGCCCATTGGCCATCGCATTCGTCAACTGCAACGCATAGCCTGGCTGGCCGCTGGCCCGATACTTTTTCCAGCGTCTGCGTTAACTCACCGGCAATGTACTGAGCCAGGCGTTCCGCCGTGGTGTTGGCCACGGGCAGGAGTACGCAATCCTCACGCGGAAATACCCAGCGCCGGCGCCCATGCGTCACTTCGACCGCTTCATCGTGCTCGACGACATGAATGGTTTTGTGCTGAGTGGGCAACAGCATGTGATGATCGAGACGATCAACTATTTCTTGCAACGCATCGCGCACAACGATAAAATCGACCACATAGTGGTTCTCATCCAGCGGACCATGCACTTCGGCCTCCACGTGGTAATTGTGCCCGTGCAATGGCTCACAAACATCCCCGCCGTAAGTGATGAAATGGGCCGCACTGAACACGAACCGTTCCTTGCTGAGCCGAACATGATACGTTTCTTTCAAATTATGTCTCCCTAAGAACCGCTTTCATTGAAAGGCAGCCGATCAAACCGACTCCCGATAAAACCGCACTGGCCAGTCGAGCCGCTGTTCCCGCAGCAACACGAACAGGGCCGCAGCCACAATATCCGCACTGGTCCCTGGGTTCAGGCGATGGCCATCGGAGCGCAAATAGAAATCAAGTTCTCCGACGGCCTGCCGATAGGCATCCTCTCCTGGCTCCAGGTGGTCGACGACCCTGGCCGCCCGGAGAGTGACGGCTCGCGCCCTCTCAGGCCCGCATTTACGGGCGATCAGACTGTCAGGCAACTCGCCTAGCAGTTGTAAAAATGCATGCACGATCGCTTCGCCCAGGGGCAAGCCACCCGCCGCGGCTGCCAGCAGTCGTTCGGCCGTGGCGAAGACTTGCGCGAATCCATTGACGTATTGGCAGGCCACCCCATCACGCTCGGCTGCCAGTTGCATCGCCTCGACGAGCTTCAAGACTGGCGGCGCCGATTCTCGTACGTCGGCTTGCTCGACTTGCCCCAACCCGCCCGGACGAGCCAGGCGAATCGCCTCATAGACAGCCCCCGTATCGGTCTCGTCGAGCTGATCGAGCACTTTCTTCAGACCCAGCGCCAACGGTTGCCCTGCTGACACGGCCGCCAGAGGGGCCAGTAATAAGATCGTTCCCAGATTGGTATTGGTTCCCACGGCTGTTTGAGTCGCTCGCACCGCCGCGAGAACGGTCTGACCCACTCTTTTTTCCAGGGCATGGTCCAGACAAGGCCCAATGACTGCGGCACTGACCAGGAAGTCGACGTATGTCAATCCGGCAAAATCGGCCGCCCGAGTCACATTGCCCGGTTTCGCCGCCGTCGCCTCCCAGAGGCAGGCCAACGTCGCGCATGCGCCAATCGATTGGGGAGGATCCAGTGTTTCGAATTCCTGTGTTGGAGCTATGCCGACCAAAGCAGGCTGCACGTATTTACTTCAGGGCAACACCCAGGGCGTGGCCAATCAACCTGTCCTACAAACAAACATCATACCACAAAACACAATCGGGATCGCTATCGGGATCGGGATCGAAAGTCCGTACGTCCAAATTCCAGTCCGCCTCGATAGCGATCCCGATCCCGATAAAATTGACTACGCAGAAGCATAAAAGGGGACACTCAACAAAGGGTCCAAATGATGCGTTTCCCCAAATATACGCCGAATTACGTCTCGACTAATGGCTCGTTTGCGCCAGAAACTCTTCGACGCACTGTCCGACTTCACCAGGTACATCCTCCACCACCCAGTGCCCTGCGTCTTCGATCCGGCGTACTTCTGCTTGAGGCCAGGCATGAATGAATTTTTCCAGGCAAGCGGGCGTAAAACACCAGTCGCGCATCCCCCAGATCAGCACTTTTGGCAAGGCAGCCAATCGCGGCAAGGCCGCTTCGATTTCCGCAAGTTCCTGCCAAGTTGGATCGGTTTCGCGAATTGGAATATCATGGACAAACTGGTACACAGCCTCGCGCCGTTGCCAACTATCATAGGGAGCCAGGTACGCCTGCTCGACACGTGGGTCGAGTCGTGCGGTTCGGCCGAGTGTCATCCGCAGCGCAGCCCGCGAAAAGAGCCCCATTCCCTGAGTCCCTAACCTTCCCAGTATAGGGCCTCGGCAGATACGAATGCGCCAAGGAATAAACCAAGGTGGAAAAGCGCCCGTGTTAAACAACACCAGCCGTTCAAATCGCCGGGTAGCACGCAGGGCTGCCCCCAAGCCGATCGCTCCTCCCCAATCTTGCACCACCAAAGTGATCCGTCGCAGGTCCAGCCGCTCCACAAGTTGAACCAGGTTGTCGATATGGTCGGCCAATCGGAGCGGATGGGGTTGCAGGTCGCTATACCCACAGCCCAAATGGTCAGGAGCCACGCACCGATACCGATGGCAAAACTGGCTCACCAAGCGCCGCCAATGGAACGACCAGGTCGGATTGCCGTGCACAAATAGCAAGGTCGGCATTTCGTTCGAGGAGACGCCAGCAGGAGCCTCATCCAGATAATGCATCACCGAACCCTCAAGTGCGCTATTCCGGAGCGAAATGAAATGGGGAGCAAACCGGTACAATTCGCCCCACTGCGGCTGGCCTGGCAACTGCCGCCTTTGCCTCTCGCAACAAATAGCCCCCTCACTTTGGCTGATTTCCTGTTGGGACACGCGGGCTGGACTCATTGGGGGCCATGGAATTTGGTAATGCGATTCGATCTCTGAGTTTAGCACCCTGGTGAACACAAAAACACCCTTCCCACGGATCCTGGGATCGACGAATCTGCCCAGGCCCCTTTGACGAAACAGCCAGACAAGCGTAAAATTGAGAAACTGCAGCTCTCTTCGAGGCCGACTGCCGACGAGAGGTCTCTGCAATGGGGACTTTGCGAACCTGGTCAGGGTGGAAACACAGCAGCCATAAGCATGCGTTTCTTTGTGTGGGGGCCTCTCGTCGGCAACCGGCAGGGTTTGTCGGGCCAAGCCGAACTTGTCGAGCCGCCGCGGTCGTGCTGGTTGGAGTGGAGAGTGTATTGCGCGACAGCACGCCAAGATTCGTTTGGCCGGGGGACGCAAGCGATGGGGCTGCGATTGACGGTGCTTTAGCCGGGCCAAGCCGAACTTGCCGGATCATCGCAAGTAGCCCGTTTGTGAATAGGCCGTTTATTGCGCGAAGTTGTTTTTTAAGCATTCTTTACCCCAATCTAACTAGCGCCTCGCAACCCGCGTCTCGTACCTGCCAAATATGACCGATCGTTCCTCATCCGCTGACCAGCTATCTGATGTCAAGGGGACCGATTCAAAAAGTGCCAATGGCAAACAGGCGTCTGGCCCCGAAAGCGACTATGTGGTCGTGGCACGTCGCTACCGGCCCCAAACCTTTGAACAGTTGATCGGCCAGGAACACGTCTCCAATGCACTCGCAGGAGCCATCTCCAATGGCCGCGTCGGGCACGCTTATCTGTTTACCGGTGCCCGGGGTGTTGGCAAGACTTCGGCAGCTCGAATTCTGGCCAAGGCACTCAACTGTGCGGAAGGCACCTCTCCCACACCTTGCAACCAATGCGAAGTCTGCCTAAGCGTCAGTAACGGCGACGATGTCGACGTACTGGAAATTGACGGAGCCAGTAATCGTGGCATCGACGAAATCCGCCAATTGCGTCAAAACGCAGCCATCCGCCCCAGCCGCTCGCGTTTCAAGATTTATATTATTGACGAAGTCCACATGCTCACCAAAGAAGCGTTCAACGCGTTGCTGAAAACGCTGGAAGAGCCGCCCGAGCATGTCAAGTTTATCTTCGCCACGACCGAACCGAACAAAATCCCGGTCACCATTCTATCGCGCTGCCAACGCTATGACTTTGCCGGCATCGATACCGGAGCCATTCAGACTCGGCTGAGCCAGATTGCCGAAGCGGAAGGCGTGTCGATCGACCCCGATGCATTACAGATCCTGGCCATGCGGGCAAGTGGATCGATGCGTGACAGCCAGTCGCTCCTTGAGCAGTTATTGGCCACTGCAAGCACCACCATCACCACCACAACGGTCACCCATTTGCTGGGCATCGCACCCGCCTCCCGGCTAAACCGGCTAGTCCAGCCCCTGGTCGACCACGATGGAGCACGCGCATTGACCGAATTGGACGAGGCCATCACGGAAGGCGCCGAAGTGAGCCAACTGGTCGATCAATTGCTCGGCTATTTTCGGGATGTGATGACTCAGTCGGTCGGCTGCAAACCGGATCAGATGTTGTATGTCCTGCCCGACCACTGGGATGAAGCGCGACGAATTGCCGATCAACTTGGCGTGCAAACACTACTGGCCATGGTGCAAATCCTCGATCACACCGCTTCGCAAATGCGCGTGAGCACGCAAACTCGCACTTTGGCGGAAATGGCAATCGTTCGCCTTTGCCATTTGGAAAATCTCGATGTGCTGGCAACACTCATCGCAGAAATCAAGAAGTTACCTGCTGGTAATCCAATCCTGGTGCCCTGCGTACCTACCGCCTCACAAACCAGTTCGCCTTCTCCCGCACCCCAACACAAAGTATCCAACAAGTCGTCCACCGCGGCTGAGGGCTCTATCGCTAAAACGGCTGAAGGCTCTATCGCTAAAACGGCTGAAGGCTCTATCGCTAAAACGGCTGAGGGCTCTATCGCTAAAACGGCCGAACAGCCAATGGCGGTAACGACCAGCGACTCGAAAACTGGACTGTCTCAGGATCGCCCATCCCCCGCCAATGCCAGCAAGCTTTGGCAACAAGCCCTGGAACAGGTCAGCGGTCTGGCCCGCGACCATGCCGCGATGGCTGACGATGTAACCCTGGAGGAAGATGGCCAGTTGGTTGTCCGTTTCCCACAACAATTCGGCGCTTGCCGCGACTTCTGCGACCGACCAACCAATCGTACACGACTGGAAAACGCGCTAGCGCAAGTCGCCGGAACACCAGTTGTCCTCAAGCTGAAAACGCACACTCAAACGACCGATTCAACCAGTACGCCTGCCTCCTCGCAAACTCCAAGGCAACGTCAGGTAGAAGCTACCCAGGAACCATTTGTGCAGAAGGCATTGGAATTGTTTGACGGCGATCCAGGCCGCATGCGTTATGTACCGCCCGAGGAAAAGGCATAGACTACGAACGGAATGGAAGAGTAAGCATCCACTAACAGTGAAAAGGAGCCCCCTTTGTTTAAAGGACTAGGCAATTTAGCCAACCTGGGAACCCTGGTGAAGCAGGCCCAGGAAATGAGCGAAAAAATGCAAAGCGTCTCGGAAGCCTTAAAGCTTGAGCGAGTTACGGGTAGCGCGGGAGCCGGCTTCATCGAAGTGGAAGCTAATGGCCTGGGAGAAATACTAGCTGTCCGCATTGACCCGACACTCATGGAAAAGGGAGACCGTGAGCTGATCGAAGATTTATTGCCGGCAGCCATCAACGCCGCCCAACAAAAGGCCAAGGGACTCCATGCGGAAAAAATGCAGGCGCTCACGGGCGGTCTCCAAATACCAGGAATTGACCTGGCTGCCCTGAACGATTCGTTCAGCCCACCGGAAAGTCCCTAGCAAGCCTCATTTACAAGGTAGACTTAACCCCAGAGGCATCGGTCCCTTAGGCGATCGTCCCCGGGTTCTTCCTTTTTCCTATTTTCCTTTCGAACGATAAAATTCATGCGACTTTCATTCGGCCAACAGATGCAGATGGCTCAGAAGCAGGTGCTTGCACCGCGAATGATCCAATCGATGGAAATTCTGCAACTGCCTCTCATCGCGCTGCAGGAACGCATCGAACAGGAGATGGAAGACAATCCGGTGCTCGACCAGATTGAACCCACCGAAGAGGCTCCCAATCGCGAAGACCAAACCAACCCCGACGCACCCACCGAATCGGAACGCGAACTGGTCGTCAGCGACGACACAAACAATGAGGACGACTTCGAACGCCTGCTGAACATGGCGGATAATCTGCCCGATGACTACGAAGAGCGCAGCCGTCCGTCGCGAGGCCAGCTCGAAATGGAATCGGACCGTCGGCACGACGCCATGGCCAATATGGTTGCCCGACCCGAATCATTGCAGGAATATTTGGCCCACCAGCTTAGCTGGTTTGATTTGAGCGAACCCTTGCGGCGAATGTGTGAGAAGATTGTCTACAACCTGGATAGCAACGGCTATTTGAAATCGCCACTGGAAGACCTGATTGGTTCCAGGCCCGCCGAGGCGGAAGGAGACAATGAAACCTGGCACAACGAGCAAATGAGACTGGCGGAAGAAGGCCTGGCAATTGTCCAACGCCTCGATCCTCCAGGAGTGGGAGCGCGCAACTTGAAAGAATGCCTGTTGCTGCAACTTACCCCCGGCTTGCTCTTCTACGAGGAATTACAAGTCTTGATTTCCGATCACCTGGAGGATCTGGAAAATAATCGGTTGCCGCAGATTGCCCGCAAAACCGGTTTCTCCATCGAAACGATTCAGGAAGCATGGGAAGATTTGCGCACGCTCAAGCCCAAGCCTGGCTCGGAATTCAACGAAAATTTCGCGCCCAGCGTGACTCCCGATGTGTTTATCGATCGCAACGAAGAGGGTGCCTACGAGGTACGCCTGGAAGATACTCAGTTACCTTCGCTCTACATCAGCCCCTACTATCGCCGGCTGCTCAAGGATGGAGGCACCAACGCCGAAACGCGAGATTACATCAAACGCAAGGTCAACTCAGCCCAATGGCTGATCGAGGCGATCGAGCAGCGCCGCAATACACTCACTCGAGTCTCCCAGGCCATTGTCGATCATCAACACAAATTCCTCGATGACGGACCGGCAGCCATCGAACCGCTCAAGATGCAGCAAATCGCTGATAAGGTGGGAGTGCATGTGACCACCGTCAGTCGGGCCGTGGACGACAAATGGATTCAGACTCCGCGCGGCATTTTTCTCCTCAAGCGATTTTTCGTGGGCGGCACGACCGGCGCGGACGGCCAGGAAGTGGCCTGGGACCGCGTTCGCCTGAAGCTGCAGGAAATTGTCGACAACGAAGACAAAACAAAACCGTTCAGCGACGACGCACTGGTCGAGGAACTGGCGAAGCACGGTATCACGGTCGCTCGCCGCACCGTTACCAAATACCGAAAGGCGATGGACATCCCCAGCAGCCGCCAACGCCGCGACTGGTCCAAGCAAGGCAAAGATTGATTGATGATCCAAGGGCGGATCGTAGCACTGCCTGCCGAGCGCAAGGAACAGTGCAGTTCATCATTCATCGATCACATATCAAACATCCCAAAGTCTTATTCTCCGTGGCAGGTCTGAACGGCCAAAGTTGCTTTGAACCGTTTTCTTAGTGGACCCGCTGTCCTACCTGAGCACCATCGTCGGGCGACAGCAAAAAGACCTCTTCACCCCCCGGACCACTGGCCACGACCATACCTTCGCTGAGGCCGAATTTCATTTTACGGGGAGCCAGATTGGCTACGCAAACGATCAGCCGACCGACCAGTTTCTCCGGTTCATAGGCCGTTTTGATACCGGCAAAAACCTGCCTGGTTTGGCCACCACCCAAACTCAGTTGCAACTTGAGCAGTTTGCGCGCATCGGGCACCTGCTTGGCCGAAATCACCCGGGCCACACGCAAATCAACTTTGAGAAAATCGTCGACTCATCTTGCAGGTGCCGAATAACTACTTGCCGATTTTGCAGCGGTGAGATCGATGGTTGATTTTTTACAGGCGAATTTCCTTGCAATCCCCCTTTCCGAGCCGTTATAACGAGGAGCGAACGGGATATCGATATCCGATTATCTCGGTTCCCCACCTCCTGGGGAGCCTCGAACAGACAAGGATTCTCGCCATGCGCAGCCGCCCCTCTTGTTGGAACAGCACCCTCGCGAAACTCGGTTTCAAGCGTTCTTTTCGGCGGCCCGGGCCCAAAGGCCTGCCAAGACGGCGGCATTTGTTCGAAAACCTCGAACCGAGGCGGCTCCTTTCGGGCGACGGCTGGGAGAATCCTGATATCGTTGAGGCCACGACCGTCATCACCTCGTCGCTCCTCGCTGCTACCAGCGATCTGGCGCCAGACTCCACACACACACAGAAAACGAGGCCGATTATCAATTCACCGTGGTCGGCGGCGATGGGCGAGGCTTTTTCACGGTCGCCACGTTTCTCGATGCCGATGGCCGGCCCTCAGCCCTGCTGGGTCTGACCGAGGCGGCCAAAGCCTCTGGCCAGTTGCAGCATCAGATCGTGTTGGAACTGCGGCAAGGCCTCTTGGGCATCTCCCGTTACGAAGTGACGATCACCCTGGCGGGTGAACAGTTCCTGGCTGCCTACCGGCAAGACCGACTCGCCAAGGCCGCTCTGCGGGTTACTCCGTTGGCCATAAGCGAAAGCACGAACCTGCTTGATCAACTCGACGCGGCGGGGCGGTTTGCCGATCTTGAACTGATGAAAAACGGTACTCTCGATTCTCGTCGGACGATCGCGCTGG
>JAJRWS010000545.1 GCA_024276705.1 Planctomycetota bacterium | reverse complement strand
ATGCGCAGCGCCACACCACATGCGGACCGTCTCGGCATGGAAGTTGTTTTTCGTGGCGGGCCCGGCAAACCATATCAAACCACCTGCCGGCCTGAGGCAGGGATAGACCTTCGCAAATGCTTCCGGCAACACGCCATCGTCGAGCATCCGCTCGGAGGTGATAAGATTAGCGAAGTATGGGGCAAAGCGAATCGTCTCCAGGCTTCCCTGCAGGACCGCCACCCGATGCCCCTGCAGCCCGGCCTGGTCCATCCGGGCACGGATGCGCCGCACGTTTTCCAGGTCAGATTCGACCACCACAACCTTGAGGTCGCTCTGGGTCGCCAACTGATAAGCCAGCGCGCCATCCACGGCTCCCAGGACGAGAGCGTACCCGCGTGAAGTGGCCGCGGTTTGGAGCATTTTTTCCCCCGCCGCCCGCATCAGCCGGGTCCGCGAAGTCTCTGCATAGGGAGACTCGGCCACCGTATGGGCAAACGACAAGTAATGGAGCATCGCATCCAATCGATACCAGGACGACCAGGCGGGCTGGCCATCATCATCCAGCCCGCCAACTCGATAGGTGTAGAAGGTGTCGTGTTCAATGGCGGGAATAAACACCTCATGCTCCCGCTTTGGAGCTGTCTCATTTCCAGTCGTTCCAGTCCCAGTTATCCCGTTCTCAGTTGCTCCGTTCCTGCCGGCTGACAAAATCGGCTTGCCACGTTTTCCTTGCACCCAAGGGGCTATTTCCAACCGAGTGCTGATCGGCTGGTCGGTAATCCAGGTCACTCGAATGGTATCGGGAGCCGTATAGGCAACCAAGGGACCAATGGCTCGGCCAGCACCCGTAGCGGCAACGGGCTTGATGCGGGCTTCGGGCCCAGCCGGTCGGCTCGACATATCTGCTTCGGCCGCCGCAACATCTTCCACGGCCGCCGCAGGTTCACCCGAGGCACTTGCGTCGGCCGACACCTTCGCATTCTCCACCAACCGATTCCCCAGGGCCGCAAAACAGTCGACAGCGCCGGTGTCGGTACTGACCAACAGGTGGCCGTCCGCAACGGCCAGTCCGTAGGCATCGCCGTCGATCTGGCCCTGCCACATGCGTTGTCCACTGACTCGATCGTAGGCGGCCACACGCCCACTCCCTCCCACAATCAGGCTGTTTCCCGCTAAAATTAATGAGTGCGGTAATTGGCAGGTAACTCGCCAAAGATGACAACGGTCGAGTTGTTGCAGTAGCTGGTCGATCTGACTCCCAAGCCGAGTGAGCTGTTGATCGAGTTCTTCAAGTTTGGCTTTTTTCTCTCCGGCATCCGGTTTCTTAGCAAGTTCCTTCCGCTTTTTCTTCACTTGCTCCAGCCTGCCGGCCAGTTCCCGCCGGCGCGCCGAAAGTGCGTAATACTCTTTGCGGTCGATCGCTGTCAGATGACTTTTATCCTGCAGGTAGAAGGTTGAGCCATCGACAATCAGATGATGGCCGCGGAAGGTAGCCAGGCGATCACGGCTTTTCGTGCCCAACGCGTGCAATTCCCGGCCGTCGTTACCGGTAGTGGTAATCAAGGTATCCTGGGCGAGCAGCGCATAGGTGCCGCCGGTCGTATCGACTTGAGCCAGCCGCTGCCCATCGGCCCGGTTGAAAACAATCGGGCCGCCACGACCTGCGGTCACGTAGAGGCGCTTGGGAGAGGCGAGCAAGTAGCCTTGTGCCGGCAGATCATGGATTGACGTTTGCCAACGAGGCTCACCATTGGCGGCATCGAGCGCACAGAGGTAAACGGTCTCGCTGGGAAAGACTCCGGCGCAGGCGTAGCAGATATCATCCACCACAACCACCGAGGTGCGCACCGGCCAGAGTGAAATCATTCGGCCATTGCCGGCCACTTGGAGATTCTGGGGAGCCAGATGCTTTTTCCAAAGCAGCTTGCCATCGACCCCATTCAGGCAATAGACGCAGCCATCGTCGGCACCAAAATAGACCTTGCCCGCAGTCACCGTGGGCGCCAACCGGATAGGCCCTTCGGCGAAAAAGGTCCAAACAGGCTTACCGGTTGCCAGGTCGACGCAATACAACTTGTCCTCGACACTCGAGGCATACCAGACTCGGTCGCCGACGACCACGACATGAAATGCTTTGTCAAAATCGACCCGATTGCGCATGTCGTACACTTTGTTCCAGCCATCCCAGGTGGCCGGTTCGTCCCAAATGGACTGCGGCAGAGTCGCCGATTTCCAACTCCATACTTTCTCGAGCGGAAAAGCGAGCTGCTCGGAGGTCTTGCCGGTACGCGACTGATCGTGAGCATAAGTGGGCCAATCGTCAGCCCGAATCGGGTCTGCAGGCATGCCTATCAGCATGGCCGCTAACCATGGCCATGCCAGCCAGAGAGTACGCGTGCGGCTGTGGGGACCAGCCCGCCCGATGGATTCAGCCCTATTCACCGCCGTCCGAGACCCTGTGCTCTGGATATCCGGCAGACCGGGCCATGGTTTCGCCTTGACCATTTCAATCCACCGACCGGTGCTCCTCTGCATGGACTGATTCTGTATTTGTTTTGAAATATTCGATATTTGTATTTATAATGTT
>JAJRWS010000544.1 GCA_024276705.1 Planctomycetota bacterium | reverse complement strand
GAGGGCGCCCAATCGATGCTTCACCTCCGTTCAATCTACCTCAACGGCGACTGGAAAGAATTCGACCAATACCGCATCCAAACTGAGCAAAACACGCTATACAGGAAGGCTGCATAGGAGCGGGATGCGAGTTACACCCTCTTTACTTCTAGGTCATTATTTTGAAAGCTGAGGTATTGAGATGAGATTAAAGTCTTACAAGATCACCACGCTAATAGTGGCATGTGGGTTTGCTTTCATGGCTGCGGATGTCGTCGGCCAAGTAACCATGAAATTTTCGTCCATCAAGGATATACAGCTTCCAGCGTTTGCTGGAGAACAATTAAATAACAGAGGAGGCAGAGAAAAAATAAGACCCTTGAGGGGTTTAGAGGATGTTTCGTTAATGGACTTCGATACTGCTGCAATGGGTGCATTCCTGGCTGCGAATCCAGGCACCGCAACGTGGACATTGAATGTCGCACCGGTTAATGCAGATGACGGTGGCAATGATCTCCCAGGAGTTGGGTCACCCGAAATCACGATGTTGACCATCGAATCGACAAACGATTGGGTTGAAGGAGTTGGGACACAGAACGGGCCCTTGAATTGGGACGAAAGCGTCTCACCGGCAACTTATTTTTACGCTCAGACAGCCCAAAGTGGCGGGTTGTTGGATACGGTCAACAGCCTTGAGTGGATTGATCCTGACAGTGGCCCCTACACGTTTACGCCGGCATTCCCTGGCTATGGGACTTTAGGTGTACCCACAACGGTTGGAGGAGGAGGTGCGAACTCGGCCGGTGACCCGACGCCTGAATTCACGAACAGCGTGAATTGGGATTGGGCTGAACTAGCAACGGCTCGAACAAATAAAGAATTTGCTTCTCTTGCAATAGACGACGACATCATCGGTGCCATGATTAATGACGTAAACAATCGAGGACTGCGGTTTGGACCACTATTCTACGGCGAAATCACTAGTTGGCGGATTTGGTCCAGAGAATCTTCTTCTTCACTCGAAGGTGATTTCGATAACGATTTGGATGTCGATGGAGACGATTTTCTCAAATGGCAGCGTGATTCGGCGATAGGAGCTTTTCCCGATTGGCAAGGCAATTACGGCTCGTCAGGAGGAGGATCATTTGGCCCCTACTTAGAAGTAACCATTACTCAACCTCTGGTGAGTGCCGTCCCTGAGCCAAGTTCGCTGCTCCTTTTGATGGCGGTCTGTTTGGCCAAGCTAAGCACCACTAGTCGGGCGAATCGCCAAACGGTGTAACGCCATGACGAGTAGTGAATTGCTGTGTCAGCCTGGGGCAGGGCTGGCTTGGCAGTTTAATTTTTCGCACCCCCATAATTTGTCGGAGGGCTTTCAGGCGGGCAATTTGCTACGACAGAGCAAGAGCAAAAAGAGATCGGAGGATAGCACTTAACATGACTCGGGAAATAGAGCGAACATTCGGTCCCTTTGCCATCGCCTTGATGATGATGGTCTGGCTTTGTCCAAGAATAGTCTATGGGCAAATGTTCTACGTTTCCCCATCAGGCAATGACGCCAACACCGGGGCCATCGGTAGTCCCTGGCAGACGATCCAAAAAGGATTGGGCGTAGTACAGGCAGGAGATACACTCAATATTGCTGATGGAATCTATAACGAGTCTCTCAACACAATCCGTAACGGTTCAGACGGCAACCAGATCACAGTTCGAGCACTGAACCCAGGTGGAGTCACCGTGACGTCGTTGGGCCGAGTACTCGACATCCGAAACTCTTACAATACGTTTGAAGGTATGCGCTTTGACGGGCAGTTTGGTACCAGTGATGTCGTACGTGTTTTTACGAGCGGTGATTTTGGTGTCTTGGAGGGAGTCGAGATTCTTAACGGTAGCCGCGATGGCATCGATATGGGGGTCAACAACGAGAGTAGCCCTCCATCGGATTTTCTGGAAGGATTTTCTATTCGGAACTCAGAAATAAGCAATATATTGGGCATGAGTGGTGGCTCCCGAATTGATGCACACGGCATCGTGGCCGGTGCCGTTCGCAACTTCGTCATCGCAGACACTGAAATCCATTACGTTTCCGGCGATGCGTTACAGTTGCAGAACGGCGACTGGGACGATGTGTTGGTCGATTCGGTGAAGTTTTGGAACGGGCCTCTGCCTGAAGCTACCAACGGGTATTCGGCCGGGGTAAACCCGGGAGAAAATGCTATCGACACGAAGCAGGATCGGAGACTGCCTACTAGAGGACGCTTGCAAGTCCAGGATTCTGAATTTTTCGGCTGGGATGGTAGCCTCATCTCAAACTCAGCGGCGTTTGTTTTGAAAGAGAAGGTCGATGTGACCATTGAACGCAGCTTATTTTACGACAACAATATCGCCTTACGATTGCGTGGAGAAACGTCCAGTAACGATGGTGCTTTTGTGTCGGTCGTGAACAGCGTATTCTACGATAATGTTAAAGCGGCCCGCCTCGAAGACGACGTCGCCAATCTTAAAATCCTCAACAACACGTTTGGCGATGGGAATAGCACTCTTTTCCAGAGCGTTGCTGGAGGAGCTGAGGAAGCCACGTTGAGCGTTCTCAATAACCTCTTCCTCAAACCCAAACCACCCGAAGCCTCTGATGCCTCGAATCTGGTGGTGGATACGTCGAGCTTCGTGAACGTGAACGAAGATAACTATCGGCTGGTGGCGGGATCTCTCGCAATTGACACGGGGCTCAGTCTGGCTGCGGTAACTGATGACTTCGAGGGACAGGCTCGACCGTTCGGAGTCGCATACGACATCGGTGCGTTCGAGTTTGTGACCGAATCCCCATTGCTTGGCGATTTTGATGACGATGGCGACGTGGACGGAAACGATTATTTAGTGTGGCAGCGAGGTGGCCCGCCGAATGGGGCAACTGCTGCTGACCTTGAGGAGTGGGAAATAAATTTCGGAACTGCTTCGAATACGAGCTTGGCAAGCGTGCCGGAGCCGTCTACGGGACTCCTCTTTTTCATGGGTGCAATCTGGCCATCGGGCAGACGTCGTAGGTAGCGATCTCGGTCAGTTGCACTGGTCGAAAGCAAGGGCAGTTCAGTTCAGCGTTTCTGAATTGGCCCTGTTGTTCACAAAAATTTTCTTCGAGAGGCACAGACAAATGGCAATTTTTCTTTTGTTTTTTCTGGAGCGACGTTGGGTAGTGACTGGGATCGCTATGCTTGCAGGCTCTATGGTTGCAGGTTCTCTTGCAGCCAGCGCGGACGCGGCGAATCCCATTGCAGAGACAATTACTAAAACGGGGCTCGCGGTGATCGCAAGAGACTTTGTGGAAATGCCACAGACGGGCGGTTCGCCGAGAACGCGAATCAATTTCCTTCGCGAAGAGCCTGGTGGCAGTGATCGACTATTTGTCAACGATTTGAATGGCTACCTTTATACGGTCGATAAATCAACGAGCGCAGTCTCGACCTATCTCGACTTCACGTCAACTTTTCCTCAGCTAAAAACCTCGCCAGGCCTTGCTAGTGGGTTGGTGTCCTTTGCTTTTGACCCGATGTTTTCCACGAATGGAAAGTTCTATACAATTCACTCAGAGAATCTTGGTGGCCCGACAGAGACCTCTGCCATTGTTCCGCCGCTTGGGAATTTTACACAGTATGGCGTTCTCAGCGAATGGACAGCGAATGATCCGACGGCCAGTATCTTTAGTGGCGCACGTCGCGAAATAATGCGAATCGGTACCCCAGGCCGCTTTCACCCGATGGGAGATATCGGATTTAATCCAACAGCTAGTCCAGGGGATAGCGAATACGGTCAACTTTATGTTGCGATCGGAGATGGACAATCTTTTAACATGGGCGATGCCGGAAACTTGCAGCGGCTCGACTCCTACTTGGGGACCATTCTCAAGATTGACCCTGATCCCAATTCCACTGGAAATTCTACTCTGAGCGGCAACGGGCAGTACCGAATCCCGAATGATAACCCTTGGGCAGCGGATAACGATTCTGATCCCAACACGTTCGGCGAGATCTATGCTTATGGCTTTCGTAACCCTCATCGGATGAGTTGGGATCCGGTCACCGATACCATGTTTGCGATGGACATTGGGGAAGATGCCGCGGAGGAGGTCAACATTATCAATTCCGGTGGTAATTATGGATGGTCCGTGCGCGAGGGAACTTTTTTAATCGGTGGTGGTCCCTTGCCGGCAAACGACTCAGGATTCACCTATCCAGTAGCACAATACGACCACGACGAAGGTCACGCAGTCGCCGGCGGATTTGCCTACCGAGGAGACCGTATTCCCGCACTCCAGGGGAAGTTTGTTTTTGGCGACATCGTTAATGGCCGCATTTTTTATTCCGACGTGGACGAAATGATCGCTGTTGACGACGGAAACCCGAGCACGACGGCCACCATTGACGAACTTCAACTGATTTATGATGGGTCGAACCAAGATCTGATTGATATTGTTTCGGGGGCACTTGGTAATACCGCATCTCGTACCGATTTACGTCTGGGAATCGACAACCAAGGTGAATTGTACCTGTTGTCCAAGCAAGACGGATGGATTCGAGAGATCTTGCCTCGATTGCCGAGTGATTTTGACATCGACGGAGATGTCGACCAAGATGACCTCGCTCTCTGGCAAGTTGGATTTGGTATTGGCACAACCAACGCAGAGGGTGACGCTGACGAGGACAACGACGTCGATGGCCGTGATTTCCTCGATTGGCAAAATCAGTTCAGCCTGGGTGCAATTGCCATCGCATCAAATAGTTTGGCTGTACCGGAACCGACATCGCTTGGGCTGTTTTCCGTGGCTGGACTGCTTTTTTTGCACACGTCATTTCGCAAGCACCATCGGCAACTGTCACCGGGCGCCTAAACAAGGCACTAAAAGGCGCCTCAAACAAGGCCACTAATCGGTCATCCTCGCGTAGACTCTCAAGCTTTTAGAAAAGCTTGGGAGCCTTGCGATGGTACACCGGTTGAAAGTGGCTAACGTGTTGTTAATAAAGCAGTTACATGCTCAAGGATGGTCACAGCGTAAGATCGCTCGCGAGTTGGACGTCAGTCGAGATGCTGTTGCTCGGCAGCTAAAGAAAAAGGGCGATTTGGCCCTTCCAGAGGCCTCCTCGGAAAGCTC
>JAJRWS010000543.1 GCA_024276705.1 Planctomycetota bacterium | reverse complement strand
GGTAGAAAGGAATGCGTCCCAGAAAGACGCATTGGCAGGTTCAACGAACGTATGGGTTTGTAATTCAGACCATGCCGATTGTCAACGTCAGCAAGAATAAATGTCGCTGCAGCATGCTAGCAAACGCATCTTGCCGTATGGCCGCACAAGACAGGCTTAGTGCCAAGACAGGTGTTCCCGCGGCCACAGCGGCCAGTGCGGCTTGACCCCCCCAAACCCCGCTACGCGATCTTTGCCATCGTGGCTACCAGGTCACGGACGGCATCAACGCTTTTTTGAAAAGCTGCCCGTTCGGTATCGGTAAGCGTTAATTCCACGATTTTCTCCACGCCTGCGGTTCCCAGCACGATCGGAACTCCTACGTAGTATCCACCGACACCATATTCCTTGTCACAGTAGGCTGCGCAGGGAAGCAACCGTTTTTTGTCACGCACAACCGCTTCAACCATTTGGGCGGAAGCGGCGGCTGGGGCGTAGTAGGCACTGCCCGTTTTGAGTAGTCCGACAATTTCGGCCCCCCCCTTGCGGGTGCGATCGACAATCTCCTCAAGTCGGTTCGGTTCGATGAGTTGAGTGACCGGTATTCCACCCACGGACGTGCAGCTTGCCAAGGGGACCATGGTATCGCCGTGGCCACCCATCAGCAGTGCCGAGACATCTTCGACACTGACTCCCAACTCTTGTGCTAAAAAGGTCCGATAGCGGGCCGTGTCGAGTACTCCAGCCTGGCCCAGAACTCGATTGTGCGGAAAACCGGTAACTTGCTGGGCTCGTTGGACCATGGCATCCAAAGGGTTGCTGACCACGATCACGACCGCTTCGGGGCTTGTGCGGCGAATTTCTTCGCAGACACTGGTCATGATCTTGGCATTGGTAGCCAGCAAATCGTCACGGCTCATACCCGGTTTACGTGGAATACCCGCCGTGATGACCACCACATCGCTTGCTTCCGTGTCCTTGTAGTCGGTCGTTCCGATGATATTCGAGTCGAAACCGACGACTGGTGAAGCTTGCATCAAGTCAAGTGCTTTTCCCTTGGGCATATCCCCTGTTTGGGGAATATCAACCAGTACGATGTCACCTAACTCGGCTGCCGCGCACCAGTGAGCCGTTGTGGCTCCAACGTTTCCTGATCCGACTATACTAATTTTTGCTCGACGCATCGTAGGCTCCCGAATTGCTGGTTACGGAAATGATTTCTTGCAATCTGTTTCAGTACTTCCAAATTGCCACTGGGCCCCACGTTGGCCAGGGCGATAAGCCGCCCGGAAACCGACGTTTTATACCGCTAGCATGTTGTTCGGGTCGGGCTTCATCGGCCATTCTTGGGACTACTGTGTATCTGATAGCATGTCCAAGCCATGCTTACGGATGAGTATCGCGCGGTGTGCGGCTAAACGCAAGGGCCCATGATGCTTGTGCCGCATCCGTAATGGAACGCCCACTACCCGGAGTTCTAGACTTGATAGAGTCGGGCTGGACAGGCCGAGAGCGGATTCCTACGATCCGGCCCTCTTCGATGGAAACCCTTTTCTCTTGCTCCGGAGGCCTCAATGGCTTCAGAGGTGAGCCGAGCCGCCGATCTCGTTCGTCGCGGTCAGGATCTCATACTACCGATTGCGATCATCTCCAGTGTGCTGGTGATCATGGTGCCGTTGCCACCGGTGCTGATGGATGTATTGCTGGCAGGCAATATCACCATTTCGGTGATTGTGTTGCTCACCACGATCTATGTTCGCTCGCCTCTGGAATTCAATATCTTTCCTTCGCTTTTGTTGGCTACAACCTTGGCGCGGCTGGTGCTCAATGTGGCCACGACCCGACTGATCCTGACACGTGCCGCGGAGGATGGCTTGAATGCCGCGGGCGGAGTCATCACTTCCTTTGCCGATTTTGTGGCCGGAGATGGGAAAATTGTTGTCGGGCTGATTATTTTTATCATCATTGTCGTGATCCAGTTTGTCGTGATTACCAAAGGAGCCACTCGAATCAGTGAAGTGGCTGCTCGTTTTGCCTTGGACGGCATGCCTGGCAAGCAGATGGCCATCGATGCCGATTTGAATGCCGGCATCATTGATGAGCATGAAGCGCAGCAACGCCGCGGAGAAATTACCGAGCAGGCCGATTTTTACGGGGCCATGGATGGTGCCAGTAAATTTGTCCGTGGGGACGCAATTGCAGGCATTGTGATCACGGTTATTAATCTTGTTGGCGGCCTGATCATCGGCATGACCGAATATGGCATGGGCCTGTCGGAAGCGGCTTCACTTTTTTCACGTTTGACGATTGGCGACGGTCTGGTGAGCCAGGTGCCGGCTTTCCTGATTTCACTAGCCGCCGGCTTGCTGGTAACCCGCAGCACGCGAAAATCCAATTTGCCGCGAGATTTTCTACAGCAGCTCTTTTCACGTCCGCAAGCTTTGGCCGTAACGGGCGGTTTTCTTGCGGTTTTGGTCACCACCGATTTGCCCCGGGCACCCCTGTTGGTACTCGGAGCTGCTTGTTTCGGTATGTCGCGCATCCTATCCCAATCGCAAATCCGGGAAAAGCAGGCGGAGGTCGCGGCCGAAAAAGCTCGGCAGCCAAAAGAGGAGGAGCGGATCGAGGATTATCTTGCCGTGGATCCGATGGAAGTGGAGGTGGGGGTTGGGTTAATCCGCCTGGCGGACCCCAAGCGAGGAGGCGACTTGCTCGACCGTATCAGTCGTGTGCGGCAAAGTGTGGCGGCAGAAATTGGCATCATCATGCCCAAAGTTCGAATTCGCGACAACATGCGGTTGGAACCGAATCAGTATCGCATCAAAATCGCCGACATGCCAATTGCCCAGGATCACCTCGAACCTGGCCAGTTGCTGGCGATCGATTCAGGAATGACGACCGGTCAGGTCGATGGCATCTCGACCAAGGATCCCGCATTCGGTACCGACGCCAAATGGATCCACTCATCACTGCAAGACGATGCGGAGATGTTTGGCTACACCGTGGTTCAACCGGGGGCCGTGTTGGCGACCCATCTCACCGAAGTTTGTCGCCGTCATGCGGATGAAATTCTTACTCGTGATGCCACCAAACATTTGGTGGATGAACTGAAAACATCCCAACCGACCGTGGTGGACGAATTAGTGCCTGGGATGATGACGTTGGCTGAAGTGCAAGCGGTACTGCAAATGCTGCTGCGTGAGCAGGTCTCCATCCGGCAACTGGCCACGATCATGGAAACCTTGGGAGACTACGCACCTCGTACGAAAGACCCGATTTTGCTGGCCGAGTATGTTCGGCACCGATTGGCTCGGCAAATATGTACTCGTTATCGTAATGCCGAAGGCCAATTGCACGTGCTTGCGCTCGATCCGGCACTGGAGGATCGCATTCGGGCTGGCTTTGAACATACCGAACGGGGATTGTTTATTCGCATGTCTCCGCAAGCGGTGGAAGCTACCTGTGAATCGATCCGTGCGCAACTGGATAAATTAACCACGGCAAATCACTTGCCCATTGTCTTGGTCAGCCCGCAAATACGTGTCGCTTTGAAGCAGTTGACAGAAAATCACCTGCCACAGTTGATTGTGTTGAGTTTCAATGAAGTGACGCGTGACACACAAATTGTCACGCTCGGGTTGGTGACGGACGAGTAGAAAATGCGGAATTCGGAATGCGGAATGAATGACAGTGATGTCAAATAGATTTTCAATGACCCATAGCCAATCGAATAGGAACCATGGAAATTAAAACCTATCGTGCCAAGACCATGCAGCAGGCGCTCGATCTGGTACGGCATGACTTGGGGGTCGATGCTACGGTGCTCCATACGCGTGAAGTCAATGGAGGCCTGGTGCGTCGTCTCGTGGGGGGGCGTCATTATGAAATTGCCGCGTCCAGCACTTTGCAGGTTCCCAGCCGGTTGCACCCGCAAAGGCCACAACCAGTTCAGCCGCTTGTCCACTCGCCGTCTGGGCCGAACCTGGAAGCCAGTTTTTCCGATCGTCGATTGTCCATGGAAACCGGATTGGTCGTGGTTGAGGAGGACGAGGTTGCTCAAGATACGAAAAAGGAGCTGCGAGAACTGCAAGCATTGGTTGAGCAATTGCAGGGCCAGACCGAAGAAGCACCTCGACAGAATTGGCCCGCCTCTCTCTTTGCTTTGTTTACCGACATGATCCAGGCCGATGTGCAAGAGGAAGTCGCCCGCTCTCTGGTGGAACGCCTGCGTGAAAAGGCAGGCGAATTGCATACGGCCGAGGCTGCGAGAAACCGGTTGATGGATATGCTTGCCGACGAGTTGACCGTTACCGGTCCGATCGACACTACGACACAATCGGGTCGTATCGTCGCCCTGGTCGGACCTACGGGAGTTGGCAAGACGACCACCATCGCGAAATTGGCTGCCAACTACCGGCTGCGAGAGAAGCGGCGGGTTGGGCTCATCACGGTCGACACGTATCGCATTGCGGCCGTTGAGCAATTGCGCACCTATGCCGATATCATCGATTTGCCAATGGAGGTGGTCAGCACTCCCCGAGAAATGCGCGAAGCGATTGACCGCATGCGAGACTTGGATCTGGTGCTTATGGACACTGCGGGTCGCAGCCCGCGTGACGAAGTCCGTATTCGAGAGCTGAAAGCCTTGCTGGTTGAGGCCAATCCCGACGAAGTCCATCTGGTTCTCAGCGCGGTTGGTAGCGCTACGAGCATGACCGCTACGGCCGAGCGGTTTGCCACAGTCGGGACATCGGCGTTGGTGGTCACCAAACTGGATGAAGCGATGGGGCTGGGCAGTTTGTTGACGGTCACCCGAAATAGCCATTTGCCAATCAGCTACCTGACCAACGGTCAAAATGTTCCCGATGACATCCGTGTTGCCCATAAGCGAGAACTGGCCAAGATGATTTTGGGAATGGACTAAATGCGGAATGAGATAAATGCGGAATGCGGAATGCGGAAT
>JAJRWS010000029.1 GCA_024276705.1 Planctomycetota bacterium | reverse complement strand
GCTCTTCAACCTACGTCAACACCGTGATCGACGCTCAGTTTCGAGTGGACGAATCGTCGGGCGCGGCATCCGCTACCCCGGGGGCTTCTGTTCTTGACTTTCGCAATTTGCCCACGCACGCAGACCTGATCGACGGTTTTCGCGACGCGGATGATACACATTTTAATGCAGAGGCTCAGATTCAAATGGGAAGAATGTACGCAGAAAAGTATGCTGCTATTGCCATCCCTGAGCCCTCGACCTCGATCCTACTATTATCCGGAATGCTGGCCCTGCTCTGCCGTCGCAAAGCGGTTGCATGATAATGCACAGGTTCTATTAAAAATCCGCGCATGCTTTGCAAGTGCCGTGGTTCTTGCCAAATATCAAACATTCGTATGCGCCAAGATTGATCCGCCGGAGGAAAAAAGCAGAGGCTCCTGGTATCAGACGACTAACCTAGTAAGAGAGATAGACAATGAAAAGATGTATTTTTCTTGGGTACCTTCTGCTGCTCACTTGGACTCTCCAGCTCGCGGCTCAAGAGCAAAGTGAATCGAGCATGTTATTTCATGACGATTTCTCTTCGCTCGAAAAAGGGACTTTTTCAAAACGGCACGGCATAGCTAAAAACCGTGATTACTATAGTGCGACCCGCGAGTATCACTGGCTCACTCTGACCAACACCGGACAATGGGACGAAGGCAATATCGACTCAAGCTTCCGTAACCCGGAATGGAATTCCGCCTGGCGAGTTGTCGGCACAGGACATGACCGCCGATTAGAATTTGGCATCAAGAAGGAAAGTCGAGCCAATGGACTTGTGGTCGCAGGTGACCTGCTATGGGAAGACTATTCGGTAAGTGTTGAGATGCAAGCTGCAGGTGGCAGCGGGCTTTCGGGAATCGTCTTTCGCTATCAGGACAACCGCCACTTTTATTTCTTCGGATTCGACGAACAAGGCCAACTTGTGGTGCGGCGATCTGAAGACGAGAAGCAGTTCAACCGCTACGGTTGGGTTGAACTGGCGAAAGCTCCCTTCAACCTTGACGCAGAGCGTTTCTACGAGCTGACGGCTCATGTCCAGGGCGATCATATCGTCTGCTCGGTGGATGGTAAACGTGTGTTCAACATTTCCGATTCCACGTATCCAAGAGGAAAGATTGCACTGCTAGCGCGTCGATTGGCCCGCTTCCGCAAGGTTGAGGTCACCACTACGCCCGAAGCGGCTGCGTCCTTCCACCGCGCCGTACGCGAACAGCAAGATCAAATCGCTAAGCTGCGCGAGCAATACCCACGCCCACGGCTTTGGAAGAAAATACGTACGCCAGCATTCGGTGCCGCTCGTGCCGTTCGGGTTGGCGATCTGGATGGGGATGGTCGCCTTGATCTCTTAATCGGTCAAAATCGCTGGCACCAGGAAGGCCGCTACAGTCTGCTCACCTGCTTGACCGCCATTGATCTCGATGGGAAAAAACTTTGGCAATGGGGTGAACCCGATCCTAAAAACGCTTTGTTGACCTACGACTTGCCGATGCAGATACATGACGTCGATGGTGACGGGCGAGCAGAGGTAATCACTGCCCGCGATTTCAAGCTCCAGATTTTGGACGGTGCGACCGGCAATGTTAAACGTGAGATTCCAACCCCGAAGACCGAATACGAACCGGGCGAGTACCAGTACGAGAATTATCGTCGCGACCGCTTTCCCAGGCTCCGAGTCGATTGCATCTGCCTGGCTGACCTCACAGGCCACGGTGCGCCCAGGGACATTCTCATCAAGGACCGCTACTCAAAAATCTGGGCCTTCGACAATCAGCTCAAGCCTCTTTGGTCTCAGTCGATTAACACCGGGCATTTCCCCTACCCAATTGACATCGATTTAGACGGTAAGGATGAAGTCTATATCGGGTACGCCAAGATTGATAACGACGGCTCGGTGTTGTGGAATCGCGAAGATTTGAACCAGCATCAAGACGCAATCGCTGCCGGAAACTTCGACCTCAACCCGCAACGGCCCACGCGGTTTTTTGTGGCGGGCAGTGACGAAGGGGTCATCGTATTGACGGATGCAGGGCAAACACTTCATCACCACAGGATTGGGCATGCTCAGAAATTGGCAATAGCCGATTTTCTTCCCGACCTGCCAGGGCTGGAAGTAGCCAGCATTAACTACTGGCGAAATCCGGGCATCGTTTGCCTCTTTGATAGCCGAGGCAACCAACTGCTCTCCTTCGAGCCAAGTCATCAAGGCTCTGCATTGGAACCCGTCAATTGGAGCGGCGATGGGCAGGAACTCATTTTCTTGAATGCCAACGCCAGAAAGGGAGGACTCTACGATGGCCACGGACAGCAAGTGGTCCAGCTACCCGACGATGGCCACCCCGATCTTGCCTGTATGGTGGCAAATTTTGTTGGAGACGAACGCGACGAGTTGATGGTATGGAACGAACAGGAAATTTGGATTTACACACAAGACCGCCCTTACGAAGGGGAGCGAATATATTCCCCGACTCGAAACGGACACTTCAACGAATCGAACTACGGGACCATCGTCAGCCGCCCGAATTGGAAAGTTGTCGATCTCCCCAAGCCTTAAATCAGCTTCAATCGGGGGACATCCTCAGAGAAATAATGGCCAAGCACTCAACTTATTGCCTGTTCCAAATTCCCGTCCCCCGTTTTCAGGGGAGAGGACAGGACAGGAGAGGGGGGGGTTCTCGACCTGGGATAATCTCTTAAGGCACCCTCTAAGAATCAACAATCACCCCAGCCACCTAGTATCGTGGCAACCCTGAGCAAGTCACCGCAGCGAGGCGACTCGAACTGTCCCAGGCCCGCCATCGCCGGAAACAATTCAACCTGAGCATCCGCGAAAGAACCTTACCCTTTCCCGAAACCCCGAGCGCCACTTGTAACGGACCTCAAAAGTCTCACTTCCCGATGACACATTTCAGTTTGAGTAGGCAAAAATTGGTTGCCCGATTTCACAGCACCCTTTGGCTTTGCAATTCACCTCCGCGATGGCCAAATGTTTGACTGAAACCCCGAAGAACATTGGGGCTGGCGTACTGAAAACTATAGGATCGATTGACCGATGCGATACAAAAAATTTCTTCTGATGGTTTTGATTCTTGCGGTTCGGACGGTACAGGCTGGACCGTTTGACAGGGATACGACACTTTTTGGACCGATGACCGAATGGTCTCTGGAGAATTCCACGTTGGCTGGAAATCCATACGATCTCAATGCGACCGTTACGTTCCAACTCGACGGGAGCGGCGAGACACGCACAACGGAAATGTTTTACGACGAATCGAACACGTGGAAGTTCCGGTTCACGGGCACGCAGACCGGCACGTGGCAGTTCACTACGTCTAGCGCCGACAGTGACCTTGCTGGGATAAGTGGTACTGTCACTGTGGCGGCGGGCTCAGATCCGGCACCTCAAGGCTTTCTTGTGGCCAGCGGCTCCAAATTCGCTCGGCAAGTGGGAGAGACCGGTCTCAAGGGCGAGACGATGCAAGTCTACATGAACATGCGGGACCCGACCGAGTCTAACGGAGGCTTCGGTACCAACATCGACCACGAACATGGCTGGACCCCCGTCGACCGCTGGGACGAAGCGAGCGAACGGGCCGATTACATTGGGCAAACCAAGGACAATGGGTTTGATGCCCTATTCCTCCAGATGAACGCTCAATGGTTCGAGGCGAATACGAAAGCTTCGAATTCTCTTAACAGTTCCGATCCCGACCCGACGACCTTTCGCGCCCTGGAACAACTCATCACCGAAGCCCACGACGCGGATGTGCAGGTAGTGATTTGGGTGTAACTCGCATCCCGCTCCTATGCAGCCTTCCTGTATAGCGTGTTTTGCTCAGTTTGGATGCGGTATTGGTCGAATTCTTTCCAGTCGCCGTTGAGGTAGATTGAACGG
>JAJRWS010000542.1 GCA_024276705.1 Planctomycetota bacterium | reverse complement strand
GTGATTTCCACTACTTTTCCTTTTGGATCACCATTCTTTTTCGTGAGCCCATTCTTTTTCGTGAGATAGTCGACGATGAATTGGCCTGCCATGCGGCCGATCTCCACATTGTCACAGGAAATAAAGGTGGTGAAATTGGGTTCGGCAATGTCCCGCTCCAGGCAAATCGTGGGAATACCCGCTTGCATGGCCTCACCCATCACTCTCGCCAGAGCACTCCGTTCAAACGGGGCAACAATCAGAACATCCGGTTTTTGCAGGATGGCGTTTTCAATCTGGGAAATCTGTTTAGACGCATCAGCCTGACCATCGCTGATCACGAATTTTACTTCCGGATGCTGGGCAAACAGTTCCTCGAACCGTTTGTTCTGAGCCGCCCGGTACGGTTCGGCGTTGTTGCACTGGCTGAAGATCACCAGGTATTTGAAGGATGACTGTTGTTGCTGGCTGCAGCCAGTCAGTAGCGTGGCGACAACCGGAAAGACGACGAGTGCGTGGGTGAGAGACATTTTCTGGCACATGGTGATTGGATTCCGTTGTGGGTGAATGGGTGATGGTGACAGGAATGGTTTGAGGGATAGTATCGGCCTGGCGAATTGACTCTCAGAGGCTCCCATTCAATGTAAGGCGCGGCTCAAAAATAACTTCGATATTTGCTGGCGGAAATAATCCACGCACACTGAAAACGGAACGAACCACGAATAACACAAATTGACACGAATAGCAGTGTCATTCAGGTCAAGCTCATCAAGATAATTCAGCAGATGGAGTGCGTTCACCAGGTCGTTTTTACTTTTTATTAAAAGTTTGCAACCAGAAGACAAGGGAACCACTAATAAACGCTAATTCTGTCTGTTGAGAAGAAATCGATCGTGGTCAGAGCAGTCAGAAAGGTGCAATAAGAGCTCTCCAATGGGCGGAGACATTCACTAGCGAAACTGTTTTATCGAGGATTAGCGTCGATTAGTGTTTATTAGCGGTTACCTTTTTTTTGAACTGTGAACAGTCCCCTGAAATACCGAAGTTATTGTTGATTCGTTCCTAAGTCCAGCCCCAATCCGCCTGCTCCTAGATGCTCCCTTGACGGTGTTGCAGGGTAACCGCCAGCACAATGATAACTGCTTTGAGCATTAATTGCATGTTGGCGTCGACGTTTCGCAGGCCGAGGATGTTTGTCAGCACGGCAATGATCAGTGCGCCGATCACGGTGCCGAGGATGCTCCCCCTGCCACCGGCCAGCGAGGTGCCACCGATGACGACCACGGCAATCACGTCCAATTCCGAGGCGATGCCATCGTTGGGATTGCCGGTGGTGGTTCGTGCGCAGGTCAGTACGCCGGCCAATCCGGCCAGCAAGCCGGTGATGGCGTAGACAGCAATTTGTACTCGTTGGATTGGCAGCCCCGCGTAGACCGACGCCTTGAGGTTGTCGCCCAGGGCCCGCACGTAGCGGCCAAACACGGTTCCCCACAGCAGGAGAGAAAACAGGATCGCCAAAGTGACAAACAGTCCGATCATGACCGATTTTTGTGAAAACGTTTCGGCGAACCACACGGCCTGCTCTCCGGCGGTGCGCAGGCCGATGTTTTCGTTGTTGCTCAGGCTGCGGGTCAAGCCGCGGACGCCGATCATCGAGGCGAGCGTGATCACGAAAGGCTGGACCCGTAGCATGGCGATCAGTCCGCCATTGAGCAGGCCCACCAGGGTGCCGGCCAGCAGGGCCAGAGCCAGAGTTGCCGGAATGCCGAGGTGCCATTGTGAGAGGCCCAAGGCGGTTACCACCGAGGCGAGGGCGAGTGTCGAGCCAACACTCAGATCGATTCCTGAGGTGAGGATCACCAGCGTCATTCCCAGGGCGATGATGGCCACTGGAGTTGTGACCCGGAGCATGTTGGTCAGATTGTCCGCCTGCAGGAACAAGACATCACCGGTTCGCAAATCGGTCGGGCTCAGCACGATCGCCGCAATAAAGATCAACATCAGGCCGGCGACGCTTTGCAACAGGGCACGATGCCGTAATAAGAATGATTTCACGGTGATACCAGTGGGCAGGGTTCAGGTGTCAGTGACTACAATGAGTTATTTTCACCACGAAGAGGACGTTCCAACGCAATGGTGTGTGGCACGTCCCTGAGGCACGAAGGGCGTGGTTGCATTGCCAAACCGCTGTTTTTCAATGATTGTGAGAAAATAAATACGCAACCCACCACGCCCATCGCCGGAAGCTTTGGGACGTGCCACACCGAGGAGGGAAGGGACACAAGACTTCTGGTTCCTATTGACCACAATGCGATATCTGAAATGTCGAAGTTATATTTGAATGGTGACTAAGCTCTCTGCTCTATCGTTGCATAACGGAGGATTTCTTCTGAGTTGGTTGACTTTCCTTCGAGTGTCGCGACCAGCCGGCCCTGATTGAGTACCATAATCCGGTCGCAGCAGCGAAGTAATTCAGACAGTTCGGAGCTGACAAACAAGATCCCTTTTCCCTTGGCGGCCTCTCCTTCAATCAGCGTGTAAATGTCTTCTTTTGCCCCAATATCGACTCCCCGGGTGGGGTCGTCGAAAAAATAGACTTCCGGGTTGACCAGCAGCCAACGCCCGAGCAGGGCTTTTTGCTGGTTGCCGCCAGAAAGCGTGGATATTTCGGCATGGGGTCCGGCAGAGCGAATGCGGGTTTCTAGGCCAATGCGTTCGCTCGCGCGGCGTTCCTGCCTGCGGTGGATGACTCCAAAGGTGTTCAGGGATTGCCCGGTTGCGGAGGTGGTGTACGACAGGGCTGTCAACGTGGTGTTTTCAAACACGCTCATCTGCATCATCAGGCCTTCACCCTTGCGATCGCGTGGAACCAATCCCAGGCCCTGCTGAATCGCTCCACGTGGGTGTAGGGGGCAATACGATTTCCCTCGTAATGCGATGTGGCCGCCGGTGATGCGGGTTAAGCCAAACAGGGCTTTGCCTACCTCTCCGCGCCCTGCGCCGACCAGTCCCGCCAGGCCCAAGACTTCGCCCCGGTGAAGCGTGAAGGTGATGTCGCGGAGTTGGGCCGTTGTAAGATGCGTAACTTCCAGGAGCGGTTGGCTGGTTGCATGAGAATGGCTGTGAGTCCCGGGAGAGACGTTACGGCCGACCATCAGGCGGACCAGGTCGGCAGGATCGGTTTCGGAGATCCCTTTGGTATCGACATACCCGCCGTCGCGCAGCACGGTCATGCGGTCGCAGATGCGAAAAATTTCGTCCAGTTTGTGCGAGATAAACAGACAAGCGACGCCCTCCGCCCGGAGCGTGTGGATCACATCGAACAAATTGTCGACGAACTCATCGGAGAGCGATGAAGTCGATTCGTCGAACACGATGATCCGTGCCTGCATGGAAAGCGCGCGGGCGATGGCGATCAGTTGCTGATGGCCCAAATGAAGATCGCCCACCAGTGTGGCCGGATTGGTGTCGAGCCCCACGCGTTCGAGGAAGGGCTGGCAAAAGGCATGCATCCGGCGGCGGTTGGCTACCAGTCCTTCAGGCAGTGCAAGGTTGCGGATCGCAATGTTCTCGGCGACGCTTAAATTGGGAAAAAGGTCGAGTTCCTGGAAGATGATGGTGATTCCCAGCCGCTGGGCGTCGATCGGGTTGCGGATGGAAACCGGTTGGCCATCGACTTCGATCGTGCCGGAACTGGCCGGGATCGCGCCGCCAAGGATCTTGCCAAAGGTTGATTTACCCGCGCCGTTTTCCCCCATCACGGCATGAACTTCGCCGGGATAGATGTCGATGTTCACGCCACACAGCGCTTGCACGCCGCCAAAATTCTTGACAATATTCTTGGCTCGAAGAATCGGCGGTCGATCGGGTTTCGATGTGGGAGAGACCATGAGCGATCACTTTCGCGGCGAAACGACCATTTCCTTCCTGGCGGTAATCGATTGCAATGGTTTTTCTTAAAGTGCGTGGACACGGGAAGGTTCTCCATTGTAGCCCAGGCAATCGGCGTTAAAGAAGGGGGCAGTATTAGTTGCGGCAAGAGCCCTCTTGGCGTACGATAATGTCTGGGCCAAGGGAAGATTCCAGGCAATGCCTGAAATCGTGTCAAGGGACATGCCCATGCGTGGTAACATTGCCAGTTGTGGTAATTTGTAAAGGGAAGAGGATGACCAAAGGTTACGTGGCGGTCGATTTAGGGGCTGAATCGGGCCGAGTAATTGTCGGGTCGCTGGCTGATGGCCAGGTAGCCTTGGAAGAGGTGCACCGCTTTACCCACAACCCGGTCTGGTTGCCCACCGGTCTGCATTGGGATATCACCAACCTGTGGTTGGAAATCTGTCGGGGTCTGCGGAAAGTTGCCGAGTGGGCTGAGCAAGGAGGGAGTGGGCAGAGGGCTGCCGCGGGCCATCCGGTCGAACTGGTATCGGTGGGGGTCGATACCTGGGGCGTTGATTGGGCCTTGGTGAGTCGCAGTGGCGATTTGGTTGGATTGCCGCATGCGTATCGCGACCCGCGCAACCCCGAAGCCTGCCAGGAGGTGGTCGACCGGCTCGGTCTCGATACGATCTACCAAACCACCGGTATCCAGCAACTCCCATTCAATACGCTCTATTCTTTGTATGCTCAGTGGAACCAAAACCGGGAGACGGTCGAGGGAGCCGAGCAACTGCTGTTCATCCCCGATTTGTTGCATTATTGGCTCAGTGGTCAGCGGGTGGTGGAGGCCACGGTTGCCTCGACCAGCCAGATGGTCGATTGCCACACCGGCGATTGGTCGAAGTCTCTGCTCGATCCGTTGGCGATACCAACCCACATTTTGGGGCCCATCTCACCTCCCGGGACGAAAGTGGGTCGGCTAAGGGCCGAGTTAGCCAAGGAAACGGGGCTACCGGCCGAGCTGGTGGTCGTCGCGCCTGCTTCGCACGATACGGCCAGTGCCATTGCCGCGGTGCCCGCCACCTCAACGGCGGGTGACTGGTGTTATCTCTCCAGCGGAACCTGGTCGCTGTTGGGGGCGGAGCTGACCGAACCGTGCGTGACGGCCGCCGCTCAGGAGGCCATGTTCACCAATGAGTTGGGAGTGGAGGGTCGGATTCGCTTCCTGAAAAACATTGCCGGACTGTGGCTGGTGCAAGAGTGTCGTCGCGACCTGATTCGGCAGGGCCAGGAATTTTCCTATGCCCAATTAACGCAGCAAGCTGCCCAGGCCTCTTCGTTTAGAACGCTGGTCGATCCGGACCACGGCGCGTTCCTTTCGCCAGGCGACATGCTGAATAAAATCGATCAGTATGCCCGGCAGACCGGCCAGCCCGAGCCTCGCAATCCGGGCGAAGTGGTGCGTTGTTGTCTTGAAAGTCTGGCTCTGGCATATCGCCAAACGTTGGGGAAACTTGAAGATGTGCTGGAAAAACGTTTCACACACTTGCATATTGTGGGTGGTGGAGGTCGAAACGGTCTGTTGAATCAAATGACGGCCGATGCTACCGGAAAAACCGTATGTGTGGGGCCGTTTGAAGCGACGGCCACCGGCAATACACTTGTCCAGGCGCTAGCGCTGGGCCATCTCGACAGTCTGGATCAGTTGCGCAAGGTGGTGGCTGATTCGTTTGCGCTGGAAACCTACACACCAGCGGCCGGCGATTCCTGGCAGGAAGCCTACACGCGGTACTTAGGACTGGTGGAGTGATAACGATCTGGTTTTGTGAAAGGAACGTTCAAGAAAAATCGCCGGTAAATTGTGGTGTTCTGGTGATACAACCATCGTACTCGTACTCAGCCGCTTGCGGCGGTACTCGTACTCGAATCGCCTGCCGGATATTCGTCGAGTACGAGTACCGCTTCGCTGAGTACGAGTACGAGGCACGCCGGAACGGCGGAGCCTGATGGGTACTCACTCCCCAGAGCTGGTGGTTTACGGATGGGAATTAGCTTATGCGAGTCGGTCTGTTCATCCCCTGTTACATCGAACAATTCTACCCCCAGGTGGGGTTGGCCACCGCTCGGGTGCTGGAACGCTATGGCGCGACCGTGGAGTATCCGCACGGTCAAACTTGCTGCGGGCAACCGATGGCCAACATGGGCTGCAGCGGTGCGGCCCGACCGGTGGCGGAACATTTCATCGATCTGTTTGAAGATTATGACTATGTCGTCGGTCCCAGCGGTAGTTGTGTTTCAATGGTTCGCCATCATTACGATGGGTTGGTCAAGGATCGAAGGCGACAGGAAAAACTTTGCAAGAAAACGTTTGAGCTGTGCGAATTTCTGCATGATGTTCTGGAAATTCGCCATCTCGAAGGACGCTTTCCGCACCAGGTCGGCTTGCACCAGGGCTGCCATGGGTTGCGGGGACTGGGGCTGGGCAGCCCGAGCGAACGGATGGTGCCCCATTTCAACAAGGTTCGCAGCCTGCTGGAGTCGCTCGAAGGGATCCGGTTCAGTCAGCTCGAGCGGCCTGACGAGTGTTGCGGCTTTGGCGGGACTTTTTCGGTGAGCGAAGAGGCGGTCTCCTGCATGATGGGGCAAGATCGTCTCCGCGACCACCTGCGAGCCGGTACCGAAGTGCTGACCTCGGTCGACATGTCGTGCCTGATGCACCAGGAAGGCCTTTTACGCCGCGAAGCTACCGCTGGTTCAGGGAGTGGGCATGAAGGGAAGGGATTGGCCATGCGGGTGATGCATGTGGCCGAGATCATGGTGGAGAGCGCATGAAACACGCCCAAGCCGCCGCTGAATTCATTGCCGATCCCGAGCGGGCCCATTGGCATGACCAGGCGTTATGGTTCGTTCGGGCCAAACGCGACAAGGCTGCCCAGGCCGTGCCCGAGTGGGAGCAGTTGCGGCAAGTTGCGTCGCAAATCAAAGCGCACACGATGGGCCAATTGGCCGACTACCTGGAGCAATTCGACGCCCGGGCCAGCGCTCTGGGAGTGGTGGTGCATTGGGCCCGAGATGCGGGGGAGCACAACCGGATTGTGCTGCAAATCCTCCAGCAGCACCAGGTTCGGCACGTGGTCAAGAGCAAGTCGATGCTTACCGAGGAGTGCGGACTGAACGGGCACCTGGAGCAGCACGGGATTGAAGTGGTCGATACCGATCTGGGCGAACGAATTGTGCAGTTGCGCGGCGAACACCCCAGCCACATCGTGCTGCCGGCGATCCATATCAAAAAGGCTGAAGTCGGAGAGCTGTTCCACCAGCGGCTCGGCACCGACGCCGGCGCGACCGATCCAAAGTATCTGACCGAAGCGGCCCGCCAGCATTTGCGACAGGAATTTCTACGGGCCGATGCGGGTATCACCGGGGTGAATTTCGCCATCGCCGAGACGGGCGGATTCGTGGTCTGCACGAACGAGGGGAATGCCGATCTGACCGCGTCGTTGCCCAAACTGCACATCGCCTGTATGGGAATCGAAAAGTTGATTCCCCGGGCGCGGGACCTGGGGGTTTTCCTGCGGCTGTTGGCTCGTTCGGCAACCGGGCAGCCGATCACTTCTTACAGTTCGCACTTTCATGGGCCACAGCCGGGTGGCGAGCTGCACCTGGTGCTTGTGGATAATAAGCGTAGCGAGATTCTGGCCAGCAGCGATTTCGGCCGCGCCCTCCACTGCATTCGTTGCGGTGCGTGCCTCAACACGTGTCCCGTCTATCGTCGTAGCGGTGGCCACAGCTACGGCGCGACCATTGCTGGACCGATCGGCTCGACTTTGAACCCGTCACACGATCCGGGCGCGTACCCGACGCTTCCCTACGCCTGCAGCTTGTGTGGATCGTGCAGCGAGGTCTGTCCGGTGAAGATCGATTTGGACCATCAGTTGTTCACCTGGCGTGACCGTCTCGTCCGGCAAGGCCTGGTGCCTTGGTGGAAACGCGTTTCGATGCGGGCACTGGGCCTGGTGTTGCGGAGCCCGAACATTTATCGGCTGACCGGCTGGCTGACGCGAAATGTCGGCAGGCACCTGCCCCGCTGGCTGCTCTACAACCGGCTGAATGTCTGGGGTCGGCAGCGGGAAATACCGCCCCTGCCGAAAAAAACCTTTGCGGAGCTCTATGCCGAGCGCGGTCCCGTGGCCAGCCGTGGCACGCAGAGCCAGGGCGAAGGCAGTCAACTGGATGAAGGCAGACGACTGGGGGAGAGTGGGGCCGGGGAAGCGGACCGGGAGAATCGCGATGTCCAGTAAGCGGGCCATCCTACGGCAAATACGACAAAACGCCCCACCCGCCAGCGACTTGCCTTCCTTGGAGAGTGATTGGCTTCGCTTCGACGACCCATGCGCCCAGTTCATGGAGGCGGTCGAGCAGGTCGGAGGCCGGGCGATCCGGGTGCGGGATCTCGCCGCATTGAACACGAGTATCGCCAGCCTGCAGGTCACCCAAGATGCGAAAAAAATCGTTTCGATTTTGCCGGATGTGGGCCGCAACGATGTTCGACTTAGCGAGGTGGATCGGCCCCATGCCCTGGAGGACGTCGATGTCACGATTGCCGGGGGCGAACTGGCCGTGGCGGAAAACGGCGCGGTGTGGGTGTCGGGGGCTGAGATCGAGCACCGAGCCGTACTGTTCCTCTGCCAGCATCTGATCCTGGTGGTTTCCACTGCGGCGGTGGCCCACAACCTGCACGAGGCATACGACCGGCTGACTGGGTTGGGTCTTGTTGGCCGGAACGGAGGAGCCGACCAGGACGAGTTGGAACCGCACCAGTCAGGGCAGTACCAGTCGGGGCAGTACCAGTCGGGGCAGTACCAGTCGGGGCGGGCCATCCCTTTGGCCGCCAGCAGCTACGGCCTGTTCATCTCAGGTCCTTCGAAAACGGCCGACATCGAACAGTCGCTGGTGATCGGCGCCCAAGGTCCTCGCACGCTGACCGTACTGCTGGTCGATGCGTTGAATTCCTAATACCGTGGTATACAATTGGAATCGTTCGGACTGTATCAACTTGACGAAAACCAACAGACATATCAAGAATTGCCCAGTGCCGATGCAATCGAGTTTCACCTTGCCGGCCGGCCAGTGAAGTTAAACGTGGAATCGTTGTTGGGACCGAAAAAGTGACAGCCACCAAATTTGACTAAGATAGGTCATCTAGGGCAATTGCTTGTCACGCAAAACGAACCTATCTCACCGCCGCGACATATGGCTTACCACTTACCCCCCGCGTAGCCGCCGTGGCGGATTACACGCAAAATCGATGGTGGGGGTAAAGGACCCTTGCGCGGACGATCGCGGTTGGCACCCAGCGTGAACCAACGCAACTCGTAGCGTACGCCGGGTGAGCCCGATTCGCCGGAATCGTTCGCACTTCGTGCCTGGATGCCGGGGAACTTCGCGGCGGGGTCGGGCTTCGGTCTGGCATGCTGCGCGGCCGGTGTTGGTTTCGTCCTCGCGTTGGGCTTCGCAGACGCTTTTGTTGCCTTGGTCGGCGTCAGAGTCGCTTCGTCGAGCCAGATCGTTCCTTGCCCACGCTCGTTCGTCCAGTCCACGCGCAGCAGGCCTTCTCCGGTGGGCTTGACCTGCGACACACGGACTTGGAACTTAATACTCCCGCCGCCGTGGAACTCCCAGCGATAGTCACCCCAGTCACCGATACGCCGGATCACCCATTTCCCATCTTCCAGCCTTGCCGCGAATGGCTGCGTCTTTCCTTCCGCATCGTACTTGTGGTACGTGATGATGGGCCGAAGTTGCGAGTCGAATCCCAGGCGGGCGCCGCCATTGATGATCCCTCCGTTTGGCGGTACGGGGTCCACCACGGCTTTCTGACGGATTGTGATCGGCAGCGTGAGGGTCTGTCCGTCACCGGCCTGCCAATGCACCATGTCCCGACTGCGGGCATGGGACAAGTCATGATTGGTGGCGCAATCCGGTGTGTCGCGCCAAACC
>JAJRWS010000541.1 GCA_024276705.1 Planctomycetota bacterium | reverse complement strand
TGACATGAAACACCTCCGCGGCGTGGTGCATCAGGGCGTTTTTCGGGTGGAGATCACCCATCCCCAAATCGACATCCCAGCGAAATACAACACGCAAACGACACTCGGCATCGAAGTCTCCGCCGACACGGGCGAGAATGTTGTAAGCTGGAATCTCTCCGGCTAGTGCTGCACATGTAATCGTTCTGGCTCGGGCGTGAAACAAGGTGCTGGAAATCGTGCCCGTGCTCAGCGCAGCGGTGCTCGTAATCGAAATAGTGAATGACGATGGGGCCCCCTCTTCGACAGTTAAAATGGCGAGACTTGTGGCTATGCTAACTCGGCTGGCAATGCGGTCCCAAAAAGGCCCCCTCCCAGATCCCCTTCGACCCCGCGGGATAGGGCGGCGGGGTGGGGAACACATGTCGCGGCTTCGAGAGCCGCAGCGGGAGAAAACTCACGAAAATATTTGATTCGTAGACGTAAACTCATCCGGTACTCAGCGCGGGTACCGATGAAAAAAGGACACCATGCGACTGTTTCAGTATGTGATTTTATGCGTTTCCTTGATGAGCCTACCATGTCTGGGGAACACCTACTATGTGAGTCCCAAGGGCAATGACAGCAACCCCGGCACTCGCGAGAAACCGTGGCAAAGTATCGACCGCGGACAGTCCACGCAACTGATCGAGTCGACTCATGACGCGGACAGGGTGCTGCACGTGATCAAGACCAATCATCTGCTCGAGGCGGGGCGCGTCAAAATTAACGGAACGATTATTTCCTACACCGGTAAAACTCCCACCACACTTACCGGTTGTCGGGGCGTTCCACCGCTTGACGCTCATACATGGGTCGAGCCTGTCGGTATCGCGCTGCCAAAAGCGGGTGACACGGTGATTGTGACGGAAGGTGTTTACACACTTGATTCGTCACAAAAATATAGAGATGGGGAAAAATTCCCTGCCGCGGTAGTGATGATGCATCGGGGCGACAAGCAGGGTTCCCCCGTTACTTATCAAGCCGAAGGTCGAGTCATTGTCGATGGGCAGAGCTTATTGAAGAGTTGGTCCAATTCCAATGCGCATCATCTCGTGATCGATGGTTTTGAGTTGCGCCGCGGGGGACTCTGGAGCGGCTGGTCTGACAATCTTCATCTCACGCGTTGCAAGATCTACGAAGGGCCATTCGCCGTTCTTGTGACTTATAGCAAGGACGTTCAAATCAGCTACAACCGCATCTTCGACTTTGTTGGGGCATGGACAACCCATGGCATCGCTATCGGCCCCTGCGAAAAGACTGACATCCACCACAACACAATCGTATCCAATGCTCTTGGCATCCGTACATGGGGCGCGAAAGACCTAGCCATCCATCACAATCTCATTGCCTGGTGCCGTACCGGAATTCAGTTCGATCAAAAGAACCCGCCCACGGAGACCCGTATCGAACACAATAATCTCTACGCACTAAAAAGCGGCATTTGGCTTCAAAATGAGGACCAAGTTGGCACCAACTTTTATAAGCATGTCGATCCAGAACCCAGCAGCGACATCCATGCCGAACCCTTGATCATGCAGTGGCACCCGGAGTCGCCAGATTTTCTGGCAGTGCGTGCAGATTCTCCTTGCTTGCTCAAGGGAGGCAAGCAAATCGGTGCCATGGGGGTGGCTCAAACGCCACCCAAAAAACCTAATGTCAATCGCAACTTGATAAGCAATCCTTCCTTTGAGTCTGGCCTGCGCGACTGGAGCATATCCTCTTGGAATAAGGTCTCCTTGGATGGCACGAGGGTTGAACTCGCACAGGCTGGTGCGCCAGATGGCAACACTTGCTTGCATCTTCGCGATACGCCGTCAGAAGGCCAGCCAGCCAGGTTGCGTATCATGAGCCTGATGTTTAAGTACCCACGTGGCAGACCGCTCACCATTTCATTTTTTGCTCGTGCAGCCACTCGAGAAACCTCGCTCAGTGTTGGGCTGATGGTTCCTTCATGGCAAAACAAGTCTTCTGTCACGGAAAACGTCCGCCTCACCGATAAGTGGAAGCGCTATTCGGTCACGCTGACGCCTCCCTGGCGGTTCCCGAAAACCGCAGCCGTACAACTGACGACTAAACGCGGGGAATATTGGATCGATGCTGTGCAGATTCATAGCGGGAGTAAATCACGGCCGATGGGGCCGGAGGCCGAACTCGTCTGGGAGCAGCACCGTGCCAACTTGCTAAGCCCGGGCAAGCCTTTTGTGGCAAGTGTGCTGCGACGTGGTGCTGACAATGCGGCATTGCAAATCCACTGGAAACTGTATCAGCCATTGGCGGGTGTCGTGGCTCGCGGATCGCAAAAGGTCGAAGGCAATTCGGTGAACTTGGCATTTTCGAAAGAGTTACGAGGCGCGATGCTGTTGCATTACCGCTTTGTCAAGTCGAAGAACATCGTCGTTGCACATGGAATCCAGCGTTTTGCCATCGGTGATCCAATCACAAGTCAGATGCGGCATCATGATTTTGTTTCGGTCACCCCTGGTTACGATGAACTGCTTAGTGGGGAAGTGTGGGAAGAGCAATGTAAAGCATTGCAATCGATGGGTGTCGGCACGCTCCACCTCTACGCCGGCTTCTCTCGCATGGCGGACATGCTCGGAACGACACGATTTGAAGAATTGCTCGCAGGTAGTCAACAGGCCAATCTGCAGTGGCTCTTTACGCCTAGTGACGCTTCTGCGTTGACCGGTAAACGTACTTGGGCACCAGCTCCGGGCGAGGAGAGCTCCGGAAAAATCAACATTCAAAACAGTCCGACCAGCACCGGCAGGTGCACCGATGCCCAGCTAACACAATGGCGCACCTTGATTCAAAAAATGGCGCAGCGTTTTGGTTCTAGCATCCGCTACTGGGAAGTCCTCAACGAACCCAACACGTTCCTTTCCGGCGAAGAATATGCACGCGTCCTTCAAGCTACCAGTGAGGTGCTGCGACACGAGGCACCTCAGGCGACTCTTATTGCTGGCTCGGTCGTCAATGCTCATCGCCAGGACCTGCATCACGCCACGATGAAGCAACCTGTGGGCACATTCGACGCTTTTGCGTTTCATCCCTATCGTTTTGGCATGACCAATCCGGAGCTGGACAACCACAGTTATCGTCAATTCATTAAAGAGACCCAGAGCGACCTGAAAAAGGCGGGCCACGCCCCCGTTCTCTTCCTCACGGAAGAGGGCATGAGCAATGGCTTCGATGAGACACGTTGTATCGGCTACAACATGTCGCTGCACGGGAGCATCCGGAAGATGGCCTGGACGGAAGGCGAAATTCGCCAGGCTCAGTATGTCGCGCGCATGTATGTCACGCTGCTGGGTGAAGGGGGCATCGGATACAACTACCACACGCTTTCTGGAATCGTTCAGGATGCACGGAATAACCCAAAATTGGCATTGTCCGCCCTGCACACAATGATGCGGCAATTGGGAAACAGCAAGTCTTTGGGCCCGATCGACCTGCGGGAAGGGTACAACGGTTATCTGTTTGAGGACCAGGGGCAGATGATGGCAGCACTCTGGCCGACAGACGCGGAGTACAGCCTGCCCACGGCAGTGAGCCT
>JAJRWS010000540.1 GCA_024276705.1 Planctomycetota bacterium | reverse complement strand
GGGGGGGGTGGGGGGGGGGGGGGGGGGGGGGGGGGGGGGGGGGGGGGGGGGGGGGGGGGGGGGGGGGGGGGGGGGGGGGGGGGGGGGGGGGGGGGGGGGGGTGGGGGGTGGCGGGGGTGGGGGGTCGGGGGTCGGGAAGCAAAAACATGTCCCCTCTCCCCCGGCCACTTGCCGCCGAAACATGTTCCATATCGTTAGGATTTTCCCGGCAAGTGGCTGGGGGAGAGGGCTAGGGTGAGGGGGCTGAAACGGGTACCAGGGTAAATTCAGCTGTCGGGTGCCAGGGCCATGAGTCAAGCCTCATTCCTGCCAACCTGAACTCTACACATAGAAAGGTTCACCAGGAAGCTCTGCCATGTAAATTGGCCTCCTAGCTGCGTACGATGCATTATTCGTCAGCCGTGAGCATGAGCCTATAGAATCCGTGTACATTCATTCTCTCCTACCCCATGTCCGAACGACTTAACACGACTGATTTCCCCTGGCCACTTCCAGACGAAGGGGTGCGGGCGGCGCTGGCAGCCGCTTACCTGGATGGAAGCTGGGGCCGCTACGATGGCCCCCACTCGGCGGGATTGAAAGAAGACTTGCGCGAATTGTTTGCCTGCGACCAGGTGCGACTCTGCTCCTCGGGCACGGTCGCGGTAGAACTGGCGTTGCGCAGCTGTGGGGTTGGACCAGTCGACGAGGTCGTGCTGGCCGGCTATGACTTCCCCGGCAACTTTCGTGCAATCGAAGCGATCGGCGCACGACCGGTGCTCGTCGACGTGGATCCCGCAAGCTGGTGCCTCGACGCTCACTGCTTGGAGCAGGTGACTGGCAAGCACGTGCGAGCAGTGGTTGTTTCGCACCTGCATGGGGGGCTGGCCGACATGCCCCGAATCATGCAACTGGCCCGGCAACGCGGCTGGCAGGTGGTGGAAGATGCCTGCCAACAACCGGGCGCTACCCTCGGCGGCCGGATCGTCGGCAATTGGGGCGACATCGGCGTGCTCAGCTTTGGCGGCAGTAAACTACTCACTGCGGGCCGGGGCGGAGCCCTGATTACGGGCAACCGGGCCATCCATCAACGGATAAAAATATTCGCCCAGCGGGGCAACGACGCCTTTCCCATGAGCGAACTGCAGGCAACCGTGCTGCGACCCCAACTGGCCAAACTGGCCAGCCGCAATCGGCAGAGAGCAAAAGGGGCCACCGATTTCATGAACTCGACTTCTCCTCTGTCAACATGGCTCCGCGGAGTGACGCATCCCGCCGGTTCCCAGCCGGCCTATTATAAGCTGGCATGGTCTTACCTGCCTGCCGAACAAGATCCGACCTGTCGGACCCAATTGATCATGGCTCTGGACGCGGCCGCGGTACCGATCGCTGCCGGCTTCCGCGGCTTTAGCCGGCGTGGGCGGACAGGCGGCCGTTGTCGTCAAGTAGGGCCTTTGACCCATAGTCAGCGGCTCAGCCACTCGACTTTATTGCTACACCATCCCATCCTGTTAGCTTCGGAGGCAACCGTCCGTCAGGCGATCAAGATCCTGACACACACGGTCCAGCGGCTGGCGGGGGTGTAACGCTCCCCCACCAGGTGTGTGTGGCACGTCCCTGGAGCCAGGGCGGGAGATGATTGGAAGACGAACGGCCCAGCCCCCTGGCGAAGGGCGTGGCTGCTCCCAAGTTGGCGGGCTAAGGGATGGACGATAAAGTTCTATCCGGTTTTTTATCGGCCGCTCCTAAATCGCCGGGCTTGGACTATCCGTCGTACTAACCCGGTGATGGGTAACGAAATAGTCTTCCGCGGGCCCAGGCATCATCGATCCAGTCACGACTGGCCCCGAAACAGTCGACCCCGGCAAAGCCGAATCCATTGCAATCGCGTCCGCGACTACCGGCTCCACAAAGGCCTCGGTAGCCTCCTTCAGTTCGCCTCGCAGGATGCGGATCTCTTTCGGCGCATCGATCGCCAGCGTAACCCGATTGCCGGCAACCCGCCGCACCTCGACCGTTATATTCTCACCAATGTGAATTTTTTCGCCAAGTTTTCTACTGAGTACGAGCATCCCTACTACCTCCTTTTTAAAGTGAAAACTGTCAATGACCAACCCATCGCTATCTTGCTAAAGCGGTCGGCTCGCCGGCTGACAGCTACCCGCGTGACTCCCCTTCCAGGCACCGAGTACCCGTTATCCTTACTACGGGAGTTGCCATCGCGTTGTGCGATTGCAGAAACTAAGTGCAAGGGCTATGCCAATATTCAATCCACTCGCTTCCAGAGTGCGATAATAAGCCGTAATCTCTTTTGAAATAATCACTTACAGATTATCAGATGAGACCAAAACCGTGCCAGCAACGCATGCATTTTAACGACTATTCCATCTCATCTTGAGACAAATGTCTCCAAACGAGAATCCAGAAATTCCTGCCAGCCTTCTTGACCCGTACCTTCCGTACCAATACAACTAGTACAGATGCGAGGTCATGATGAAATTCCAATGCGACACAGCGGCCCGAGTGCCCATTTACCGCCAACTGATGGACCAGGTCCGCGAGGCGATGGCCAGAGGCCGGATTCAACCGGGCGAGCGGCTTCCCTCCGTACGCCAACTCGCGCGCGAACTGGTCGTCAATCCGAATACCATCGCCAAAGCTTACTCCGAGCTGGAACGGGCCGGAGTACTCAACACTCGACCCGGCATGGGCGTGTTTATCGCTCCTCCCCAAGCCAGCCTGACACTCGAGGTCCGCCGTGAGCGACTCATCAAGGCCATCAACGTCTGCCTGACCGAAGCGGTCCATCTCGGCTTTACCACCGAGGAAGTCGCCACCACGTTGACCCAACAGATCGAGCAATTTCAGTTTGCTACTGCCTCACCAAATCCCAGTCCCAAGACCCCAGCTCCCTAATCCCATGTCCGACGCAATCATCACTCACCGGCTGACCAAACATTACGGTTCCAAACGGGTTGTCGATTGTCTCAACCTGCGTGTACCCCAGGGGTGCGTCTACGGTTTGCTGGGCCGCAACGGGGCGGGCAAGTCGACTGCTATTAAAATGCTGCTGGGGATGGTCCATGCCGACAGTGGCCATGCTGAACTGCTGGGCGAGCGGTGCGATCATTTGGCCGCGGAAACACGCGCCCGGATCGCCTACCTGGCCGAAGGCCATCCGCTCTACGGCTGGATGACGATCGGCGAGGCGGTCCGCTTCACCCGGCCGTTCTATCCTACCTGGAACGGGCCACTGGCCGACCAGATTCTCGACCATTTCGAGCTGTCCCGGCGCCAGAAAATTCGCCGGCTCTCACGCGGCCAGCAGGCCCAAGTCTCCTTGGCACTGGCCGTAGCGCCCGAGCCGGAACTGCTCGTTCTCGACGATCCGACCCTGGGGCTCGACACAGTCGTACGGCGCGATTTTCTCGAATCGCTGATTCAGATCATTCAGCGTCACGGCCGGACGATCCTGTTCAGCTCGCACATCCTGGGCGACGTCGAGCGGGTCGCCGATCGGATCGGCATTCTGGTCGATGGCGTGCTACGGGTCGACTGCCCAACCGAAACGTTTCGCCAGCGGATGCACAAAGTCGTCCTGGAATTTCACGGCCCAAAACTCGAGGTCGAAACGGTCCGTGAGGGCCCCCTTTGCCCTGGCCTGGTGAGTTACCGCCAGATTGGCTCGCGGGTGGAACTGGTCACGGTTGGCTACGACGATGCCCAACGTACCGCGATCGAGTCGCTCCAACCTCACTCGATCGAGGTGCTCGACTTGAACCTGGAAGACGCCTTCATCGAATACACCCGCGGCCCGCGCCGGTCGCTGCCCCTGTTTGCCATGGAGACTGAAGATGCATCGAGCACTGATAGTCAAGGAGCTGCGTGAAGCGGCCGGTCTTGTCGTCTTGGCGGTATTGGCCATGGCATTGGTATTGGCCATGCTGACCGGCTTTCCGATTCTACCCTGGTACTCCACCAGAATTATACATTATCCGTTTTTACAAGATTCACTACGATTCAACTTTTGGCTGGTTGCCGGGGGACTTGCAGCCACCTTGGGCCTGAAACAGTCGGCTTGGGAATTGGGAAAGGGGACGTACCATTATTTGCTGCACCGCCCGCTGAGCCGTCACCACATTTTTGGCATCAAACTGGCTGTGGGCGGTGGTCTGGTCATGGGCCTCTCCGGTTTGCTGTTGGCCCTTTATGCCTGCTGGGCACTGACACCTGGTCATTTCCCTGCCCCCTTCGAATGGTCGATGACATGGCCGGCCTGGCGATTGTGGCTGGCACTGCCCGTTGTCTATCTGGGTGCGTTTCTGAGCGGGGTACGGCCCGGTCGCTGGTTCGGCTCGCGTCTGCTCCCGCTAGCCGCGGCCATTCCGCTTACCATGCTCGTGAGCCTCGCCCCCTGGTGCTGGTTATCCGCAATCACCTCATTGTTGGTCATGGTGCCTGGAATCTCCGCTATTTTTTATTACGCCCAGCAACGCGATTATTGAATTTTCCAGAATACTACCTACATGGAAAAGCCCGATGAGCCGTACCGCGAAACCTTGTCGACCTGTCACCGTAACGTTGATTGTATCGCTCGGTCTGATGGTGGTGTGGGCACTGCTGATAGCCTGGAGTTATGCAATCGCGTCCAATTTCCTCCTGGCTACCGATGGAGTGACTGAAAAGATCCAATTCGCCGCCGATGGCACGCCGGTGATAAGCACCGAAGCCAACCAAAACTATATCGAGTTAAACCGGCGCACACTCGACGGCCAGCCGTGGCCAACAACCTACGAAAAGTGGCTCACTCCCGCCTCACTCCCCAAGCCGGATTGCCCTCCCAGGTTGGTGGATTGGGCCCCGCCCTGGTTAAGTCGAATCGCCAAGGGCACCGATGGCGGGCACCCACCAACCGCCTGGTACCTGATTCGCAATGCCGAGCCTCAAGGTCGTGTATGGTTTGCCGGATTTAATCCGATGTCAAATCGGTCGATCGGTTTCATCGGCCGGCATGGATTTCGTACGACCCCCCCCTCAAGGAACGAACAATGGTTGCTCCCATTATCTCGTCGCACGGAGTTAGAGTATACTCAAGCCAGCAATCAGCTTATGAGTAGCTGGAATCTGTACTTGAATTGGAATCAAAACCTGAATCAGGAACTACACCCTTCTCCATGGCTCATCTACCTGATCACCGCGGACCACCTGATAGAGATCGACCTGCGCAAACGGTCCGCTCGTACAACCCTGGAACAGGAAGATCTGCAAGCAATCACTACGCTGAGCTGGTGGGAAGCCAAAAACCAGCCGTTACCGTCCGATACCATTACGGACCCGAGCAGACGCCGGGACAAAGCTCGAATCGCGTCGCTGGATTCGCTAGCCCCACTCTCCTTGCCCGTTTCAAGTACGATGGCAGACTCCGCCGAACTGAAAATAGTCCGCCGATTCGCGTTGCGGACTGCGGACAGCATCATCATCTACGACCCTGTGACCGACGTAAAACGCGAACGGACAATCCCCGGCCCACTCCGCAATCAGGATTTAACAGTCTACTCGGGCGGACTGGACGAATTGTTGTTCCGGGTCGATGCTGGCCGCTGGCATGGCGGGAGGGTTGTCATGTTGCTGTGGACCACCCCGGATGGCAAAATTGTGCGAAAAAGAGAAGTTCGACTGAGCTGCCCGATGCCGCCAACCGAACGTCAACAGGCCTGGCAAGGCGCGGTGGCCGCACCGATCCCACTGGCCTGGCTGACCGGCATCACCATCTTCGGACCTTTGGCCAAAAACCAATCCGGGAATACTGACCACTATCGCCTCGCCCTCCGGCAAACCATCGACACCTACGGGCCACCTGCCGTGGGAGTTCTGGTGCTGGCTCTGTTTAGTACCGGCCTCGCCCTGCACCTGCATCGCCGTTACCACCGTCCCCATTCCTGGCTCTGGTCGCTCTTTGTTTTCCTGCTTGGCCCGGCCGGCCTGCTGGCCTACTGGATCGAGCACCGCCGGCCGCCACTCGAAGAGTGCCCGGAGTGCGGCCGCACCGTCCCACGCGACCGGGATGGCTGCCCGGCCTGTGGCGAAGTGTTCGCCCCGCCAGCGCTGGCTGGCACCGAAGTTTTTGCCTGAGGCTCCAGCCACCCATACCCTTCCCGGCGTTGCCTCGCAGGGCGAAAACTCAGCCCAAGCGGCCCAAGACCATGCGCCTCACCCGCATCGTGTCTTTAATCTGGTTCGCCACTCATTTCAGCCAGGAGGCGGCTTGCATTGCCAGCTTGCATCGTGGATACTCAGTGGCTTGATTTCAGGCAACACGATCCTGGAAAGCGAATATCAAGACAAGGAGAGACGTACCCTCCACACCCCTGGCGGCAAGCCCTCCCTGCCGCCAACGTCAACACCGCTGAGGTGCCCACCCCATGGCAAATCCCAACCACTCAACAAGTTCCAACAGTTCAAGCCCAACCCGCTCCCGTCGGGACTTTCTAAGAACCACGGCTGCCACGACCGCGGCCCTCGGGACGATGGCAATCCCGCGGTCGGTCCACGCGGCAGGTGGCGAGATTCTTCGTGTCGGCGTGATCGGCTGTGGCGGGCGCGGTACCGGGGCCGTGGTCAACGCACTGATGGCCGATCCCCAAACTCAACTGGTCGCCCTCGGCGAGGCCTTCGCCGACCGGGCCGAGGCAAGCCTGAAGGTATTACGGGCCAACCCTGAAATTGGCAAGCGGGTGGTGGTCGATGCCGACCACACGTTCATCGGCTTTGACGCCTACCGCCAGGTGATCGACAGCGGAGTCGACGTGGTGATCCTGACCACGCCGCCCCACTTTCGGCCCCAACATCTGAAATATGCCATCGAGCAGGGCAAACACGCCTTCGTCGAAAAGCCAATCGGCGTCGACGCCGAAGGCGTAAAGAGCGTGCGGGAGACCTGCGAACTGGCCAAACAGAAGGGCCTGTCGATCGTTTCGGGGCTCTGCTGGCGGTACGACTCGGGCGTGCGGGCGACGATGGAACAAATCGCCGATGGCGCGATCGGCGACATCATCTCGATCGAATCGGAATACAACGCCAGCACCCTGTGGCACCGGGGCGACCAGCCCGACTGGAGCCGCATGGAATATCAGATGAGAAACTGGCTCTACTATACGTGGCTTTCGGGCGATCACATCTGCGAGCAGGCGATCCACAGTCTCGACAAAACCGCCTGGTTACTAGGCGATGCCAGCCCGGTGCGGGCCATGGGCATCGGTGGCCGCCAGCAGCGGACGGGCAAGAAGTTCGGCCATATCTTCGACCACCACGTGGTCTTCTACGAATACCCCAATGGTGTGCGGGTCTATTTTACCTGCCGGCAGCAAGATAACTGCACCAATCGGGTCGACGAACTGGTCCTGGGCACCAAGGGAACGGCCCGGATCCTGAAACACCGGATTACCGGTGAAACAAAATGGCGTTACCGGGGCCCCAAACCGAACATGTACCTGGTCGAGCACCAGGAAATGTACCAGGGGATCCGCGCCGGCAAACCGCTCAACAATGGCCACTACATGTGCAACAGCACGATGATCGCCATCCTGGGCCGCATGGCGACCTACACCGGTCAGACCCTGAAGTGGGATCAGGCCAGCGCGAGCACGCAACACCTGGGCCCCACCGAGTACCAATGGGGCGACATGCCCGAACCGCCGGTAGCCATTCCGGGGATGACAAAATTCGTCTGACGAGTGGTATCGCCCCTCGACACATCAACAATCAAACATCAAACATCATAGATCGGATTAATCATGAGCCGATGGCCGGTTGGCGTTTTTGCCAGTATCGATGCGGGCCTGGGTGTGCAACTGGATGTGGCCGCCGAGTTGAGCATTCACACCATCCACCTGCACGCACCGGGACAAAAGTCGCGGACCCCTGAAAAGGCTCGGGAGTTTCTGGGCCGGCTGAAAAAGCTGGACATCCGCATCACCTGCGTCTTCGCCGGGTTTGAGGGCGAGAGCTATGCCGACATCCCCACGACCCAACACACGGTCGGTCTGGTGCCTGCCGAAACTCGCTCCTCGCGGCTGGTGGAGCTGAAGGAAATTGCCGACTTCGCTCGACTCCTGGGAGTCGACGTCGTGGGACTGCACGTCGGCTTCGTGCCGCATGACACAACCTCCAGCGACTATGCGGGCGTCCTCGAGGTGGTGCGCGAGGCATGCGACCACCTGGCAGCAAACCAGCAAAAACTCCATCTGGAAACGGGCCAGGAAACGGCCGCATCCCTGCTGCAATTCATCCAGGATGTTAACCGCGAAAATCTGTTCATCAATTTTGACCCGGCCAACATGATCCTCTATGGCTGCGGCGAACCGATCGAGGCACTCGAAAAAGTGGGCGACTACGTCCGCAGCATCCACTGCAAGGATGCCAAGTGGTCGGCCAGGCCGGGCGATACCTGGGGCGAAGAAGTTCCCCTCGGCCAAGGCGATGTCGATTTTTCCCGATTCTTACTGACCCTGGTGCACATCGGCTACGAAGGCCCGTTGACGATCGAACGGGAGATCCCCCAAGACCCGCAGCGGCAAAAGGCGGAAATCGGCGCCGCGGCCAGCCTGTTGGAAGAACTCAAAGAACATATCCTCGCACAAGGAGCATGAACTCTTGGGAAACGCGCAATTTCGACTCTCGGTGATGATGTTTCTCCAGTTCTTCGTCTGGGGCGCCTGGTTTGCCACCCTCGGCAAATGCCTGGCCGACAACGGCCTGGGCGATTTCGGCGGAGGAGCCTATGGAAGCGCGCCCCTTGCGGCGATCATCGCCCCACTTTTTCTGGGACTGATTGCCGATCGTTTCTTTCCCTCGCAAGTGGTCATGGGCTCCCTGCTGCTGCTGGGAGGCCTGTTTCTCTGCCTGGTCCCTGGCTACGCCGAAGCGGGCAATGGTGAGATGATCGTCAAACTGTTTATTGCCCACATGCTCTGTTACATGCCCACCCTGGGCCTGAGCAACACGATCACCTTCGCCAACATACCGGACAATAATCATTTCCCCAAGATTCGCGTTTGGGGAACCATCGGCTGGATTGCCGCCGGTTTGGTCGTAGGCTTCCAGGGTTGGTCCGGTAGCTTTCACATCTTTTGGCTGGGGGGAATTTCCTCCCTGATTACCGGGCTTTACTGTTTCACCCTGCCGCACACGCCGCCGCCCGCGAAAGACAAGCCGGTCGATTTCCGCACGGTGTTCATGGTGGATGCATTTCGACTACTGGCCAATCCGCCTTTTTTCATCTTCATCCTCTGCTCCACGCTCATCTGCATCCCGCTGGCCTACTATTTCGGCCTGACGTCCAACTTGCTCGGACAAGTCGGTTTCGAAGCACCCGCCTCCACAATGACACTCGGGCAGATGAGTGAAATCTTCTTCATGCTGCTCATCCCGTTTTTCTTTCGCCGCCTGGGTGTTAAATGGATGATTCTGATTGGCATGGCGGCTTGGGTCATTCGGTACTTATTGTTCGCTTACGGAGCGCCTCACCAGGTCATCTGGATGATGTTGCTCGCAGTGCTTCTCCATGGCGTATGTTACGACTTCTTTTTCGTCACCGGCTTTATGTATACCGACGACAAGGCTCCTCTGGAGATCCGCGGCCAGGCTCAAAGCATGCTGGTTTTCTTCACCCAGGGAATTGGCATGTTCTTCGGCTACCGCATCGCCTTTCCGCAAAACGCCGAGATCGTTGACAAATATGCGGCCCTGAGCGACGCGATCAAGGCGGGTGCGCCCCCGCAAGAGCTGAGCTTTACCGAATCGCTCATGCGCATGTTTTCGGTATCGCTACCGGAGAATCTCGACCAGCAATTGCTTCGCGATACCATGTTGCAATGGAAAGAATTCTGGCTCTTTCCCGCCCTCATGGCGGGAGTCATCTTCGTGGTCTTCGCCCTCCTGTTCCACGAACCGGCGCATAACAAATCGAAAGCCACGGACAAACCGAGTGAGGCCACGACATGATACGCATCGGCATTGCCGGCATTGGTTTTATGGGGATGGTCCATTACCTGACCTACCAGCGGCTACGCGGGGCCCGAGTGGCCGCCCTCTGCGAACAGGACCCCAAACGGCTTGCCGGCGACTGGCGTGGAATTCAGGGGAATTTCGGTCCGGCCGGGGAAAAAATGGACCTCACCGGAATCACCCGCTACGATTGTCTGGGCGCGATGCTGGCGGATGAGTCGCTGGACGTCATCGATATCACATTGCCTCCGGGCCTGCATGCCGAAATCGCGATTCAGGCGCTGCGGGCGGGCAAACATGTGTTTTGCGAGAAACCGATGGCGCTCACACCGAGGGACTGCGACCGCATGGCGGCGGCTGCGGCCAAAGCCAACCGGCTCCTGCTGGTTGGCCATGTCCTGCCTTTCTACCCCGAATATGCCTGGGCCTACAAAATGGTCCAGAGTGGCAAATACGGCCGCCTGCTTGGAGGCTCTTTCCGACGTGTAATCTCCGACCCTAATTGGCTCCCGCACTTTTGGTCGGCCGAGCAATCAGGTGGACCGATGCTCGATCTGCACATCCACGACGCCCACTTCATCCGCCTGCTGTTCGGCATGCCGGCAAAGGTCACCAGCCAGGGCCGCCTGCGAGGCGACCTGGCCGAGTTCTGGCACACACAATTCCATTTTGCGGACCACCCTTACGTGGTGGAGGCAACCAGCGGCACCATCAATCAACAGGGCCGATCGTTCGAGCACGGCTTTGAGATCCATCTGGAACGGGCCACCCTGGCATTCGATTTCGCTGTATTCGGCAACGAAGGCCGCATGTTGCTGGAACCAACCTTATTGGACGACAAAGGTCGAGTGAAACATCCCAAGCTATCCGACGGCGACCCGATGGATGCATTCCTGGGCGAGCTCCGCGAGATCCTCCGGGCTATCCGGACCGGCAAGCCTTCGCCTGTCCTGGACGGCAACCTGGCTCGCGATGCCATCGTCATCTGCCAGAAACAGACCGAAAGCCTCCGCAAGGGCCGGCCGGTCAAGGTGGGGACAAAGTGAATCGCCTGAATCATGATGCTAACCCGGAGCCGTCCGACCCGCTTGCGGAACGAGAGCGGATTGTGTGCCGTGTCTTTGAACAGGCACGGGATGCCAGCATCCATGTGGCAAGGCAGATTGCCGAGTTGATTCGCCAGCGTGAGGAGGCCGGCCAGGCATGCGTGCTGGGCCTGGCCACGGGCAGCACTCCCGTATCGATCTACAGCGAACTGGCTCGCCTCCACCGTGAGGAAAACCTCAGTTTCAGCAATGTCGTCACGTTCAATCTCGACGAATACTACCACATGCACCCCGACGCACTGCAAAGCTACGTTCGGTTTATGTGGGAGCATTTGTTCGACCATGTCGATATCGACCCGGACAATATTCACATTCCCGATGGCACACTCGAAGAAGACCGTATCGACACCTATTGTCAAGAATACGAACAGACGATCCGGGCAGCGGGCGGCATCGACATCCAAATCCTGGGGATCGGCCGCACCGGTCACATCGGCTTCAACGAACCCGGCTCGAGCCGCGACAGCCGCACCCGGCTGATCACGCTCGACCGGGTTACGCGCCGTGATGCGGCCAGCGACTTTTTCGACGAGCAGAACGTGCCGCGCCGGGCAATCACGATGGGAGTCGGCACCATCCTGGAAGCGCGACAGCTTTTCCTGATGGCCTTCGGCGAAGGGAAAGCACCCATCCTGGCCAAAGCGGTGGAACAGCCTGTCTCTCCTCACGTCACGGCCAGCTTCCTGCAGGAGCACCCGCATGCCGAAATGGTCCTCGATGCGGCCGCGGCCGAACAACTCACTCGCTATCGCTGTCCGTGGGTCCTGGGAGCGGTTCCCTGGGAAGAAAAAAAAATCCGCCAGGCGGTAATCTGGTTGGCGCAAAAGCTGCAGAAGCCCATCTTGAAACTCACCGAGGAAGATTACAACGAAGACAGTCTGCAAGACCTGCTTGCCACTCGTGGCGCAGCGCACGAGATCAATCTTCAGGTTTTTCGCCATCTGCAATCGACCGTAACCGGTTGGCCCGGCGGCAAGCCGGAACATGCCCGCCTGCCCGGCGATCGGTCACAACGGCATGAGGATATCTTTCCCAAGCGAATCCTGGTCTTTTCGCCTCACCCCGATGACGATGTCATCTCGATGGGAGGCACCTTGATTCGGCTAGCGGATCAGGGGCACGAAGTGCATGTTGCCTACCAGACCTCAGGAAACATCGCCGTCTTCGACGACGATGCAGTGCGGTATGCCGAATTTGCCGCCGCCTTCAATCGCACCTTCAACATCGACGACTCGCGCACCACCGAGCTGGAATCGCACATCGATTCCTTCCTGAGGCACAAACAGCCGGGGCAGGTCGACAGTGACATGGTGCAATCGATCAAAGGGATGATCCGCAGGGGTGAGGCGCGGGCTGCCACGCGTGCCAGTGGAATCCTCACGCAGCGGCTGCATTTTCTCGATATGCCGTTTTATGAGACGGGGCGGGTACGCAAGAAACCGTTAGGCGAAGAAGACATTCAGCTCACGGTCGATTTGCTGGAAACGATCAGGCCACATCAAATCTATGCGGCTGGCGATCTTTCCGACCCGCACGGTACGCATCGCACTTGCCTCAGCGCAGTGCTCCAGGCAGTGAACCGACTGCGCGACAGTTCCTGGTACGCCCAATGCGTGGTGTGGCTCTATCGGGGCGCCTGGCAGGAATGGGGGCCCCATCAAATCGAGATGGCCGTACCACTCAGCCCGCTGGAACTGAAACGTAAACGGACCGCCATATTCAAGCACGAATCGCAAAAAGATCGGGCCGTCTTCCCCGGGGCCGACTCGCGCGAGTTCTGGCAGCGCGCCGAAGAGCGCAACCAGACCACCGCCAGGCTCTACGATGCCCTGGGGCTCGCCGAGTACGAAGGCATCGAAGGGTTTGTGCGTTGGCAAGGAGGCCTGGAAGGCCTCCAGTGATAGCCGCCGCGAGACCTGCCAATCTTTCCAATCTTTCCAACTTTTACAGGAGCTAACAGCAGTACGATGGAAGTCATCATCAGTAAAACAAGTGAAGCAATGAGCAAAGCGGCCGCTTTGGAAGTGGCCGATGTTTTGAACACCAAACCGAATGCCGTCCTGGGCCTGGCGACCGGTTCCACTCCCCTGGGACTCTACAAAGAGCTGGCCCGTTTGCACAAGGAAGAAGGTCTTAACTTCTCGCAAGTGACCACCTTCAACCTGGACGAATACGTGGGTCTGCCTGGAAGTCATTCCCAAAGCTATCACTACTTCATGCATGAGAATTTTTTCAAGCACGTCAACATCCCCACGCAGAATACTTTCATTCCCTCTGGCACAACGAGCAACTACAAAGCTTTTTGTGCCTGGTATGAACAACGAATCGCGGATTGCGGCGGCATCGACGTTCAGATTCTCGGGATCGGCACCGACGGCCACATCGCCTTCAACGAGCCGACCAGCTCTCTGCAGTCTCGAACCCGATTGAAAACTCTCGCCGAATCGACCATCGACGACAACGCCCGTTTCTTTGACACTCGCGAGGAAGTGCCCATCTATGCCATCACGATGGGCGTCGGCACAATCCTCGAATCGCAGCGGATCGTGCTGCTGGCCAATGGTAAAAACAAGGCAAAAGCCATCGCCGAGGCGGTGGAGGGTCCCATCACCAGCATGAACACGGCCAGTGCTTTGCAAATGCACGGTTCCACTCGCGTCTTTCTGGACGACGAAGCCGCCAGCGAATTGAAGATGCGTGAATACTACGATTGGGTGCGCGACAAAAAACCGGGAGCGCCTCAACTGTAAAAAATGCGGATTGCGGAATTAAAGGGGCAGCAGTATTGCCGGAACAGCGCGGAGCTCGTTCCGGCCTACGATTGGACCCTGAACCCTCTTTCCCTGGCACCCGACACCTGGGTACCCGCTTCAACCCCCTCACCCTAGCCCTCTCCCCCAACCACTTGCCATGAAGGTCCTACTGGTATGGAATGTTTTTTGGCGGCAAGAGGCCGGGGGAGAGGGGACATTTTTTACATCCCGACACCCGACACCCTTTTTCCTGAACCTGGGCGTGTAGGGGCTGCCTGGCATCAACCTTCAACCTTCAACCCTCAACCTTTCCCCCCATGGACATTGTAAAACGTTGTTTTGAAGCGGCCCGGGCTCAGCCAGGTCGCATTGTGCTCCCCGAGGGCCATGACCCTCGCATCGCCGCCGCCGCCCGGCAATTGGCCGACGACGGTCTGGCCCAACCGATTTTACTGGGCAAAGCGGACCGAATTACCGCTGCAGCCAGCGAAGCGGGCGTCTCTCTGACGGGTATCGAAACATTCGATCCAGCCGAGAGTGATCGACTCGGAACTTATGCCGACCGATACCGGGCTGGCCGCTCGCTCAAAGAGAGCATTGCCCTCAGGATGGTCAAGAAACCGCTTTTTTTTGGCGGCATGATGGTCGCCTGCGGCGACGCGGACACCCTGGTCGCTGGCGTGGCCAACGCCACGGCCACCGTCATCCAGGCGGGCGTGCTGACAGTGGGCTACGGGCCAGGCATTGAAACCGCCTCCAGTTTTTTCCTGATGCTGGTTCCCACGCCGGGCGGTGGCGCCGAGCGACCGTTCATCTTTGCCGACTGCGCGGTCAACGTACAACCGACGGCCGAGCAGTTGGCCGATATCGCCATCGCTTCCGCCGGCAGTGCAGCCAGCCTGCTGGAAGACCCGCCGCGCACCGCCATGCTCTCCTTCTCCACGCGTGGCAGCGCATCGCATGCGGATGCCGAAAAAGTGACCGCGGCTTTGCAGCTCGTCCGCAAGCGGAATCCCAGCTTGTTGATCGACGGTGAATTCCAGGCTGATTCGGCCATTGTACCAGCGGTGGCGGCGAAAAAAGTCGCCGACGGCAGCCCTGTGGCCGGGCAGGCGAACGTACTGGTCTTCCCCGATCTCGATGCGGGAAATATCGCCTACAAACTGACCCAATACCTGGCTGGAGCCAAGGCAATCGGCCCCTTCTTGCAAGGATTCGCCCATCCGATCAGCGATCTTTCTCGTGGCGCGAGTGTCGACGATATCGTCGCCACCTCCGCCATCTGCCTGGCCCAGGCGGGCAAAGACGGTTGATGGCAAGTTGGCGTTAAGACCATTACCCCTTGGTTGCCACTTTCCAACTTTCCAACTTTCCAACTTTCCAACTTTCCAACTTTCAGTACTTTCAAATTGCCGCTTAGCCCTACGTGAAGCAATTCGATAAGCCGCCCGGAAACCGACGTTTTTAGCAGCTAGCACGCGACTCGGGTCGGCTTCATCGGCCATTATTGGAACTACTGACTTTCCAGTACCGACCTCACCATGAAAATCCTTGTAGTTAACTGCGGCAGTTCCTCGATTAAGTACCGGCTGTTTGACATGCCTGACAAGTCGGTCCTGGCGACCGGCATGGTGGAACGTATCGGGGAACAAGAAGCGGCCCTAATCCAGGAGAGCGGCGGCAAGGAGACCCGTACGGTGCAACCCGTTCCCGACCATGAGGAGGGTATGCAACTGATTCTCCAAGCTTTGACTCAAGGTCCGGGCGCCGTGATCGAAAGCCTGGATGAAGTCGGGGCCGTCGGGCATCGTGTGGTACATGGAGGCGAAGCATTCAGCGAATCGGTCATCCTCGACGATCAAGTCATCGCCTCCATCGAATCGGTTGCCGACCTGGCTCCCCTGCACAACCCTCCCAACTTGATCGGCATCCGAGCGGCCCAGCACGCATTGCCCACGCCCCCACACGTAGCCGTTTTTGACACCGCCTTTCATGCCACGATCCCACCGGTTGCCTACACCTATGCGCTGCCCCACGAGCTGTACGAAAAATATGGTGTGCGCCGTTATGGCTTTCACGGCACCTCGCATTTTTATGTTGCCCGAAGGGCCGCGGAATTGCTCGGCCGCGAAGATATCCACTGCATTACCATCCACCTGGGCAATGGCTGCTCGATGGCCGCGGTCCGAGATGGGAAATGCATCGACACCTCGATGGGCCTCACCCCTCTGGAAGGCCTGGTGATGGGCACCCGCACGGGCGACTTCGATCCGGCCATCCTCTTTTACCTGGCCGAGCATGGCTACGACCTGGCGGCGCTCAACAAACTGTGCAACAAGCAAAGCGGCCTGCTTGGTATTTCCGGCGAGTCCAACGACATGCGTACCTTGACCCAACTGGCCGGGCAAGGAGATGCCCGAGCCCAACTGGCGATTGACATTTTCTGCTATCGCATCAAGAAATATCTGGGCGCTTACACGGCTGCTCTCGGGTCGCTCGATGCGGTCATCTTCACCGGTGGCATCGGCGAAAATGCCCCGTCCATTCGAGCTGGTTGCTGTGGGAACTTGCAGCAACTGGGCATCGCCCTCGATGCCGAAGCGAACCGGACGACGATCGGCCAGGAAGGGGCCATCCAATCGGCCGACAGCCGAGTCCAGACCTGGGTGATCCCCACGGATGAGGAAGGCGTGATCGCTGGCGACACCTTTACCTTGACGAAGGACCTGGCCTAAGTTGTTTTTCCACGCCCCCATAACCCATGCAAAGGCATACTACCGGAGTCCATCGTGCCCGACATCGCTTACCTACCACTCTCCCCTGCTCAGATTGACACCCTAGGTGCCGCCGGTTGCATGGCAGCCGATTGGTCACGGGTGCAAGTCACTCCGAATTTTAACCCCGAGCATGTTGTGCGGGTTCAATTTGCCGGCGAGATCCGGCTGGGCAATTGCGACGGCCAGGTGGCCGGCAGCAACGGCTTGAGCAAACCGGCCGGCATCTACGATGCCTACATTGCCAATTGCACCGTTGGCGACGGCGTGCGAATCGCTCGAATTGGCTCCCATCTGTCCGGCTATCGCATAGGCGACGGGGCCTGCATCGAAGACGTCGGCGTGCTCCAAGCCGATTCCGAAAGCACCTTTGGCAATGGCGTTCAGGTAGAAACACTTAACGAGGGAGGCGGGCGCGAAGTCACCTTGTTCAATGAATTGTCCGCCCAGTTCGCCTACCTGCAATGCCTCGTCCGCTGGCGTCCGCGGTTGGTCGAAAAACTGGCCCATCTGGCCGACCAGGAAGTGAAATCGGCCCGAAGCGATCGAGGAACCATTGGCCGCCAGGCGACCATCTGCTCGGTCGCCCGGATCGAAAATGTCAACCTGGGTGACTCCACGGCAGTTCGAGGGGCCATCTCCCTGGTCAACGGCACTATCCTGAGCTGTGCCGAAGCCCCCACAGTCGTCGGCGCGGGTGTGATCGCCGAAGACTTCATCATCGCGGAAGGATCCCGAGTCACCGAAGGAGCAATCCTCGGCAAATCGTTTGTCGGCCAGGCGTGTCAGATCGGCAAACAATTCTCAGCCGAAGGCTCACTCTTTTTCGCCAACTGCGAAGGCTTCCATGGCGAAGCATGCAGCGTCTTTGCAGGTCCCTACACGGTCACACATCACAAAAGCACGCTACTGATCGCCGGTCTGCTGAGCTTCTACAACGCCGGCAGTGGCACCAATCAATCGAACCACATGTACAAGCTCGGCCCGGTCCATGAAGGCAAGCTGGAACGGGGCTGTAAGACAGGGTCGTTTTCCTACCTCATGTGGCCCTGCCGGGTTGGGCCATTCTCAGTCGTGTTGGGCAAGCACACACGTACTTTCGACACTCGCGATTTTCCCTTCAGTCACATCGAAGCTAAGGCGAATGGCCGATGTGAAATGGTTCCCGGCCTCTACTTGTCAACCGTCGGTACGGTCCGCGATGGTCAGAAGTGGCCGGCACGAGATCGACGCACGGCCCCCAACCGCCGCGACTTGATCGACTTCGACGTCTTCAGCCCACTCACGGTGGGACGGATGCTGCGTGGCACGGCCCGGCTGAAGGAGCTGATGAAAACGACCGACCGCTCGGTGAAAGTCGTCACGATCGAAGGCGCGGAAGTGCGCCGCGTCCTGCTACGAACCGGAGTCAAATATTATCGAGCAGGCATCGAAATGTATCTCCTGGAACGACTCATCTCCCGAGTCGAACGAGCGCGGGAAGCGGGAAATCAAAATCTGGCCAACTGCCTGAGCGTGGATAGCCAGGCCATCTTCAGCGGCGAGTGGATCGACCTGGCGGGGCAACTGATGCCGCAAGACCGGTTTGAAACACTCTGCGCCCGGATCGAAACGGGCCAAATCGACTCAATTCACGACTTGCAAAAAAAGCTCACGGAAATTCACTCCTGCTACGAAAAAGACGAGTGGGCCTGGACGGTCTGGGCCTACCAGCAGCATTTCGGCCGGGAAGTCTCCAGCATGACAACCGACGACCTTAAGGCGGCGGCCAAAGCGTGGCAGGGCGTGCGAACAAAATTCCTGAAGCTGATTCTCAACGACGCCAGTAAGGAATTTGAAAGCGTCACTCAAACCGGGTTCGGCATCGATCCCGAACCGTCACAACGCGAAGCCGATTTCATCGGCGTCCGCGGCACCTACGAAGAGAACAAATTCGTGCAGCAAATTGAAGAAGAAATTGCGGAAGTCGCCCGCCGCGTAGAAGCGATCTAACCACCTTTCCATCATTCCATCCTAGGAGAAAAAAGATGTCCGACGTTGCCACACGGGTCAAACAGGTTGTTGCGGAGACCCTGGAAATCGATGCCAGCCAGATTGGCGACACCGATCGATTTGTCGAAGATTTGGGAGCGGAGTCGATCCAAAGCGTTGAGCTGGTCGCCGCCTTCGAAGAAGAATTCGATATCGATATGGATAGCGAAGGTGCCTTGGGAGTCAAAGCAATCGACGGAGCCGTCGACTTTATTGCCAAAGCCGTCGCCGAGCAGCATCCAGGGTGAAATACGCATAACTGTCGCATTTGGACTAGAGGAGTCACTTTTCGTCTTGAGTGACTGAATGACAACCACGAAAAACGAAATGACACGAAACTAAAGACAAGACAGGTAGAGGGCTGAGATTATTTACAGATAGAGTGGGAAAAACTTATTCGTTGAATTTTTCGTGTAATTTCGTTTCTTTCGTGGTTGCAAAATTTCATTGATGGCACAGGCAAGAAACGTGTTCATCACGGAAATAAACACGACATTTAATGATCGGACGATGCCTGGCCTTTAACGCAGGATCTGGGGAAAGAGCGTCTTGGCAATACAACCACGCCCTTAGGAGCGAACGAGGAATAACTTCCCCATTTCAAGTTGGGTATTTTGGCTTCTCTTCGTACTCGTACTCAGCGAAGCGGTACTCGTACTCGACGGCCGTAGGATACTCGCCATGCGACTCGAGTACGAGTACGAAGCTGCATTATCAGAACGCCACGATTTACCGAAGTTTTTTTCTTGAACGTTCCCTACAGAAAACCGGATAGTTATTTATCGGCCACGCCCTTCGTGCCTCAGGGACGTGCCACACCGACACATGGGTGGCATCGATTACAAGCACGAGCACCGCTGCGCACGAGGTTGTGAGACTCCTCCGGCAAAGCCGGGAGGAGGAGTGAGGAGGATCTGGGATCCTGCCCCGGTTCTTTGCACGATGGACTTGTGCCGGCTATTCAGTTCCAAGTGGGCACCCGAGGCTAGCGCCTACGGCTCAGACCCTCCTGGGATTCTGCCTCAACTCTCCGCCCATTCCAATAAGCATGCAACACCAACGACACGGCCCCGCAGACCAGCAGGGAATCGGCGATATTGAAATTGGGCCAGACCAGGCCTCGATCAAAATCCCAACACCATAGGATCCAATCGCGAACGGCGTAAACAGGGCCGGACCGCGTTAGGATGAATTGCTCCCAGCGGAGCCCATGCCAACCGAGCCGATCGTAGAGGTTGCCCACGATTCCACCCATGATGCATCCCAAGGTCACTAGCAGCCAAAGATCGCTAGCGGCCCCGAAGCAAAACAACCACAAAGGAATCGCAATCAATGCCACCAAGGAAAAAATGGCAAACCATCCTACCTGTCCCTGCCCCAGACCAAACAGGGCTCCTTCGTTCAGACTTTGTTGAAACCCCGCATGCCCTTCCCATAGCCACCAGACCGCTCCCCCGCGTAAGCTGGGTACGGAAAACGCCCAATACTTGGTCAACAAATCAGCGCTGCACCCGAATATCGCCAAGGCCCAGAAAAGGAAATGTCGCCAGAGCGAAATCCTCAGACATGAGCCTGAAGGCAAATTCAAGCCCGTCGCGCCGCTCAAATTTTCAGAATCGGGCGAATTTGGGTTACGGCAGGTGCTATCCATGCGCCTCAATCGCTCCCTGCGTTTGTGTTTCACCGCTGTGGATTTCGTGTTTCAACTAGCGCGCACGGCGCACACGTGGTATAGGGGGAGGCTCTAACGGGGACGATTCACGCGCCCGCTTCCGCCTCCAGCCCGTCCATTGCCAGTTCCACGACAGGTCCCTTTTCCAGAGTGCTTGCCTTCGCCCGTTTCCGCGCATTGGATGCAAAGTGGCGTATAGGGAATCGCATTGAGCCGTGTTTTTGGAATCTTCCCCTCACACCCCGTACAGATTGCAAAACTGCCGTTTTCGATGCGGACCAAGGCATCTTCAATCATGCTCAACGTCCCTTCCTCGGTCGCCAGTAAACTGAGGGTAAATTCCTGTTCAAAATTGTCGCTGCCCAGTTCGGCCATATGGATCGGCATGCTGGTAGGCTCGGAACTTTCGCTCCCTAAGGCTACATCGGCCATCGAAGTCACATCACCTCGTAAACGTCGCCGCATTTCCAGCAATCGTTGTTTGTAGGTTTTTATATCTATTTTTTTCATGGTGTTTCTCCCTAAGACTCCAAGGGTACTTGGCTTCCTTCCCACCCAGCGCTGAATTACACGTTGAAGCATGCTTGGGAAAAGACTTGCCTGGACCGCTGGTCGATCCTAATTCCTGGCCGATTTTCGGCAATGCAGGCCAGATCGTTATTGTACTCAGGGCCTCACAATTCGTCAAACGATCGGCACCTTGAGTTTTCTGCTGGCGCCTAGTAAACTCGAGGATTATTTCCAAACTTTTTCCTGAACGGAGTTCTCGGTGTCTACATCGGTGCAAACCAACTCCGATCAGGCGTTTCAGCGTTGCCTGTCGCCTGATTGCCTGGCAACCTACGATCTGGGCGAGGCTCTGACCGCTTGCAAACAATGCGGCGAATTGCTCGATGTCGTCTACGATTGGGAACATCTCCCCATTCCCGATACGCTTAGCCAATTTCAATCCAAATGGTCCCGGCGCAACCAGCCTCTTTGCCACAGCGGCGTTTGGCGCTTCCACGAATTGCTTCCCTTCGCACCTCCGGAAAAAGTGGTCACCCTTGGCGAAGGACAAACGCTCTTGCATGCTTCGGACGGAGTCGCCCAGTACATCGGACTCAATCGGGGTGGCCTGTTTCTGCAATACGAAGGCATGAACCCTTCGGGGAGTTTCAAGGACAATGGGATGTCCGCCGCTTTCACGCATGCGCATACCATCGGTGCCAAACGGGCCGCCTGCGCATCGACCGGCAACACGAGCGCTTCCCTGGCCCTCTACTGCGGCGTGAGCAAACTCATGCAGGCAGTCATCTTTATTGGCTCGGGGAAAATCTCCTACGGCAAACTTTCTCAAGCGCTCGACTATGGAGCGCTGACAATACAAATTGCCGGGGATTTCGACGATGCCATGCACCGCGTACAACAGGTCACCGAACAACTGGGCATTTATCTGGTCAACAGCGTCAATCCGTTTCGTCTCGAAGGCCAGAAGACCATCATGTATCGGGTCCTGGAAGGGCTCGACTGGCAAACCCCCGACTGGATCGTGGTACCAGGCGGAAATCTTGGCAACAGTAGCGCGTTTGGCAAGGCTTTCCTGGAACTGCACCAACTTGGCTTGATTGATCGTATTCCACGCCTGGCAGTCATCAACGCCGCGGGCGCGGACACGTTTTATGAACTGGTCGAGAACCGCGGTTTGAAATGGAACCAAGGTCGCCCAGACCGGAAAATCATCGAACAGTACTATCGCGAACTGGATGAAACCAAGCAACGTGCGTCCACCATTGCCAGTGCGATCGAAATTAATCGGCCCGTCAATCTCAGCAAATGCCTGCGGGCGATCGATGTGTGCCAGGGCGTGGTCCGCGAAGTGACCGATCAGCAAATCCTGGATGCCAAATCGCAAGTGGGAGCCAATGGCCTGGGCTGCGAACCGGCCAGCGCGGCGAGCGTGGCAGGGACCAAGCTGCTGCGGGCGGAAGGCGTGATCAGCCCTTCCGACCGCGTCGTTTGCATCCTCACGGGACATCAGCTCAAGGATCCCACCGCAACCGTTGCCTATCACACCTCCGACCAGAATGAATTCGACCGTGTACTGGCCAGCCGCGGAGTCCTCCAGGCCAGGTACGCCAACCAGGCGATTGCGGTTGCCAATAACCTGGACGAAATCGTAAGTGCCATTCAGGCCAACAACTAGCGAGATTTAATCATGCCCACTCGCATCGCCATCCACGGAGCCGCCGGCCGCATGGGGCAACGGCTGATCGCCTTGGCCAATGTGGACCCTCAACTACGGATCGTTGCCGCCCTGGAATCGGCAGGCCACCCAGCCCTGGGGCAAGATGCCGGAATCGTCGCGGGGATGGGTGAAACGGGCATCTTGCTCTCTAACCAATTTCCGCTGGAAGCCGACGCGGTGATCGACTTCTCGATTCCCGCCGCAGCCATGGACCTGCTGGAACAATGCGTCGAATCCGATACACCTCTGGTTCTGGCCACCACCGGCTTCAGTCGCCAACAACAAGGTGTGATTCGACAGGCGGCTGGAAAGCAGGCTGTTGATCATCTGGCAGGAAGCGAGGGGAAACGTCACATCCCAATCGTCTGGGCTCCCAGCATGAGCACGGCAGTGAATCTGACCATGAAGCTCACCGAGGTTGCCGCCCAGGCGCTTAAAAATCTTCCCTCGGGAGTCGATGTCGAGATCATCGAACGCCACCATCGCTTCAAGGAAGATGCCCCCAGCGGCACAGCGCTCCGTTTCGGCCAGATTGTAGCCGACATCATGGGGCAAACGGAGCAGACTCATGGCCGGGAAGGACGCCCGGGGCAACGTCCTCAAAGTGAAATCGGCTTCCACGCCGTACGGACCGGCGACAACCCGGGGGAGCATACGATCGTATTTGGAATGCTCGGAGAAACACTCGAACTTCGAGTCGCCGCCAGCGGCCGCGACTGCTATGCCCAAGGGGCCCTGCTGGCCGCCAAGTGGCTGGCCAATAAACCGGCCGGGCTCTACAACATGAACGACGTCCTGGGGCTGTAAGCCCGCGTCGAATGCCACCCTTGCCAATTCCGCATTCCGAATTCCGCATTCCGAATTTCCTTCCATGGCCAAATGCGACGAAGGTTACCGATGCGAGGTCTGCGGCCAGGATGTGGCCAACCTTACCGAAAGCGATCTCTACCTGCGTTACGTGATTGGCATGCTTGACCCCGAAGTGCTGCACACGACACCCGAGCGGCACATCCGCTGCAATCCCACATTGGCCCAGTACATTGTCGCGAACCGTTTCAAACCGGTCGTCGTCGAGGGGCCATTCGACCGGCGCTGCCTGGATGCCACTTACGTGAGCCAACGGCAACAGCTTGTCACGCGTGGCTGGCAGCGATTGCAGGAAATCGCCAAATTGGAAATTCCGATCCTCGAGTACCCCCTGCCAGAAGTCCTGAGGAAACGACCTCTGCCTCCTTTTTCGTGGAGGAAACGACCTCTGCCTCCTTTTTCGTGAGAAGGGGCAACGTTTCGGATCAGTGGGCCGTGAGAAGACTTGCAAGCAGACCGCCACGGCATTTACGGCTCCACTGCATCCGTTTGTTCTGGCATCATTGCGTTTTGGTTTTGGTTTCGTACTCGTACTCAGCATCGCGGTACTCGTACTCGTACTCGTACTCGCTGTTTGCATTGTACTCCGCGGAATTCTCTCGGGTCACGTCACAACGCGCAATCAATCGCGTTAGCATCGATACGATGCGATTGAGCATTCGTTTCAGTCGTCATTCCTTTCGAGTACGAGTACGAGTACCGGCTGGCGCCTGAGTACGAGTACGATTCGAGGCCAGAACGACAACGTCCCGCCCCCTGGTGGCGAAAAAGGAGGCCGAGGTCGTTTCCTCTTGTGGGTCCCAGCCTGCACGGCCATAATCGCTCGCATGAACGATCCCGCCCCAGCACCCCCGCTTCCCGAGCCAGAGCCGCTCGCAGCCTCTCCGTTGCCAGCGGTCTATGCCAACCAAAGTTTTTGGGGCATGGCGATCACCCAGTTTTTGGGCGCGTTTAACGACAACCTGTTCAAGCAACTGATGCTGCTGTTGGCGACCCCCACCGCCGCGGCGATCGCTGCGGGCAAGGCCGGCAAGGATCTCCAAGGCGAAGCAATGATCGTCTTCGCAGGCGCCTTCCTGCTCTTCTCCGGACTGGCCGGCTACTTATCGGACAAGTTCAGCAAACGGGATGTGGTCGTCTCCTCCAAGGTGGCTGAAATTGTGGTTATGCTGCTGGGCTTCGGAGGATTTTATTATTATGAAACCATTGGCTTCCCGGGAATGCTGGTGGTGTTGTTCCTCATGGGAATGCAAAGTGCCTTCTTTGGACCGTCCAAGTACGGCATTCTACCCGAAATGCTTCGCAACGAGGATCTCCCGCGCGCCAATGGCGTGTTCCTCATGCTCACCTTCCTGGCCATTATTTTTGGCACCGCGGCGGCCGGCCTCTTGCTGCAGGAACTGGGTTCCCGAGTCTGGCTGGCTTCACTGGCTTGCGTGGCGATCGCCGTGGCCGGAACTTTAACGTCCTTGCTGGTGCGCGGTACGCCCATTGCGGATGATGGTTTGAAATTTCGCTGGTCCATGCTCGGCATCTCGCGTGACATGCTGAGTCTATTGAAAAATGACCGGGAGTTGCTACTGGCCCTGGTGGTCAGCAGCATGTTTTGGATGATCGGTGGCATTGTTCAACAAACCGTCAATGCCTTGGGAAAAACGCAGATGGGGCTTGGCGATGGCCCTACGTCGGTGATGGCTGCTTCCATTGGCTTGGGGATTGCCTTGGGCTGCGTCATCGGCGGCTACCTTTCGCGGGGCTGCATCAATCCACGCGTGGTCAAAATAGGAGCGGTTGGCATCTTTGCAACGCTCATCGTACTTGCCCTCCCGGGCGGCCAGCATCAACACCTGCTGGGTTATCCGGGCAGCGTACCGGCATTGATCGTGCTGGGAACTTTCACCGGTATTTTCATCGTGCCCATTCAAGTCGCCATGCAATCATTGCCACCCAAACAGGAAAAGGGACGCATGATCGCCTTGATGAACCAGTGCAGTTGGGTTGGGATCATCCTGGGAGCAATCCTCTACAAAACGTGCGTTGCCATCCTGGATGCCACCGGTGGTCCGCGTAGCGCAATCTTTGCAGTCACCGCTCTGATCATGTTGCCGGTGGTGCTGTTTTACCGGCCCCAGGGGAAGCCTTCATTTACAATCGAAGAGCCAGCAAACCCGTAGTCGTCCAAGGCCGCCAGGGCCGTCGCGCCATCGAACGTTGTCGGGTCGATTGCTACCTTGGCTCGCAGTGTATCGAGATCGACTCGTACGTCCACCACTCCGGGTTGTTTGGAAAGCACCTCGGTCGTTTTGGCAACACACGACTCGCAGTGCATGTTGGGAATGCTCAGCATCATGGTAGGCGCACCGGCCATGTTGAAAGCAGCAGGCTCGGCTTGGGTCGCCGATTCGGCTTGCGGGGAACTGGCCATCCGGTCCTGACAACCGGCCAGCAGCACACCCGTGAACATCATAAGGAATGGAATTTTCATCACGCCCGCTCCTAGCGCGTCTCCTCCAACTCCGAAAGTTCCACCAACTCCCCTTGGGCATCCATCTGTCGGATATCCTCGGTAATCTTCATTGAACAATATTTCGGTCCGCACATGCTGCAGAATTGGGCGCTCTTGAAGGTGTCTTGCGGCAAGGTTTCGTCGTGGTAGCGGCGCGCCGTCTCTGGATCGAGCGCCAAACGGAATTGCTCATTCCAGTCGAACGCAAAACGGGCACGCGAAAGGGCATCGTCCCGATCCCTGGCACCTGGCACCTTGCGGGCGATGTCCGCGGCGTGCGCGGCGATCCGGTAGGCCATCATCCCTT